>NZ_CP068983.1:3706022-4013863 GCF_016801025.1 Paradevosia shaoguanensis | reverse complement strand
GGCGGTAACGTCATCCATTCAGGCGGTAGCCGGCGCGTCCGAACTCGGCGACGGTAGCCTCAAGGGCGTTGACGATGTCAGCCTGGCCCTTGGTGTCGCGGCGGCCATGGCGCTCTTCACCATCCTCTTCGGCACCCGCAATGTCGACGCCAAGGAGCAGCACCATGGCGTCGTCGCCGCCATCGCCTTCGAGGCCGTGGTGAAGCTGACCGCGCTCCTGACTGTGGGCATCTTCGTAGTGGTGATCGGCGGAGGGTTCGAGGCGATCTTTGCCAGTGCGCAAGCCAAAGGCATCGACATCTATTCGGACGAAACCTTCGGTAACCGCTGGGTCGCGATGAATATCCTCTCGATCGCCGCCATCATCTGCCTCCCACGTCAGTTCCAGATCACCGTGGTCGAGAATTCCGACGAGAGTCACCTGCGCACGGCGAGTTGGGCTTTCCCAGCCTACCTGCTGTTGATGAGCCTTTTCACACTGCCCATCGCACTATTCGGCCTAACCTCCATGCCGGCCGGCTCGAACCCCGACATGTTCGTCCTGACCCTTCCGCTCGCGGCGGGGCAGCAGGGCCTGGCCCTCTTCGCCTTCGTCGGCGGCTTCTCGTCGGCGACGTCGATGATCATCGTCGAGGCCATAGCGCTCTCGATCATGGTCTCCAACCACATCGTCATGCCCATCGCCCTGCGTACGGCGCGAAGCCTGGGTGAGAACGATGCAAACGGGGTCAGCCGCCTGCTTCTCAATTCGCGCCGGCTTTCCATCGGCATTATCCTCTCGCTCGGCTTTCTCTATTTCTATTTCACCCGGGATTCCGATGCCCTGGCACCGATCGGACTGATCTCCTTTGCAGGTGTAGCCCAATTCCTGCCTGCTATCATCGCAGCGCTCTTCTGGAAGGACGCGACCGTCAAGGGCGCCACGGCCGCCGTAGCCATCGGCTTCGTCATCTGGGCCTGGTCGATGTTCATGCCGTCTTTCGAGAACTCCTCGCCGATAGTAGCCGACCTCATGGCCAACGGCCCCTGGGGCATTTCGTGGCTGCGCCCCGAGGCCTTGTTCGGCGCCGGCCACCTCGATCCACTCGTTCACTCGGTCTTCTGGAGCCTTCTGCTGAACACGACGGTATTGGTGGTCGTCTCGCTGCTCACCAACCAATCAGCGCTGGAGCGACTTCAGGCTAACCTCTTCGTTGATGCCTTCCGTCGAACTGCCCGTGCGGACCAGCACTTCATGCGTGGATCGGCAGCGCCGAACGACCTGTTCTTCGTAGCCCAGCGTGTCTTGGGGGCCGAGCGCGCTACCGGCTTGTTCGAAGGAGTCCCGCGCGCCGACATGGTGCCAAGCCCGGAATTCATCGGCCGACTGGAACGCGAACTCGCCGGTTCGATCGGCGCGGCCTCAGCTCATGTGATGCTGAGCAAGGTAGTTTCAGGCGAGGCCGTTTCGCTCGAAGAAGTCATGCAAATGGCGGACGAAACCCAACAGGCCATCGAATACTCGCAGGAGCTGGAACGCACATCCAACGAACTCCGCGTGACCGCACGCAAGCTCGAAGAGGTCAACGACCAGCTCAAGGAACTGGACCAGCAGAAGGATGAATTCCTGAGCCAGGTCAGTCACGAAGTGCGCACACCCATGACTTCGATCCGCAGTTTCGCGGAAATCCTGCTTGAGGAAGACAAGCTCAGCGGCGAAGAGCGTCAGCGCTTCGTTACCACCATTCACGACGAGAGCCTGCGACTGACCAAGCTGCTTGATCAAATCCTCGACCTCTCGGCCATGGAGCGGGGAGAGCAGGGGTGGGAAAACCGCCCAATCGACGCCGAGGCAGCACTTCAACGCGCCATCGAGATCTGCCAGGGCCTCGCTCGCCAGCGCAACATGCGCCTCACGATCGGCTCGCGCAGCAGAGGCGCCACTGTATGCGGGGATAGCGACCGGCTCTGCCAGGTGCTGATCAACGTCATATCGAACGCAATCAAGTACAACGATACACTTCGCCCGGTTGTCGAAGTTCGCTCCTCCGTTTCGCGCGGGCGCTACCAGGTGGAGATTTCAGACAACGGTCCGGGCATCGCGAAGGCCGAGCGCAAACTGATCTTCGAAAAGTTCGCGCGCGGCCAGATGGGGAAGGGGGCTGCGCCCTTCGGTGCCGGGCTGGGCTTGGCGATCTCGCGTCAAATCATCGCCCGGATGAACGGCAAGCTGGAGCTGGTACCCGGACGCGACCAGGGAGCGGCCTTCCGGATAACACTCCCGCTCGCCTAGGGCGTCACTCGTTCGGCATCGCCGACATGTCCATCCACATCGCCTCCCAGACATGCCCGTCAGGATCAGCGAGATTGCGGTTGTACATGAAGCCGAGATCCTGCTTCGGGTTGATATCGGCCGTGCCACCATTCGCAGCTGCCGCCTCGTTCATGCGATCGACCATTTCCTTGCTGTCGCAGGAGATCGCCAGCATCACTTCGCTGCTGCCAGCCGGAGCGATCGGGCGGTCCGTGAAGCTGCGCCACTTGGCATGCGTGAGCAGCATCACATTGATAGCCTCGCTCCAAACCATCGCAGCGGCCGTATCGTCGGTGAACTGCGGATTGTTGACGAAGCCCAGTGCCTCATAGAACGCCATTGCGCGTGGCAGATCGACGACGGGAAGGTTCACGAAAATCATCTTGGTCATCTGAGTTTTCCTTGATTGCTATGAATTCAGTTACGACACTTCAGCGCCACGGCAATGAGAGGCGGCCATCCACGCTCCACGCACCCGGTCCGGCACAGACCAGATAGAGATAGATGAAGCAGAAAAGGATGGCGCCGGTTCCCATATTGACAGCGGGGTAAAAACCCATCGGCGCATGTCCTATCCAATACCCCACGGCCATCATGCCCGAGAGGATGAAGGCCGTGGGGCGTGTCAGGAAGCCGATCATCACCAGGGCGCCGCCCACAAGCTCAAGAACGCCCGCCGAAATGGTAAGCGCATCCAGTGGCACCGGAAACGGCACTGGAAAGTTGAAGAGCTTTTGCAGTCCGAAATGAACGAACAGCAGGCCAGTCACGATCCGCAGGATCCCCAGGGCCATGGGAGCGAGGGCGTTCAGTCTTTCAATCATTTTGTCCTCCTTTTTGATCAGGCCAGTGCCCGTTCGTCTTCACGACGAACGATGGCGGACGATCTCGACACGGCTTCCGATTTTATTCAGCGCGGGTATTCGAGCTGCATGGCGACGACGTTGGACGTCGGCTCGCCATAGCGTTTGGCGATATCAGCGAGTGTCCCGTCTAGCGCTGCGAGCGCCTTCTCATTGGCGAAGACGGGTGTGAGATCGGACCTGGTCATCCCGGCAGCATCAGCCTCAGGCACGATGCGAATGCCGTTGCGCGACGTGACTGGTTCGCCAGATGCTGCGAACGTCGTCGCCTTTGACCGATATGTCCGCGACCAGGCGTCGGCCACGAAGGCGAGCGACGCCTCGTCCATCCCCGGCTGGAGCTCGATGCCCGCAAGCTCACGGTTCCAGAAGGCCAGCGTGTTGCCGAGGACAGTCGTCGCGAACGGTCGCGTCATCTTGAATGCTCCGCTGGCGTGGCGAGCGTCCCAGGAGGGCACCCCCAGATCATCCGCCACAGCGGTCGCCTTGGCAGGCCCGGCAATTGCCTCTACGAGCGTCAGCATCATCGGCATCGATGCGGAGATACCCGTCGTTGTCACGATGCCCTCGTCAATGACCATCCGCCGATCCGGTACATAGGTGATGGTCGGATGAGCGCGCAGCATATCCTTGAGATAGTACCAGTGCGTGGTTGCCCGCCTGCCATCCAGCAACCCCGCCGCCGCAACGACCTTGGCGCCGGCACAAACACCGATGATGATCGCCCCCTTGTTCTTCTGCGCCTGCAGCCAGGCCATGACTGTGGGGTCATCGTCGCGGCTCATGGCCGGAACGATCACATAGTCGGCGCCTTCCGGATTGAGGGCGTCGAACTCGGCAATAGTCGCATCCGGCTCGACCGTGAGCGCCGGAAAGAGCCGAACCGGCCCCGCTGCGGTCGCCAGCATCTCTACGTCGGCGATATCGGAGCGCCGCAGGATGCTCGTCGGCAAGAGATAGTCGGTGGTTTCTGTTGCATCGTTGATGCCCACGATCGCCACCAACGGGCGCTCACGTTTCGGAGGTTTGAGCGCGGCGAGTATCGCCGCACTCTCCTCTGGCGGAATTTCTGTGATCTTCACGCTTGCCGTCTCCGCGGGCAAGGACAGTGTCCAGCCTCCGAAGCCCGCGATAGCCAACGCCATCAGCGCAAGCCCACCCCAAACGAAATAGCGTTTCCTCATGATCGCCTCCGAACTGGCCTTTACTCTTCGGTTCTCAGGCTACTGCCACCCCCGCTTGGCAGAAATGACAGAAACATGCTATTTTCTGCCAATGCATCGGATCGTCTTTGTCGTCTACCCAGACTTCGAGCTGCTGGATACCTCTGGCCCGGCATCGGTATTCAACGGTGCCAACCGCGCATTGGGGCAGGGTGGTCGCCCACCCTCCTACAAGATCGAGCTGGTCTCGGCGCAGGGAGGGCTGGTCACAAGCAGTAGCGGAATTGACGTCGCCACGCGCTCGATCGCCGAGCTGGGAGCAGGGGAGGTTGATACTCTCCTCGTGGTAGGAGCAGAACGCGATCCCGTGGTCGCGGCAATGAACGACTCCGTCCTGCGACAATGGCTCCCCCAGCTCACAGTCAGAGCCACGCGGTTCGGCTCCATCTGCACCGGAGCCTTCGTTCTCGCCGCTTGCGGACTGCTGGACGGTCATCGCGTGGCCACTCACTGGGACGCGTGCGCACCTTTCGCCCAAGCTTTCCCCGCCATTTCACTGGATCCGGACGCATTATACGTCACCGACGAGCGCCTCTGGACGTCTGCGGGCGTAACGACAGGCATCGACATGGCACTGGCCATAGTCACCGAGGACCTTGGTCCAGCCATCACAGGGGAAGTCGCCAAACGCCTCGTACTCTATGCGAGACGACCCGGCTACCAGTCCCAATTCAGCCCCGTCCTGCAGGCGCAGGTAAAAGCGCAAAATCCGTTTGCCGACCTGATCGGTTGGATGCAGACCAACCTGGCTGCTCCACTGGATGTCCCGACACTCGCGGGCCGAGCCGGACTGAGCGAGCGCACCTTCCATCGCAAGTTTGTGGCCACAACCGGCGAGACTCCCGCCCGTTTCGTCGAAACCGCCCGCCTCGACGCCGCTCGCATGCTCCTCTCACGCGGATTATCGCTGAAGTCCGTTGCCGCGCAGGTCGGCCTGTTTCCAGCGGCTCGCCTTTGCGAGGCGTTCGAGCGCCGCTTTGGAATATCCCCCAGGCTCTTCCGGGACATGCACGCCGAGGCCGGGAATTGATCGTTTAGGGCAAGCATCAGGTATCGAAAGCCGGGCGACATTCTACCGAGTTTTCGAAAGCGCTCGACATGACGCCTTGAGATAAGCGAGCCTAGGCTCGTCGACGCTAAGCGCACATTGGGAGAGGAATAGATGGAAACATACGCACTGAGCATCATCGGTATACTCATACTGTGCCTGATTTCGCTTGGCCTCGCACTCTATTCGGGCATGTCCAAAGGCAAAGCCGGCTTGCTCTCAGGCCCGGTCGCCGACGCCCGTGACGAAAACCCGCTTTACCGGATCGACCGCGTCCACATGAATAGCGTGGAAGCGCTGGCGCCATTCGCAATCCCGGCCGTCCTGGCAATGGTTGCCGGCGTAGATGCGGTGCTGCTTGCCACACTCGTCTGGCTCCACCTCATCATCCGCATCGTCCACGCCGTCGTATACCTGCGGGGAGGCGAGCCAGCCAAGGGCGGCAAACTTAGAACGGCGCTCTATGTGCTCTCAGGACTCGTGACCGCCGTGCTGATTGTTGTCGTGGGGTGGGCAGCGATTGTCTGAACAATCCGCATGACGTCATTCGCATAATATATATTATGGAACTCATAATTGCCGTTTTCCGCTCATCAGCACTGCACTGATTTGGCCTACGCCGTCAAGGCCTTAGATGGAAGAAAGGCGAGTACGCCTCGCCTTTCTCCCCCCGTAAAGCGGGCCGAGTCCTCGCTACGCTGCGGGCCGCACCCAGACCCGCTTGACGGGACCCCTCTCTTACCCACGCGAGGTGGTGGGCAGGTGGTGGCTTTCGCCACCCCTTGTTCAACTATGGGGGTTCTCATGTCTGGCAATACGCGGGGTCGCCCGCGCAAATTCTATCCGATATTCGTCTATGGGCGCGTTGCCTCGATCACCGAGGGGCGGAAAACCGCCGAGCGCCACCATTCCACCGGATGGGCCTTCAAGGACCGCATCGCCGCCGAAGAATTCGCGGCATGGTGGAATTACCGACGTGACCAAGAAGAAGAGATTGCGAACACGGCGCGCAAAGAGCGCATCGCCGCGTCACGCGTTAAATGGGCCGACGCTGTGGCTGCTAGCCACACCACGGGATAAAGCGTCTCATTGAGCCGCCACCGCCGCCGCCCTTGGGCTTGTTGTTTTCCGGTCTACGTTTGCAGGTATTGTCGCGCGGCTTTGTATCAGCCGAACTCAGAGGCTTCGTGCTTTTGACCTGCTGACTATCCTTGACCGTTGAACTTTTGACCTTGCCCACGTCCAACCGCAGGTTGGACAGGCGGCGGCGATTTTCCGGCCTTACATCCGGAGGTGTTGTGGGCGTTGTGGGGGTTGTCGGATCGGGCCTGCTGGACGGCGACCCGACCGACCGACCGGGGCTATCACCGGAGTTTTGCCCCTTCTGACTTTCCGCGATCACCGACGATACGCCGTCCCGGTCTACAACCGTAGTTCGCCCACTGGCGACCCGCACCGGGTCCGGCGCCGATTGATAGCTGCCCCAGCTACTGCTGTTCGACGACCTCGCCGTGCTCTTGCTGCTCTTGGACGTACTCGTCGTACTGCTTGTCTTGGAGCCGCCGCCACCGCTGCTCGAACTCTTGCTGCTGCTGTGTCCCATTTCCATTCACCCTATCGAATTCACGCCGCCATGCGTATTCATCCATTGGCGGCTTTGGTTGATGTCGCGGCTGCTTGATCACCAAGCCACCCGCTCCCTTCGCGGCCTCATCGGCCTCTAATCGCTCCAAGACCTTGCGATCATCCGCGACCTGCAATCGCTGTCGCGGCGACAGATCAGGCGGCAGCGCTTCCCAGCGCTCCGCTATGCGCCGCCGCTGTCGCTTGGCCACATCTAGGTACTCTTCCAAGAGCACCGACCTTGGCCACGGCTGGCCCGGATAGGCTTCACGCCACTTCTGCATGAAGCCGTCTAGGAACAGTTCGCCCGAGCGATCCTTGAGCATGAACGGCACGACCTCCAGTCGGCCGTCCGCTTTCCGTCGCCTCACTTCCGGGAAGGAATATTCCAGCGTTTGCGGGGCAAGGCCCTGCCTCACATACTGCTCGGCTACCTGCTGGAAGTACGCCGCCCCAAGAGGCGGCTTTTTCGACATGGCCAAATGGCCCTGTCGCTCGGCCTCACCCATATCCTTCTGGATATACTTGCAGTTGTAACGGACGGCATGCGCCGTTGGCCGGGTCCAAAAGGACCAGCCATGCGGCCAGTGCTGTTCCATGAAGTTTTCGTCCAGCACATGTTCTGGCACACGCTCTTGCCAATAGAGCATGATGTGCCAATGTGCCCTGCCCTTTAGACTTCCGAACTCGCCGGTTACAAAGTAACGCACGGGGAAACCGTGACGGCGTAGAAGCTTTAGATATTTCTGGACATCAGAATAGGTCAGGATCACAGCGCGCTCATGAAGTATCTCATTCGCGCGACCACGGCCATACGTCAGCGTTACTGCATGACAGGCCGTGGATGTTTTACTTTCGGCAATGTTGCGACCAACCCAATCATTGATTGCTTGCTCCCTGCATTGCCAGCATTCGTGACACGCAACTTGCGTACCATCGGGGAGCGTGTTTGGTGCGATACACATTCGCCATCCCTTACAGGATGGCTACACGGCACCTAGCTAACTAGCGGATAGATAACCACCGCATACAAGAGCCACCCGCCAAGCGCGGCACCAACCAGCAGCACAACCGCCGCTCTTGCCCCGCGCATTACGCGATCTAGTTCCTGCGCTCGCATCATTTCCCTCCGCATTGCGTGTCACTAAATGCATATGTAGCCAAGGTTGTACATGCACGCGAGGGCGCAATCCAGTGGGTTGCGCCCTCGCGGTCTTGTCTCGCTACGCGAGCCGCTTACTCAGGCCTTCCGAGCCTTCGTGGTAGGCCTGCACAAGGGCCTGCGCTTTCGTCAGGCCGTGCTGCTTCATGATCATCAGCACGTGCAGGTCGTGGTTGGTCCGCCAGTTCAGCAGAGCCTTCTTATCCGTCAGCACCGCCGGGATTTGCTTCACGTTTTCGGCCATGGAAATTTCTCCTTTTCCGTTCGCCAGTCCAAAACTTCCCAATGGGCGGGATCGTAGAACGACCAATCCCCGCCCCATGCGAGGCTGGCGATTGCCAGCCCCTTTTGCGTGATGAGTTCCTTTCCGACATGGCCGACCAGCAGCCATTCCTTCTCGGAAAGGCCCCACGCTTTCGTTGAATGCACGATGTCAACCGCGCACCCATATTGGTGTGCGCTCTGTCCGGCTTTCGCCCGACTGTTTCCGAGGGCGTAGAGGTCGTTCTGCCTTTCCGGCGTCCGAACCATCTCATGCGCAAACATGGGCACGCCCAGCTTGCTCATGCGCTTGATAAACACCCGCTCGAATTCGAGGATATCCGGGTGCGCGCCCTCACGGTTTGCCCGCCATTGCTGCTCTTGCCATCGCTGGCTAGCGAGGAATGGCTTGTCAACCATCCCTCTCAGCGCAGCCCCGAAATCGTCAGGCAGTGGCCTGTCCAGCGGGAATTCCGGCACCGGGTTTGGCGCTGGCGACCTGCCCCGTTGCGGGCGGTTCGGCAGCGACGCCCTCGCCGCCCGCTGGCGCTCCTGCAGTTCCCGGATCATCTCCAGTACCGACTTGCCCATCCTCGATTACCTCGCCCGTCTCGGGGTTATGCGGCACCTCAGCCGCCGCCTGCGCCTCGCGCAGCGCCTCGATTTCGGCGGCCTGCGTTGCAAGCCGCCGTTCCATGTTCTGATTCATCTTGAACATCATCATTTCGAGTTCAGGATTGCGCGCACGGCGGCTGGCGATCTTGGTAAAGCTTTCCAGTTCGGGCATATCCGCCGCGATCTGGTCGCCATCGTTGGTGAAGTACCAGACCTCACCCTCGGTGGTCGGCACCAAGCGGGCTACGCCCGAGACTACGAACTCAAGGACTTCGTAGCCCTGCACGACAGCGAGAAAGGTACCCTTCTCGCCTTCGTCCTCGCCCTCGATTACATCGAGGCGCGTCGGCGCTTCGCAGTTCACCTCGACACGCACCTTGCGCCGGTGCTCGCCGGACAGCTTGAGCACCTGCCCCGCCGGGATCATCGCCCACTTGGCGATATTGTGGATACGAACAACCATCGCTTACGCTCCCTTCTCGATCCGCTCCGTGGGCGCTTTCGCCGCCACGGCGTCATAATTATTGGTCGCCTCGACCAGCATGCCGCCGAACACGGTATTACCCGTGAGCACGGTATTGCCGACGACCGTTGCTTCGAACGGATCGCTTTCGGTATCGAGGAACGGCTTGGTATGGATGGCCTTCACCAGATAGAAGGCCTCCGACAGCTTGGGATCGACAGTTTCGACAGCCCACAGCCGCTGGCGCTCTTCGTCCGTCGAACTATTGACGCTCGGGCGATAGAACTTGCCGCCGACACGCGGCCCGAAGGCGTTCCACTTCCAATTCATCGGCGCATAGCCGAACGTGGCGTTGGGCACGGTATGATCCGTATCAATCTCCGCGTTTTTCACCACGTCGACCTTTTCCGGATCGAGCGTGTCGCGCAGATATTCCGGCCACGTATCGACCGCCGTCGAATGGAAGAACGGGTCGCGCTGGCGCTCGAACAACTGCTCCGGAATGCACTCGGCTATCACGATCACCACGCCGCCCGTATTGAGCTTGGGCATGCGCAGCGGAATATCCGCGATGGTCGCCCCGCTCACCGCACTTTCCGCGAGGTTCCCGGCGTCGGTCGCATAGCGCTTCGCCTGCTGGAAACGCACCGTCCGGTCGGCCAGCAGGATCGGCTGCTTGTAGGCCTGATCCGGGATCGTCAGGCCATCCATGAGCATGTCGATAATCCAGTCCTCGTCATGCTCTTGATAGCGCTCGCGCAGCTTGGCAAAGGCCTGCGTTTTCTTCGCCAGTTCGAGATTCGACAGCGAGACGGTTACGCCGTTATCCTGCAACTCAGCGAATACATCGACATGGTTCGCGGCACTCGTGACCCCCGTCCCGCTCACCTGCATAGCGAACCCAGCCGACGACCCGACGCCGGTCTTACCTGTCAGCAGATTGCCGCTGCTATCGCGGAACGCCGCAATCGACGCCGTAGCGGCCCCGTCCGGCACGCCAATGCCACGGATCGGCACGCGGCTATCCACGATGTTCAGCGCCACCTCGCCGTCAATGACGGCCTGATCAAAGTCCGGCACGACGTGCTCGAAGCGCGAACTGCGCCAGAACGCCGGGGCGAGTGTCGCGTCAAGGCGCGTACGCGACGTGATATTCGGCGAGCGGTTCTTGGCGCGGTAATTCCACACCGCGTTGTACGCCTCAAGATAGGCCGTATTGACCTGATCTGTCGGCTTGCCGTGCAGGCCGAGCGCCTTGTATACGGCATTCGACCCATGCGCGCCCATGGCGTGCGTTTCGATGAACGGCACTACCGCGCCACCCTCGACCTTGGGTTGCCCCATATAGGAACGGTCGAACTGGTCGCGGCTTCCCTCGAAGCGCTCCAGCGCCAGCAGCGGCACGCAATAGGCCGTCACCCGGAGGAATACCGGATTCATCAGGATTTCTTTCGTCTCCTGCATCTCGACGGCCACGCGGATCGACCCGCTCATGGCGTCCTCGCGCAGCATCGGAATGGCCGCGATAGGCACGCACTTGCCCGCAGGCAGTGACGTCAGAACCGCCAGACCGTGATTGCGCCGCGTGCGCGGCACCTGCAACGGCTGGGACTGCTGTCGATTGACAGACTTCATTTGGAACCTCTCAGTTTGCGTTGGAACTTTTTCAGTGCGAGGGCGATTGCCGCCCTGCGTTTCGCGCATGCATCGCAGCGCTTGCCGGGGGGATGGGAACGACCCATTCGCTACCAACTCGACATGGGGGGATAGGAAAGCGGGTTCGGCAGATCGGCCTCAGGCGTAGCCGTCAGGACGCCGCCTAACGCCTCGCCCATCTTTTCCGCCATGCTCCGCCCACCGTTCGCCTTCGGCCTCACCTGCCATTCATCCAAGAATGAATTGAACTGGTAGTCCTTCGGATCGCCCAAAAATTCGGGGAACGGCTGCGGCGTCAGCATCAGATCGGGCGCAATCTTGTTGCGCCACATCCACGACATTTCCTGAAAAATGTCGTCCTCAATGCGCTCTTTCACGTCGCTGGACGGGATCGACGTCCAACCGGTTGTGGTCCTCACCCAACCGATATCAGAGATTGCGCCCAGCGCCTCTTGCGGCCCGCCGTGACCGATCCGCTTCAACGGCTGGTCCTTGACCTCTCCACCTTTCGGCACCGTCAGCACCAGCCCCGAACCCGGCCCGCTACCAACACCCGCGCCCTGCTGCGCCACCGCCCCGGACGTGCCTGCACGAGGATTGCCCGGCCCCGCCGTCTGCGACGAACCGGCACCACCGGCAGGCAGGGACAGCCCGCCGCCCATGCGCGCCCATTCGAGCGCGGACGGCTGCGAACTGGACCCTTCCCACGTTGCACCATTGAAGGCTTCGCGTTCGGCGGCGATCCGGGCATTCGTATTGCCCGTCCAATCGCCCGCCGCCCAGCCACCGTTGTAGCTATCGCGCCAAGACTGGCGCTCATACTCAGTGGAACCGGTCACCCGATCGAAATAATCCCAGCTCATGGGCGATCACCGCCCAGCTCGCGCCGGATCGTCTCCGCCACCTTGCGGTTGGCATAGATGTTGCGGTTAAAGTAGCTGACCACCAGGTCGAAGGCGACAAGACCTGTCGCCGTAAGCCCTGCCCCAATCGCAACGCGATGGTCAGGGTTGATGACGTACGGCGCAAGCGCCGTTGCCGCCATCGTGCCCATGCGCCCCATAAGCGGGCCGACAATGTGCACACGTACCATTTCAAGCATAGCAACGTTCTCCAAGTGATTTTCTCACTCGAAAACGGCAACTAAATCAATGACTTAGAATTATGGTTCGCTCGCTATATATTATGGAACTTATCGGTGTGACAGTGACCACTTTGATTACGGCCATGCCGAATAAGAAATATCGGCCATCCCCTTGGCTTCTATAACGTCTTTTCGAAATCGCCCCGGCGGCTTTCCTTTCGTTCGGGCAAAGAACCGGTTGAAATAGCCCGCATCCTTGAAGCCGAGCGTATCGGCGATCTCGGCGACCTGCAGGTTCGAATGCTCCAGAAGCGCCTCTGCGTCATCGAGCAACCGCTGGTGGATGATCTCGAGCGGCGACGAGCCGGTGGCGCGCCGGATGGCTGTCGTCAGCCGGTCGGTGGTGATGCCGAGCACGTTGGCATAGGCCGCAATCGTCCAGTGTTCGCGGGCATGCAGTTCGACCTGCTGCATGAAGCCTTGCACCAGTACACGCGGCGAGGCCTGCGGCAGTTTCGCGCCGGCGCTGCCCAGCCGCCAGAACGCGATGAGGATGAGCGAGAGCCGGCTGATGATGGCCTCGCGGCGCCCCGGCAGGTCGCCATCGTTCTCGGCCTGCAGGTCTTCGAAATCCTTCATGAGCGAGCGGGCGCCGTTGGGTTCGACCCGCACACCGAGCAGCGGCCGGTCGATCGCCTCGCGCAGCGACCCGGCCACCGAACTCGCAGGGACGACGCGGCCAAGGACGCCGTCGGCGACGCTCATCATGATGCCGCGCGCGCCGGCATTGAGCCGCACGCTGCCGCCGAGTCCGGTCGGTATCCAGAGCACGCAAGGCGCTTCGATCGGGGAATTGGCACGTTCCAGAACATATTCACCGGTTCCGGACACCAGTACGAAGGCCCGTCCACTGGCGATCTGGCGGGTAGCGCCGAAATCCCATTCGCTTGTCGAGAGCGCGCTGTTGATGCGCTCGATCTCGATGTCCAGGCCGGAACGGTTCACCTGCAGCCTCCCGCCTTCAAAAGTACAACTCTCTCTTCGGATTGTCCATTCAGGTCCAGGGAAAGCCTGGCTACCGTCAAGGTAGAGGCAGAAGTGCACAGACAGCCGAAAAGGCAGCAGCGGCGCTTCAGGCCTGAGGAGAGCGGCCGGACAAAAGGTTCGGCCGGCACATGGAGGAGGAACTCATGACCACGTATGGACGCAGGACGATTCTGCGCGGAATTGGCGCCAGCGCGATTGCCGCCACGGCGCTGAGGTCCCTGCCCGCCTTTGCACAGGATCGCAAGGCCGTGCGCATCGGCTATGCCATTTCAAAAACCGGCGCCAACGCTGCCGGCGCGGGCATCACGACCACCCCGAACTATCTGCTGTGGGTGAAGGACGTGAACGATGCCGGCGGCATCAAGCTCTCCAAGCTCGGCGTGCAATTGCCGATCGAAGTCACCGAATACGACGACCGCTCCTCCGCCGAGGAAACCGTACGCGCCATCGAACGGCTTGCGACCCAGGACAAGGTCGATTTCATCCTGCCGACCTGGGGCACCGGACCGAACCTCGCCTCGGGCCCCTCCTTCGACAAGTTCGGTTATCCGCAGCTTGCGGCTACGGCCGTCACCGACATGGCGCCGCAGGTGGCCCAGCGCTGGAAGAAGAGTTTCTGGTTGCTGGGTGGCGGGCACGATTATGCCAATGCGCTGGTCCAGCTTCTGGTCAAGCAGCGCGATGCCGGCAAGATCAACAACAAGGTCGCCATCATCAGCGTGGCCGATGGTTTCGGCATCGACCTCTCCAAGGCGGCCACGCCGGCCTTCAAGGATGCTGGGTTCGAGCTCGTCTATGACAAGTCCTACCCGCTCGACACCTCCGACTTCGCGCCGCTGCTGAACGAAATCGCAGGCCTGGGCGCCGACACGTTCGCGGCCTTCTCCTATCCGCCCGATACGTTCGCCATTACCCAGCAGGCCGTGGTCGCCAATTTCAATCCAAAAGTGTTCTACCTTGGCGTCGGCACGGCATTCCCGGTCTATCCCAAGATCGCCGGACCCAACCACAACAATGTCATGGGCATCGGCGGCATCGATCCGGATAGCCCGGATATCGAGGCTTACTTCAAGCGACACACTGAACTCATTGGCGAAGCACCAGATTCCTGGGCGAGCGCGGTGACGTATTCGAGCCTGCAGATTCTTCACCAGGCCATCGAGCGCGTCGGCGATATCGATCGCGACGCGGTTGCCAGCGAGATATCCACCGGCGAGTTCGACACCATCCTGGGCAAGCTCAAGCTCAAGGATAACCAGCTCTGGTCGCTCTGGACTGTCGGCCAGTGGCAGGATGGCAAGTTCGTGGGGCTGTCCCATACCGAGCGCGAAGGCGCGCGCGAACCCATCGTACCCAAGCCGAATTGGACGGCGGCCTGACATAGGGCCAGGAATGGGAGGCGGCGGCTCGCTACGGCCTCCCCGTTTCACTCGACGCGACATGAGGCTCTCATGCTACTCAGCGCCTTGCTGACCGGGCTCGTGCTCGGCGGCACCTATGCGCTCATCGCGATGGGTCTGACGCTGCAATATGGCGTCGCCCGGATCATGAACCTCGCCTATGGCGACGTGATCATCGCTGCTGCTTTCGGTGCATTCGTTCTCTTCAACCTTGCCGGCCTCAACCCGCTTCTGGGGCTGCTCATCATCGTGCCCGCCGGCTTCGTGCTGAGCTATCTCATCTACGCGCTGATGCTGCAGCCGCTGGCCCGACGCTCGGGCGATCGCGGCCGGCTGGAAGTGGATTCGATCCTGGCGACCTTCGGCCTGCTTTTCGTCATTCAGGGGATTGCACTGGTGGTCTTCGGCTCGGGCTTCATGAGCTATTCGTTCCTAGCCGTTCCTATCAACATCCTCGGCACGCCTCTCGCGGCCAACCGCGTTCTGGCCTTCGCGCTTGCCGTTCTTCTCGGCGGCGGTCTCTATCTGCTACTGACCCGCACCCGCTGGGGCACCGCCATCCGCGCCGTCGCGGTTGCGCCGGGCTCTGCGCCCCTCGTCGGCATCGACGTCGACCGGGTCGCGCGTTTCGCCTTCGCGCTTGGCGGCGCACTGGCAGCGGCGGGCGGCGTCATCATCTCGATGTACCTGACCTTCAGCGCCACCGCCGGCGTAGTCTTCACCATGAAGGCGCTTGTGGTCGTCATCATGGGCGGCGTGGGCAATATCCCCGGCGCTCTGGCGGCAGGTCTCATTCTGGGCGTCGTGGAAACGCTGGTGGCCAGCTTCATCGATCCAGGCCTGACGCTGGCCGCCACTTATCTCATCTTCCTCGCCGTCCTCGTCCTGCGCCCCTCCGGCCTCTTCGGCAGGAACGCGTCATGACAGCTCGCAACCTCTCGCTCGGCCTCCTCGGGCTCGTCGTCCTCGCGCTGCTGGCAGCCGCGCCCTTCTATGCCGGTCCTTACCCGCTCGGGCTCCTCATCGGCATCCTGAGCTACGGCGTCCTCGCTACCGCATGGGCGATGTTCTCGGGTCCGACGCGCTATGTCTCGCTCGCCACCGTCGCCTTCTTCGGCGTCGGCGCCTACACCGTCGCCGTTCTCGGCGACGTGCTACCCTACCCGCTGATCCTCGTCGTCGCCGCGATCATCGGCGCCCTGCTCGCCATCCTGGTCGGGCTTGCGACCCTGCGGCTGGCCGGCGTCTATTTCGTGGTCTTCACCTTCGGTTTGACCGAGCTGGTGCGGCAGCTCGTGACCTATTACGAGGTCAACGTCACCAAGACGCTCGGCCGCTACGTCTTCCTGCCGCTGGGACCGGAGCACATCTTCTGGCAATTGCTGGCGCTGGGGGGCGCTACGCTCGTGCTGGCCTGGTGGGTGCGCCGCTCCCGCATCGGCCTGGCGCTGCGCGTCATCGGCGACGATCCCGTCGCAGCCAGCCACCTGGGCATCGACATCACCCGCACCAAGCTCGTGCTCTTCGCGGCCAGCGCGGTGATCATGACCCTGGCCGGCGCCATACAGGCGCCACGCTGGACCTATATCGAGCCTTCGATCGTCTTCAATCCCACCGTGTCGTTCCTCACCGTGATCATGGCCCTGCTCGGCGGTCCCAACCGGCTCGTCGGCCCGCTTCTGGGCGCCATCCCGCTATTCCTGCTGTTCGAATGGCTTTCGGCCAACTTCCCGAACCATTACTCGATCATTCTGGGCCTGCTCTTCATCGCCATCGTCTTCCTGCTCCCTAACGGCGTCCTCGCCTTCGGTGAAGGCCTGTTGAACCGCCTGCGCGGCCTGACCCGGGAGGTGGCACGATGACCGCGCTTCTCGAACTCAGGGACGTCACCAAGCGCTTCGGCGGCCTGGTCGCCGTCAGTGGCTTGAGCTTCACCATGACCTCAGGCGAGATCGTCGGGCTGCTCGGCCCCAATGGCTCGGGCAAGACGACGGCGCTCAACATGATTTCGGGGCTTCTCCAGCCCAATGGCGGCGCCATCGATCTCATGGGCGAGAGCATTGGTGGCCTGCCCGCCAACCGCATCGCCCATCGCGGCGTGGCGCGAACCTTCCAGCTCGTCCGCGCGCTCCCGTCCCTGACCGTCGGCGAGAACGTGCTGGCGGCCCTCGCCTTCCGCCGGCACCCGATCTGGGGCGAGGCGGCCAAACCCGAGATCGAGGAATTGCTCCGTTCCGTTGGCCTCGCCGGACGCGCCGACCAGCCGGCCGCCGGGCTCACCTATATCGACCTCAAGCGCATGGAACTGGCCCGCGCCCTCGCCGCCGAACCGGCCCTGCTGCTGCTCGATGAATGGCTGGCCGGCCTCAACCCCACCGAGCTGCGCGCCGGTATCGACCTCATTCTCTCCCTGCGAGATCGCGGCATGACCATCCTCCTCGTCGAGCACGTCATGGATGCCGTGCGGGCGCTCTGCGACCGGTGCGTCGTGATGAACACCGGCACCCGGATCGCCGAAGGCCCGACCGACGAGGTGCTGCGCCACCCCGAAGTCGTCCGCGCCTATCTGGGAGACCTCCATGCTTGAGGCCGGCCTGCTCTCGATCTACTACGGCAAGCATCTGGCGCTCGACCGCGCCAGCATCGATGTGGCCAGCGGAGAAACGGTCGTGGTGCTTGGAGCCAACGGCGCCGGAAAGTCCTCCTTGCTCAAGGCTCTGGCCGGGCTCGTCAAACCGGCGCCGGGCGCTTCGGTCGTCCTCGACGGCGCCCAGCTCCTCGGCCGGCGCGCCCATCAATTCCTCGAGGCCGGAATATCGCTGGTGCCGGAAGGCCGTGGCATTTTCGGCGACCTGACGGTGGCCGAAAACCTCGAACTCGGCGCCTATGCCCGCCGGGCGCGTGCCAGCGAGAGGCAGACGCGCGATCTCGTCCTGTCGCTCTTTCCGCGCCTGCGCGAACGTCTTGGCCAGATCGCCCGCACCATGTCGGGCGGCGAACAGCAGATGGTCGCCATCGGCCGGGCGCTGATGAGCAAGCCCGACTTGCTGATGCTCGATGAACCGAGCCTGGGCCTAGCCCCCATCGTCACCGGCGAACTTTTCGCCGCTCTGGCCGAAGTCAAGAAAACCGGCGTAAGCCTTCTCATCGTCGAGCAGAACGTCAAGGCGAGCCTTGCCGTCGCCGATCGCGGCTACCTGGTCGAGGCCGGACGCATCGTCGGCCAGGGCAAGGCCGCCGACCTCATGAACGACCCCGCCGTGCAACGCGCCTTCCTCGGCCGGTCCGGCGCTACCAATACCAGGAATGGAGAACCGCAATGACCGACTTGGGCTTGCTGATCAACAACGTCGAGACGCCCGCCACCGGCGCGGCGGTCTTCGAGCGGCACAACCCGATTTCGGGCGAAGTGGCTACCCGCGCTGCCGCCGCCACGGTCGAGGACGCACTGAGCGCCGCTGACGCGGCGGCTGCGGCCTTCCCCGGCTGGTCCCGCACCTCGCCCGGCGAGCGCCGCAGGATTCTCTGGGCAGCCGGCGATGCTCTCGAAGCCCGGATCGATGCCTTCATCGAGGCCATGGGCGCAGAAACAGGCGCCACCGCCGGCTGGGCGCATTTCAACGTCCATCTCGCCGCCGATATGCTGCGCGAGGCCGCCGCGCTCACGACGCAGATCACAGGCGAGATCATCCCCTCCAATCGCCCCGGCTCCACCGCCATGGCCGTGCGCCAGCCGGCCGGCGTCGTACTCTCGATTGCGCCCTGGAACGCCCCGGTCATCCTCGGCGTCCGCTCCCTCGCCACGCCTCTTGCCTGCGGCAATACCGTGGTCTTCAAGTCGAGCGAAATCTGCCCGCGGACGCATCGCCTGATCGCCGACGCGCTCAACGAGGCCGGCATGCCGCCGGGCGTTCTCAACGTCGTCTCCAACGCCCCCGAGGATGCGCCCGAACTCGTCGCCGCGCTCATCGGCCATCCGGCCGTTCGGCGGGTGAACTTCACCGGCTCCACCCGCGTCGGCAAGGTGATCGCCGAGACTGCCGCGCGCAATCTCAAGCTGGCCCTGCTCGAACTGGGCGGCAAGGCGCCGATGGTCGTCCTCGATGACGCCGATATCGACGCCGCCGTCGATGCCGCCGCCTTCGGCGCTTTCATGAACCAAGGCCAGATCTGCATGTCGACCGAGCGCATCGTCATCGACGACAAGATCGCCGACCGCTTCGTGGCGGCCCTCGCCGCCAAGGCCTCGACGCTCAAGGCGGGCGATCCGCGCAACGGCAATACGCCGCTGGGCTGCCTTGTCGACCCAACCGCTGCCCAGCGTATCGATGGGCTGGTGAAGGACGCCGTGGCCAAGGGCGCCAAGCTCTCGGCCGGCGGCCACATCGACGGCACGATCATGGAAGCCACGGTGATCGACAACGTCACCTCCGGCATGCGCCTCTATCGCGAGGAATCCTTCGGGCCGCTGGTTGTCGTCATCCGCGTCGGCTCGATCGACGAGGCGGTGCGCGTCGCCAACGACACGGAATACGGCCTTGCCTCGGCGGTGTTCGGTCGCGACGTGACGCGCGCCATGGGCGTTGCCAGCCGGATCGAGGCCGGCATCTGCCACATCAATGGACCGACGGTCCACGACGAAGCCCAGATGCCTTTCGGGGGCGTCAAGGCATCTGGCTATGGCCGGTTCGGCGGCAAGGCGGGCATCGCCGAGTTCACCGAACTCCGTTGGATCACCGTCCAGGACGGCCCGATCCACTACCCGTTCTAGCCGGGGCGGCCAGTGGGGAGGAGCGGCACCGCACCCTCCTCCCCAGTTCGAACGGACTTTCGGAACACACCCGGCGCCATCCCGACTTGCCTGGCGAAGAACCGGTTGAAATAGGCCGGGTCCTGGTACCCCAGCAGCAGCGCGATCTCCTTGACGCTCAGCGATGAGAACATCAGGTAGCGCTTGGCCTCGAGGGCCACGCGGCGCTCGATCACGCTGAGCGCAGAGGCGCCCAGAACCTGCCGGCAGACCCGGTTGAGATGGGTCGGCGTGATCCCGAGCGCTCCCGCGTAGAAGGCCATCGGCCGCGCGTTGGCGAATTCGGTATCGGCCAGTTCCTGAAATGCCTGGACATGATGGACGGCACGGCTGGCGCTGGCCTGCGCCCGATGGGCCGTTGCAACCTCGGCGCGATGGATGGCGACCAGCAGCAGGCCGATGCGGGCCGGCATCGTCGCCGCCCTGCCCGGTTCGCGGCGGCTGGCCTCCGCGATCAGCTCGTCGACAGCCCGCCCGACTTCCCGGCTACCGCGGATCACGCGCGGCACACGAAAAGCTTCCGCTATTTCAGGCGCTTGCGCGAGGATACTTCGCACGTCGCGTTCAAAGAGCGTCAGGACCACGCCAACGATATCGGGCGAGAATTCGTAGCCGTGGACCGTAAGCGCCGGAATGCAGATGGCGGAGCCCGGACCGAGCGAAAACGTCTCGTTGTCGATGGTGGCGACGGCGGTTCCGGCAGTGATGTGGATGATCTGGAAGAATTGCTCGTGCCGGTGCGGCGCTATGCGGAAATCATACAACCTGGAGCGCGAGAGCACAGTCTCCCAATGCAGCCAGTCCTGTGACTGATCTTGGGTCTCCTCGCCGTAGAGCGCATAGATCGGGATCGAACTCATGTTCGAATTGTCCATCTCTTTGCCGCCTCTGTCCATTGGAGAACCCCATCCGATCGATAAGATTTCATGCGAATTCGGAGGGGTTATGCGAACGCAAGTTGCGATTGTCGGCGCCGGACCGGCGGGCTTGATGCTTGGCCGCATTCTCGAGCGCGCCGGGATCGATGCGATCATTCTGGAACGCCGCAGCGCCCACTATGTCCTGGGGCGGGTCCGGGCCGGCGTACTCGAACAGGGCTCGATCGAACTCATGGACGAGGTGGGCATCGGCCAGCGCATGCACCGCGAAGGCCTTGTGCATCATGGGGTGGAGCTGAGCTTTGACGGCGATCCCCATCGCCTTGACTTCCAGCACCTCATCGGCCGCCACGTCATGGTCTATGGCCAGACCGAAGTGACGCACGACCTGATGGATGCGCGCGCCGCATCGGGCGCGCGGACCGTCTATGAAGCGGAAGACGTCGGGCTCCTCGATTTCGACGGCGAGCATCCACGGATAGAATATCGCAAGGATGGCGTTACCCATCGGATCGATTGTGATTTCATCGCCGGGTGCGACGGCTATCACGGCATATCGCGCGCCAGTGTGCCTTTGGGCGCGCTCGAGACTTTCGAGCGGGTCTATCCGTTCGGATGGCTGGGCGTGCTCGTCGACCGGCCTCCCGTGGCAGAGAAACTGATCTACGCGCACCACGAGCGGGGCTTTGCCCTTTGTTCGATGCGCTCTCCGACCCGGTCGCGTTATTACGTGCAGGTGCCGGCGGCCGAGCGGGTCGAGGCATGGTCGGACGACCGCTTCTGGGACGAGTTGCGGGCGCGGCTCAATCCTCAGACCGCGGCGGCGCTCAGGACGGGCGTTTCCATAGAGAAGTCGATTGCGCCGCTGCGCAGCTTCGTCGCCGAGCCGCTGCGCTTCGGGCGCCTCTTCCTAGCCGGAGACACCGCCCATATCGTCCCTCCGACTGGCGCCAAGGGCCTTAACCTCGCCCTGAGCGATGTACGGGTGCTCGGGGCGGCATTGGTGGAATTCTACGGCGAGCGGTCAGTGGCCGGAATCGACGCCTATTCGGCGACCGCGCTCAAGCGGATATGGAAGGCCGAACGGTTCTCTTGGTGGATGACCTCGCTGCTCCACGTCTTCCCGGAGACAGGCGCCTTCGGCAGACGCATACAGCGGGCCGAGTTCGATTACCTCGTCGGCTCGCGTGTGGCGCAGCAAAGCCTGGCAGAGAACTACACCGGGCTGCTGGACTAGGCCCGCGCGTCGAAAGTGATCTGGCCGACGAGTTCGTTCGCCAATCGCAGCGCGGCGCCGGTGGCGATGACGATCTGCGGCAGCACCATCCATTCGAGCGTCCAGGCGGAGCCGGAGCGTTCGTATTCGTGGACGAGCGCCTGATGCAGCGTTCCCACCTGACCGGCGTTGAACCGGGCCAGCGTAACCAGCACTTCCGCTTTTACCGGATTGGACTTGTGCGGCATCGCCGATGACCCGCCGCCGCCAGCCAGGGTGATGGCTCCGACTTCGTTCTGCGACAGCAGCGCCACGTCGGCGCCGATCTTGCCGGAGGCGCCGGTGATGAGCGACAGCACCGAGGCAAAATCGACCAGCGGATCGCGCTGGGTGTGCCAGGGCGTGGCGAAACCGAGATCGAGGTGGTCTGCCAGCCGGCGCGCGACCTCGTCGGCTCTGTCGCCGAAGGCTTCGCGCGTTCCCACGGCGCCGCCGAGTTGGATGACGAGCAGGTTGCGGCGCATGCCTTCGAGCGCGCGGAGCTGGCGCTGCAAGGGTTCGGTCCAGTTGCCGATCTTGGCGGCGACGGTGATCGGCAGCGCCTGCTGCATGCGGGTGTGCCCCATGAGCCGCAGGCTGCCGAAGCGGCTCGTGAGATCCTGCAGCGATCGGCCGAGGGCCGCGAACCGGTCCTCGATGATGGTCATGGCTTTGGCGAGCCGGAGAACGAGGCTGGTGTCGATGGCGTCCTGGCTGGTTGCGCCGAAATGCACGGATTTGCCGTGCTCGGAGCCAACGGCCTCCCGCAGCTGCCGGACCAGTTCGGGCACCACCACGCCATCGCGGGCGATGCCCGTCTCCAGCGCGGCATAATCCGGCTTGAAGCCATCGCACGCGGCGGCAATCGCGCTGGCGGCAGCATCGGAGATCATCCCGACATCTGCCTCAGCCTGTGCCAGGGCATTCTCGAAGGCGAGGATGCCGGAGATTTCCGCCTCGTCGCTGAACAGCGCGGCAAGTTCGGCGTCGCCGACCAGGGCGTCGAGAAGGCGGTTGGGCATGGATGATCCTCGGTTGGCCGGAGTTTGCGAGGGCGGTGTCAGGGCGTCAAGCTATGACGCCTATACCCGCTCCAACGCGACGGCGATGCCCTGGCCGACGCCGATGCACATCGTCGCCAATGCCAGCTTCCTGCCCGTGAGCGAGAGCTCGAGGGCGGCGGTTCCGGCAATGCGGGCGCCACTCATGCCGAGGGGGTGACCGAGGGCGATGGCGCCGCCATTGGGGTTTACGTGCGGTGCGTCCTCGGCGATGCCGAGTCCGCGCAATACGGCGATGCCCTGGCTGGCAAAGGCCTCGTTGAGTTCGATGACATCGAAATCCTGCGGCCGGAGGCCGAGCCGGGCGCAGAGTTTTCGGGTCGCGGGCGCCGGCCCCATGCCCATGACGCGCGGCGGCACGCCGGCGGCAGCGCCACCAAGGATGCGGGCGATGGGCGTGAGGCCGTGACGGCGAGCCGCCTCCTCGCTCGCGATGATGAGCGAAGCGGCGCCATCGTTGACGCCCGAGGAGTTGCCGGCAGTCACTGTGCCGCCGTCCTTCCTGAACGGCGTCGGGAGCTTGGCAAGCACCTCGACGGTGGTATCGCCGCGCGGGTGCTCGTCCTTGTCGACGATGACGGGATCGCTTTTCTTCTTCGGGATCGTTACCGGAACTATCTCCCGGGCGAGACGCCCGCTCGCCTGGGCGGCCGCGGCCTTTTGCTGGCTGCGGGCGGCGAAAGCATCCTGATCGGCGCGGGAAACTGCAAAGTCTGCAGCGACGTTCTCGCCAGTTTCCGGCATCGAATCAATACCGTACTGCGATTTCATCAACGGATTGATGAAGCGCCAGCCGATGGTGGTATCGTAGATTTCCGCGTTGCGCGAAAAGGCGCTGTCCGCCTTCGGCAGCACGAAGGGCGCGCGGCTCATGGATTCGACGCCGCCGGCGATGACGATATCAGCCTCGCCTGCCCGGATGGCGCGGGCGGCGGTGATGACGGCATCCATGCCCGAGCCGCAGAGGCGATTGATGGTAGTGCCGGAGACGCCGACCGGCAGGCCGGCAAGAAGCGAACTCATGCGGGCGACGTTGCGATTGTCCTCGCCGGCCTGGTTGGCGCAGCCAAAGATCACGTCATCGATGGCCTCCCAATCGACGCCGCCGTGCCGCTCCATCAGCGCCTTGAGCGGAATGGCGCCGAGGTCGTCGGCACGCACCGGCGACAACGCGCCGCCGAAGCGGCCGATAGGTGTGCGCAGATAGGCGCAGATAAAGGCTTCAGGCATCGGCCTTCTCCCTGGTGCCGCCATGGGCGGCCGCGGTGCGGGCCTGGAGGTCGCGCAACGTCGTGAGTTCGAGGGCGGTCGGCTCCGGGGTTTCGGCAACATGGTCGGCGAACCTGACCGTCCACCCGCAGGTTTCCTGCACCATTTCGCGGGTGACGCCCTTGTGCATGGAGACAACTGTGAATTCCTTGGTCACCGGGTCCGGCTTCCAGATGGCCAGGTCCGTGATGAGCAGCGTCGGCCCCTTGGTGGTGATGCCGAGCTTCTGGCGGTCGTCATAGCCGTTGCCGTGGCCGTAGGAGGTGAAGAAGTCGATCTTCTCCACCATCGAGCGCGTGGCCTGCTTGAGAGTGATGTAGATCTCCCCGCAGGAGGTGGCGATCTCCGGTGCCCCGCCCCCGCCCGGCAGGCGCACCTTGGGGTGATAATAGTCGCCGATGACGGTGGTGTTGATATTGCCGAACTTGTCGAGCTGGGCGGCGCCGAGAAAGCCGATGGAAATGCGACCGCCCTGCAGCCAGTAGCGGAACATCTCGGGCACGGCGACGGTGGTTACGGCCGTCTCGCACAGCTCGCCATCGCCGATGGAGAGCGGCAGCACATCCGGCGCCGTGCCGATGGTACCGCTTTCGTAGATGAGGGTGATGTCGGGCGCGTGGGTAAGCCGCGCGACGTTGCAAGCGGCGGACGGGGCGCCGATGCCGACGAAGCAGACGTCGTCATTGCTGAGCGCACGGGCGGCGGCAATGGTCATCATTTCGGTGGCGGTGAATTCGGTCATTGTGGAGATTCCTGGCTAAAATCGCTGGGGCTCACCCCCACCCTTGTTCCCTCCCCACAAGGGGGAGGGAGACCCGCTGGCTCGGTCGTGCCCCATCGCCTCCCTCCCCCTTGTGAGGAGGGATTGAGGGTGGGGGGAATCCACGGACGCGGCGTCATCACGACCTCAACCCCTCGACCCGCATCGCGAACACCTCCGGCCCCACCTCCAGCACGTTCTCGCGCATCCAGCCGGCGAAGAGGTCGCGGTCGGCGGAGATCTTGTCCCATTCGAGATAGGTGGCGTTGTCGCGCTCGTAATAGCCGTGGGTGTAGGAGGGGTGCGCGCCGCCGGGGACCACGGCGATGGCGTCGATGGTCCAGTTCGGCAGGATCGTCAGGTTCGGGTGCAGGCCCTTGAAGTCCGGCACCACCTCCTCGACCGTCACCACGACACGCCGGGCGGCCAGCGCCGCTTCCTTCTGGACGCCGATAATGCCCTCGATCAGCACGTCGCCCTTCCGGTTGGCCTTCTGGGCGTGGATGAAGGTCACGTCGGGCCGGTGCGCGGGCACGGCGGCGAGTTCCTCGCCGGTGAAGGGACAGGTGATGGACTTGATCTCGGGATTGACCTTGGGCAGATCGGCGCCCTTGTAGCCACGGAAGACCGCGAGCGGCAGGCCTGCCGCGCCGGCTTCGTAGGCCTGGGCCATCGCGGAATGGGAGTGCTCGACGGTTTCGATGGCGCGGGGGAACTGGTTCTCGATGGCGTCGCGCATGCGGCGCAGCAGCCCCACGCCGGGATTGCCGGCATAGGAGAAGATCACCTTTCGGGCCAGACCCATGCCGATCATCTGGTCATAGACAATGTCCGGCGTCATGCGCAGCAGCGTCAGGTCCTTGATGCCTTGCCGGATCGCCTCGTGGGCGGCTGCGACGGGGATGAGGTGCGTGAACCCCTCGAAGGCAACTATGTCGCTATGCTTGAGGTTCTGCCCCACCGCGTCGGCGAGGCTCAGGAACTGGGTCATCTCAAAACCTAGATATCGAAAAACACAGTTTCATCATCGCCCTGCAGGCGAATATTGAGGTGGTAGTGCGGCATGCCACCTTGCGTATCGCGGGCGGCGATGAGCGTCTGGCGGCGGCGCGGGTCCATGATGCGGTTGAGGACGAAGTCGCCCGCATTGGCGTCGCGCTCGTCATCGAAATAGAGACGCGTGTGCAGCCCGGTATTGATGCCGCGCGCCGCGATCCAGAGGGTGAGATGCGGCGCCATCGGCTTGCCGTCGGGGCCGGACACCCTGCCCGGCTTGATCGTCTCGAACCTAACCTGCCCCGAGGTATCCGTGGCCTGCCGACCCCAGCCGGTGAAAGCCGGCGCGGAATTAGACCGAGGCGACATGGCGGCGACGTGCAAGCCGTCCGCATCGGCCTGCCAGACTTCCACCACGGCGTCGATCAGCGGCAAGCCGCTGCCGTCATAGACGTTGGTGGTGACCACGATGCGCTCGCCTTTGGTTTCAGGCGTAAGCATGGTGGCGCCGAGGTCGCCGTCCTGGAAGACATGGAGTTCGGAAAAGCTCGGGACGAGGCCGATATGGACGTAGGGGCCACCGGTCTGGGACGGCGTTTCCTTGAGGGGTGCAATGCGGTTGAGCATCAATTGCCCTCCAGCTTGTTCTCGAAGAGCGTGGAACGGCGACCGCGTAGCACGATGTCGAAGCGATAGGCCAAGGCGTCCATCGGCGTCGTGTTGTGGCGGTCTAGCCGGGCGGTGAGTTGCTCGATGCCTTCTGGATTGGGCACGCCACCCACGATCGGGCACTGCCAGATCATCGGATCGCCCTCGAAATACATCTGGGTGATGAGGCGCTGCGTGAAGGCGTGGCCGAAGATGGAAAAGTGGATATGGGCCGGCCGCCAGTCATTGCCGCGGTTCGGCCAGGGATAGGCGCCCGGCTTGATGGTGCGGAAATGGTAGTAGCCGTTCTCGTCGGTGATGGCGCGTCCACAACCGCCGAAATTGGGATCGAGCGGCGCGAGATACCCCTCGCGCTTGTGGCGGTAGCGGCCGCCGGCATTGGCCTGCCAGAACTCGACCAGCGTATGCGGCACTGGCCGGGCGTTTTCGTCGAGCACCTGGCCATAGACGATGAGGCGCTGGCCGATGGCCTCGGTGCCATCCTGGCTGTAATTGCGGATGAGGTCGTTATCGAGCGCGCCGAGCTTGACGTGGCCGAAGGTCGGGCCGGCCAGCTCGGAGGCGGTCTGGCCCATCGAGATCAGCGCGTGCTTGGGCGAGCGCAGGATCGAGCTCTTGTAGTCGGCGGTAAAGGCCGGCGGATGCCAGTCGCGGTCGCGCGGGTAATAGGCGCCCTGCTCTCCCGGCAAAATCACAGGGTCGGTCATGCTCCGCTCTCCTCCCTTGTCAGCCGGCCGGCCTTGGCCAGTTCCTCGCGCGCGATGCGGAAGGCGCGGTTGGCGGCGGGCACGCCGGCATAGACGGCAACATGCATGAGCGCTTCGCGGATATCGGCGGGACTGGCGCCGGTATTGGCCGTGGCGCGCACATGCATGGCCACTTCCTCATCGTGCCCCAGCGCGGCCAGCAAGGCTATGGTGAGCATGGAGCGCTCGCGCCGCGAAATGCCGGGACGCGACCAGAGATCGCCCCAGGCCGTCTCGGTGATGAACGTCTGGAAGTCGGCGTCGAACTCGGTCTGGCGCGCCAGGGCGCCATCGACATGCGCGTCGCCGAGCACCGAACGGCGCGTGACCATACCCTGCCGATATTTCGGGCTCTCGTCAGACATAGCCGACCTCGTGGAAGTAGTTGAGCATGAGCTCCACCAGCCTTTCAGGCTGCTCGATGGAAGGAATGTGCCCGACCCCGGCCATGATCTCGAACCGCGTATTGGGTAGGAGCTGCGCGGTGGCTCGCACCACCTCGGGAGGCGTCGACTGGTCGTGCTCGCCGACAACCACCAGCGTGCGCAGGCCGATCAAGCCGACCTGACCGCGCAGGTCCGCATCGCGGAGCGCGGCGCAGGTGCCGATATAGCCTTCGACAGGGGAACGCTCGAGCATGTTGCGCCATCCGGCATAGTCGGCGGCATGTTCGGCGCGGAATTGCGGCCCGAACCAGCGCGCCATGATGGCATCGCTGATCGAGGCGATGCCGTTGGCGCGAATGGCGGCAATGCGGCTGTTCCAGGTAGCGTCGTCGCCGATCCGGGCGGCAGTGTCGCAAAGGACCAAAGCCTTGAGGCGATTGGCGTTGCGCAGCGCAAAACCCTGCGCGATGAGGCCGCCGACAGAAACTCCGGCAACGGCGAACTCGGTGAGGCCGAGAAAGTCCGCCAGCCCCTCGAGGTCCGCAACATGGTCATCCAGCCTGTAGGGGGCACTGGGTGCGTCGCTGAGGCCGTGTCCGCGCTGGTCATAAGAGATGACGCGATAGCGATCCGAAAGCCGCTCGATGACCGCGTCCCATATCCGCGCGTCAGTGCCGAGCGAATTGGAGAGAACCACGGCGCGACCGTCAGCCACCCCACTAACTCGCAGGTGCATGTTGATGCCGTTGATCCTGGCGAAAATCATAAGTCGGTCCGGCCTTTGGTCGCCCCGGATTTAAGGCGCTCAAACGCACGCAGTAAAATGATTAGTTCACCGTCACTCATAACCTGTGGCATATGAATGGTAGGATGTCGGTTCATCTTCCGAACCACAAGCTGTCTCGCTTGTATACGGCAACTCAAAGGTTTGCGGCTGCTTTGCGCCGCAACGAAACATAACCGCAGGATTTTGCCTTGGCCAAACGTCCCATCGATCCGCGTGTAAAACTGCGGCACATCGCGTGCTTCCTGGAGGTGGCGCGGCTAAAGAGCGTGGTGAAGGCGGCCGATGCCCTCAACATGAGCCAGCCCGCGGCCTCCAAGACCATCCAGGAGCTCGAGGAGATCGTGGGCGTGGCCCTCTTCGACCGCAGCCGCCGCAATCTCTTCCTGACCCCGTCCGGCGAGGTGTTCCAGCGCTACGCGAGCACGAGCTTTACCGCCCTTCGCCAGGGGATCGACAGCCTGGGAAACGCGCAGGCCCAGGAGATCGTCAAGGTCGGTGCCTTGCCCACCGTCTCGGCGCGCATCCTGCCACCGTCGGTGAAGCGCTTCACCGACCAGCACCTGCCGGCAACCACGCGGATCATCACCGGACCCAACGCCTATCTGCTGTCGCTGCTAAGGATGGGCGACGTGGACCTGGTCATCGGCCGCATGGCCGATCCGGATGCCATGACCGGCCTGGCTTTCGAGCACCTTTATTCGGAAAAAGTCGTGTTCGTCGTCCGGCCGGGCCACCCGCTGCTCGCCGAGCCACGGTTCGAGCTTTCGATGATCGAGCCCTACCAGACGCTCATGCCCACGCCGGATTCCGTCATCCGCCCCTTCGTGCAGCGCCTGCTGCTGGCGCATGGGGTCAGCAATGTGCGCGACGAGATCGAGACCGTCTCCAACGCGTTTGGGCGAAGCTTTACGCGGCTCTCGGATGCCGTCTGGATCATTTCCGAAGGCGTCGTGGCCGAGGACGTTGCGGATGGACAACTGGCCCTGCTGCCCATCGACACCTCCGAAACGCTCGGTCCGGTCGGACTGACGACGCGGACGGATACCGCGCAGTCGTTCGCCGCCCAGGCGCTGATCCAGTCCATCCGGGATGTCGCAGCGGGCTTCGAGCGCCGTTAGGCGTTAGTTGGCCACACCGAGCAGGCGCTCCACCGTTTCCGGCTTACTCTCCAGCTGTGCCGGCGTGCCTGTCCATGCGATCTGCCCGCGTTCAAGGACAAGCACATCTTCGGCAAAGGCGAGCGCCGCCTGGATGCGTTGCTCGATCATCAGGATGGTCATGGCGCCGGTTGCGGCGAGCGCGGCGAACGCAGCCATGAGTTCGTCGCAGATGACGGGGGCCAGCCCCTCCAGCGGCTCATCGAGCAACAATACTGACGGCTGGCCGAGGATCGATCGAGCCGTTGTGAGCATTTGTTGTTCACCACCAGAGAGTTGCGAACCTAAGTTCCTGCGTCGCTCAAAGAGACGCGGGAACATGTCATAGGCATCTCGGACGCCAGAACGCGGACGGTTCTTTAGGCCGACGAGGAGGTTTTCCTCGACGGTCAACGACTTGAAGATCGCGCGCGTCTGGGGGACATAGCCCAATCCCTTGACCGCCCGCCCCGAGCCTGGCAGCTCGGTCAGGTCGGCCCCGCCGAGGGCGATGCGGCCACCATAGCGTCGGGTCTGGCCGGCGATGGTGGCGAAGAGAGTCGACTTGCCGACGCCGTTGCGTCCGAGCACGGCGACGCGCCTGCCGGCGGGAATCGAGAACGACACATCCTCGAGGATCCGCGTCGGCCCGTAGCCGGCGGTCAGCCCAGAGACCTCAAGCGACGCTGCGGGCATCGGCATAGCTCCCCAGATAAGCCTCGCGCACGCGCGGGTCAGCGGTAACCTCCTGGGGCGTGCCGTCGAATATGATGGCTCCCGCCGCCAGCACGACAACGCGCTGGGCGAAACGGAAGACGAAATCCATGTCGTGCTCGATCATCAGCACGGCCAGCTCTGGCGGCAACTGCGCCAGCGCGTTCTCGATCAGCACGGTATCGGAATGCGGCACGCCCGCCGCCGGCTCGTCAAGCAGCAGCACCTTCGGACGCAGGGCCATGGCAAGCGCAATCTCGAGGAGACGCTGCTGCCCGTATGCGATCTCGCGGACCTTTTCCTGCGACACCTTGAGCAGGCCGAGCGTGCCGAGGATATCCCGCGTCTCCGAGACGACCACCGGCATGTCGGCATAGGTGCCGAAGAGGCGCCCCGACTTGCCCTCACGCTGAACCAGGGCGAGTGCGACATGCTCTTCGGGCGTCATCTCGGAAAAGAGCCGCGTCACCTGGAAGGTGCGGACCAATCCCTTGCGGACGCGCTGGGTAGCGCTGAGGCGCGTCACGTCCTCGCCCCCGAGCAGCACCCGCCCTCCATCAGGCTTTATCTGGCTGGTGACGAGATTGACGAAGGTCGTCTTGCCCGCGCCGTTGGGGCCGATCAGAGCGATGCGATCACCCTGCCCCATGGCAAGGGAAACGTCCTGGGTGACCCGCAGACCGCCAAAGTTCTTTTCGAGATGCTCGACGGCAAATACCGGGTTCATTTGCCCGCCTCCCTATCACGGCGCAGGCGCCTGTAGATGTCCTCCGCGGCACCCGTGAGGCCGCGCGGCGCAAAGAGCACAACGGCGACGAGCAGCACGCCGACCATGGTCAGCCAGTGGAAGGGATTGATTGAGGAGACGAGGTCTTCGAACCAGACGAAGACCAGCGTGCCGATCATGGCTCCAAAGAGGTTTCCCGTGCCGCCCAGCACCAACATCACCAGCGCCTCGGCCGACAGGTTGAAAGAGACACTGTCGAGCCCGACCACGCGGGTCGAGATGGCGTGGAGCGCCCCGCCTAGCCCTGCCACTGCGCCGGACAGCACGTAGAGCTTGATGAGCGTCGGCTTGACTGCGGCCCCCATCGCGCGGACACGCACCGGATCTTCCTTGATCGCCCGGCACAACATGCCGAAGGGCGAGCGCATGATGAGGCGCAGGAGGAAGAACACAACGATCAGCAGCGCTACAGCCAGGAAGAAAGTGGTGCGGCCCCAGAGGTCGAACTGGAACATGCCGAAGACCGGAGAAGGCGCGATCCCAGAAAGACCGTCGCTGCCGCCGGTCCATGCCGATGCCTTGTTTGCCGCCTCGTGGGCGAGTTGCACGATGGCGATGGAGAGCACCAGTTGCGCTAGTCCGTGACCCCTAAGGATGATGACGCTCGAAACCAGCCCCGCCAACGCCCCGCCGGCAGCGCCGACAGCCAGCATGGCCAGCGGATCGATGATGCCGAAATGAGCCGCCGCGATACCGGCTGCATAGGCGCCCGAGCCGGAGATCGCGGCCTGGCCCAGCGTGGCGATGCCGCCATACCCGGTCACCAGGTCCAGCGACAGCACGATGAGCATCATGATCACGATGCGGCTCAGCAGCGCCAGGTTGTTGGGAAAGAGAAAGAAGCCGACTGCGGCGACCGCGATGATGATGGCAATCGCCAGCGCATCGCGCTTGAGGCTACTCGACGTCGTGGCCATGGAGGCCGGAGCGGATTGGGCGAGGTCGGTCATTGCGCCCGCCCCAGGAGGCCGCGCGGGAAGATGCAGACGATCACGATCACCGCCAGGTAGAAGAAGAACTCTCCCATCTCGGGCATGAGGTAGCGTCCCGTCGTCTCGATGGCGCCCAGCAGCAGCGAGGCGATGAGTGCACCCGGAATGGACCCAGCCCCGCCCACCGATACGACGACCAGGAACGTCACCATGTAGCGCATGGCATAGTAGGGCTCGATCGGCAGCAGCTCCGCGCCGACCACGCCGCCGAACGCCGCGAGCCCCACCGCGACGGCAAAACTGATGGCGTAGATGGCCGCCGTCCGCACGCCGAGCGCCCCCGCCATTGCGGCGTCATCCACCGAGGCGCGCAGGCGCACCCCGAACGATGTGCGTTCGATGAGAAACCAGAGGCCACCCGCCACGACGACGCCACAGGCGATGACGAACAACTTGTGTGCCGCGATGGTGCGGAAGCCGATATTGACCGGCCCTGAAAGCTCGGATGGCAGCGGAATGGTCTTGAGGGTCGGCCCGAAGACGAAGTTGGCGATGCCGATGATGGCGAAGGTCAGCCCGATGGTCATGAGCACCTGCGTCAGTTGCGGCGCGCCATAGATGCGCCGATAGAGCAGCCGCTCGAGCGGAATGGCGATGATGATGGTGCCTACGACCGCCGCCATCACCGCCACGCCATAAGGCAACCCCATGTCGCGGGTTGCGTAGGAGGCGATATAGCCGCCGATCATGGCGAAGGCGCCGTGCGCCAGGTTGACGACCTTCATCAGGCCCATCGTCACGGACAGGCCGATGCAGATCACGAACAGCACCATGCCGTAAGCCAGTGCGTCCGTGCCGATGCTGAGTACGGTTTGCATGCGCTTTCCTTATGGGGACGCCCGGCGATCCGGACGTCCCTGTGCTTCGCCGCGAGGCAGCTTACTTGGCGGCGGCCAGCCCCGGATCACCCTGCGTCTCGAAAGTCTGGATTTCCTTGTTGATATACGTGCCATCCGCCGTCTTCTCGACCTCGCGCAGGTAGATGTTCTGCGTGATATGGCGGGTCTCCGGATCGATCTCGACCGGGCCGCGCGGGCTGGTCCAGGCCAGGCCCTTGACCGCGTCCACGGCCGCCTTGGCATCCTGCTTGCCGCCCGTGGCCTCGATCATCTTGTAGATGACGTGCATGCCATCGAACGCGCCGACCGCCGGAAAGCTCAGTTCGGCCGGATTACCGATCGCCTTACCCGCGGCCTCCACGAACGCCTTGTTCTCGGGCGAGTCGTGCGATACCGCATAATGGAAGGTGGTGAGGAGCCCGAGCGCGGAATCGCCAAGCGCCGGCAGGTCGGATTCCTGGGTCAGGTCGCCCGGCGCCAGCAACGTCACGCCGGCATCCTTGAGCCCGTTCTCGTTGTACGACTTGACGAAGCCAAGCGTGGTGGGACCCGACGGCAGGAACGCGAACACCGCCTGCGCACCGCTATCCTTGACGCGCTGCATGATGGGGCTGAAATCGTTGGTCGAAAGCGGCATGCGGATGGTCTCGACCACCGTGCCGCCCTCGCCCTCGAACGTGGTCTTGAACGCGGTCTCCGCGTCGACGCCCGGGCCGTAATCGGAAACTACCGTGATGACCTTCTCGATGCCCTTGGCCTTTGCCACCTTGGCCATTGGGGCAGAAGTCTGCCAGGTCGTGAACGAGGTCCGCACCACATAGGGACTCTTGGTGACGATCGACGACGTCGCGGCGTTGAAGATCACCATGGGCACATTGGCCTGCTCGAGCAGCGGTGCAGCGGCCATCGCGTCGGGGGTGAAATAGAAGCCAGCCAGGTACTGCACGCCTTCCTTGACCACGAGCTCCTGGGCAAGCGCGGCCGACTGGGCGGGATCGGCCTGCGGCAGGTCGCGGTAGACGATCTCGACCTTGTGGTCGCCGACGCTATCGCCGTTGAGCGCCTGGTAGGTCTGGATACCGGCCTGGAAATTCTTGCCCTGCAGGGCGAACGGACCCGAGAACGGCCCGATCACGCCGACTTTGATGGTATCGGCAAGTGCGGTGCCGGTCAGCAGCGCAGTTGCGAGTGCCGCAACGAAAAACGTCTTCATAGAATCCTCCTGCCTTGGCTTCGCGCTCATAGCACGATGTGTTTGGTTATGCGTGAAGGCGAGCATATGCGGGCGCCTTGATCTGGCGCGCCTTGCCGAGCTTCAATCTGCCGTAGGCCTAGCTCTCGATAAAATGAAAAGCCCGCCCCAATGTATAACCCTCAGGCTATGTGCTCTTGCGTACCGGCATGGCTATGCCGCGCGCCTTTAGCGCCTTCACGACGCTGGCCGGAAGCTCCCGGCAACCGCATTCGCGGGCATGTTCGAGATGCCAGTCTATCCGCTGGTCAAGCGTAGCATTCGGCGGCATGCGATGCGCAAGGTGCCACTCGCGATTGAGAGCCACTTCCCGAGCCTCCACTAACCGACGGTCACGCTGGACAGCGCGAAGCCTGCCCCACACTATGGCATAAGCCAATGGGATTCCTGCGCATGTTTGCTGTGTTGCGAAATCACTCCAGCCAAATTCTCGTCGCCATCGCCGCGCTGGGCATCGCCGCCGGTTTTGCCGCCAATCTGATATCGCCAGAGCTGCCACGTATCATCTGGTCGGTCGCCACGCTTCCCGTCCTGCTGGCGCTCCTGCTGCAGATATGGCGTTCGTTGCGTGCGGGCGATGTCGGCCTCGATGTCGTGGCTGCCCTGTCGATGGTGTCGGCCCTCCTCATCGGAGAAAGCCTGGCGGCCAATGTCGTGGCGCTCATGTATGCCGGCGGGCAATTGCTCGAAGACTTCGCCTCTGGCCGTGCGCGTCGCGAGATGACAGCTCTCATCGGCCGCGTCTCCCATAGCGCCATGCGCTACCAGGATGGCGGCCTGGTCGAAACACCCATTGCAGCCCTCCAACCCGGCGACCGGCTGATGATCCGTCATGGCGAGGTGCTCCCTGTAGACGGCAAGGTGTCACAAGGCGTAGCCGTCCTCGATCAATCCGCGCTCACCGGCGAACCCCTGCCCGTCCAGCGGCAGGTCGATGAGGAAGCCCTCAGCGGCAGCACCAATACCGGCCCGACCTTCGACATGGTCGCCACCCGTCCGGCCTCCGAAAGCACCTACGCTGCCATAGTCCGCCTGGTCCAGTCGGCACAGGAAAGCAAGGCGCCGATGACCCGCCTCGCCGATCGCTACGCCATGGTGTTCCTGATCGTCACGGTCGTGCTGGCGGTCGCGGCCTGGTATTTTTCCGGCGACGCGCGCCGTGCCGTGGCCGTTCTGGTGGTGGCGACTCCCTGCCCGCTCATCATCGCCGTCCCGGTGGCCATCATCTCCGGCATGTCGCGTTCGGCCAGGATCGGCGCCTTGATCAAGGGCGGCGATGTCCTTGAGGCGCTCGCCCAGGTTCGCACCGCCGTACTCGACAAGACCGGCACGCTGACCCGTGGTTATCCCGAAATCGAAGATGTGCGCTCCGCACCCGGCCGCGCACCCGACGAACTGCTCCGCCTGGCCGCCTCGCTTGACCAGGCCTCGACGCACGTCATGGCAACCTCCCTCATCGAGGCCGCGAAGGCCCGTGGCCTCCAGCTCGTCCTGCCGACCTCGGTCGTCGAAGACGCCGGAGCCGGACTGGAGGGCGTCATAGATGGCCACCGCGTCGTCGTCGGTGGCAGCGGCTATGTCCGCTCCAAAAGCGCCAGCGGCGATCCCGCCACCTTCCGCGATGGCCTCAAGCCCGGCCAGGCCGTGGTCGCCGTGGCGGTGGATGGCGCCGTAGCCGGCATCATCGTCATGGCCGACCCGATGCGGGACGACGCACAATCCCTCCTCGACAGCCTCCGACAGGCGGGCATCAAACGCATCACCCTCGCCTCCGGCGATCGTCAGGACGTCGTTGACGAGTTTCGCCGAGAACTGCATCTGGACGATGCCCGGGGTGACCTCACGCCGGACCAGAAGGTCGCCGTCGTTTCCGCCGAGCGCGAGCATGGCCCCGTGCTCATGGTCGGCGACGGCGTCAACGACGCCCCGGCCTTGGCTGCCGCCGATGTCGGCGTCGCCATGGGTGCCCGCGGCACGGCCGCATCCTCGGAGGCAGCCGGCCTCGTGCTGCTGGTCGACAAGCTCAGCCCACTGGTCGAAGCACTCAAGATCGCACACCGATCGCTGGGCATCGCCAAGCAGAGCGTTTTCGTCGGTCTCGGTCTCTCCTTCGCCGGCATGATCGCAGCGGCGCTGGGCTACCTGCCTCCCGTGCAGGGTGCCCTGCTCCAGGAGGCCATCGACATCATCGTGATCTTCAACGCCCTGCGCGCCTTGCGCTAGGTTGCCTATTGCGCGGTGTAGCCACCATCGATCACCAGTTCCGAGCCGGTGACGAACTTGGACTCGTCCGAGGCGAGATAAACCACGCCCCAGGCGATATCATCCGGCTCACCTAGATGCCCCACGGGATGCAGGCCCACCAGATGCTGCCGCATCGCGTCGGGATCAGGTGCGGCGGCAATGGCGTTCTCCACCATCGGAGTCAGGATATAGCCGGGATGCACCGAATTGACCCGAATCCCGAGCCTGTTCTGCGCGCAATAGAGCGCGACCGATTTCGTATAGAGCCGCACTCCGCCCTTGGAAGCATTGTAGGCGCCGAGCGTCGGATCGCCGACCAACCCCTCGATCGAGGACATGTTGATGATCGAGCCGCCCGCACCTGCCGGCTTGGCCTTCTTCATCGCTCGGATGGCGTGCTTCGTGCCGAGGAAAACAGCATCCAGATTGACGCGCATCAGCTTGTGCCAATCGTCGAGCGTCTGGTCCTCCGGCGCACTGCCGAAGCCGACGCCGGCATTGTTGACCAACACGTCGACATGGCCGAACCGGTCGAGCGCCTGGCCCATCACCGCTTCCCACTGCTCTTCCTGCGTTACGTCATGTCGCAGGAAGATCGCCGAGCCGCCCAGCTCGGCGGCGAGGCTCATGCCCTCGCTTTCCTTGAGGTCGGTGAGGAGCACGGAAGCGCCCTCCTCCACCAGCTTGCGCGCCACCGCTGCGCCAATGCCCAGCGCGGCGCCCGTAACCACAGCGACTTTGCCTTGCAGACGATTCATCTGTCGAACTCCCGGATCGGTTGCTCCAGCGATGTTTCCATCGCTAAGCCAGCCTAGCACCAGGCGTCGTGTCGGGACATGTCGCGAACTAGCGCAGGATCGATCCGGTCGTCACGTCGATCCGCAGCCCGTCATAAGCCGCCACGACATTGTGCGGCGTAATCCGCTCGACCGTCGCATAGTCCATGTCGACGTGAAGATTGGTCAGCACCGCATGGCGCGGCTTCAGCCGATCGATGAGGTCGAGGGATTCCGGTAGGCTCAGGTGGCTCGGATGCGGCGTCGGCCGCAGCGCGTCGATAACCCAGACGTCCAGCCCAGACACTGCCGCGAGCGACTGCTGCGGAATGCCCGAAAGATCGCAGGAATAGGCAAAGCCGCCCACGCGAAAACCGAGCGACCGGATATCTCCATGCTCCTGATCAAAGGCACGGACGGTTATCGAGCCGCCCGGCCCATCGATGGTGACTTCCTGCTCCGGCGCGATGACGTGCCCATTGAGGATCGGCGGATACCCGCTCCCCTCCGCCGTCACGAAGCAATAGCGGAACGCCTCATGCAACCGCGCTCCTGTGACCGCCGAATAATAGACGTCTACGCGCTTCATGCTGTTCAGCGCCAGCACCCGAAGGTCATCGATGCCATGCGTATGGTCGGCATGCTCATGCGTGTAGAACACCGCATCGACCCGATCGACTTCCGCATCGAGAAGCTGCTCGCGCAGGTCGCAGCCTGTATCCACAATGACGCGGGTCGGCGTATCCGAAACGTCCGAAAAGCCCTCGATCAGCAGCGAGCAGCGCCGTCGGCGGTTTCGCGGATTGGCCGGGTCGCAATCGCCCCAGCCATTGCCAACGCGCGGCACCCCGCCCGAGGAGCCGCAGCCCAGGATCGTGGCGACGATGCGTTGGGCAGCCGGCATGTCAGAGGCCCGTCTTGGAGAACAGACGGGCGAAGTTGCGCGTGGTCTGCTCGGCAATCTCGGTCAGGTTCACGCCGCGAACCTCCGCCAGCTTCTCAGCGGTAAACCGCACGAAGCTCGGCTCGTTCGATTGCCCGCGATGCGGGATCGGCGCGAGATAGGGTGCATCGGTCTCGACGAGAATGCGGTCAGCCGGCGCGAATGCAGCAACCTCGCGGATTTCCTCGGCGTTGCGGAACGTCAGGATGCCTGAAAACGACAGATAGCCGCCCAGGGCAAGCCCGGCGCGTGCCAAAGCTGCTCCCGACGAGAAGCAGTGCAGCACGAATGGGAACGCCCCCTTCGCCGTCTCCTCCTCGAGGATCGCCGCCATGTCTTCATCAGCTGACCGGCTATGGATCACCAGTGGCAACTGCGTCTCGCGCGCTGCCGCGATATGCCGCCGAAAGCCTTCGGCTTGTGCCTCGCGCGGCGCATTGTCGTAGAAATAGTCGAGCCCCGCTTCCCCGATCGCCACGCATTTGGGGTGCGCTGACAAGCGAACCAGTTCCGCCACCTGGATATGCAGCTCCCGGTCGGCATTGTGCGGATGCGTGCCGACCGAGCACCACACGCCCTCGTTCTCCTCGGCAATGCGGGAGATCTCGGCGAACTTGTCCACCCAGGTGCTGATCGTGACGATGCCGGTGACACCGGCTGCGCGGGCGCGCGCAAGCACGCCCGGCCGGTCGGCGGCCAGAGCCTCGAAATCGAGGTGGCAATGGCTGTCGATCAGCATCTTACTCGGCCTTGGTCCGCTCGAAGCGCTGGAACACCGGCTGTGGCGCTGGCAGGTCGGTACCCGGCACCAGCGCGGAGCCGTCATTGGCATGAGCGAGCAGACGGTTGTCCGCCGGCACGTTGAGGCTATCGAGGATTTTCCCAGCCGATTCCGGAATGAAGGCAAGCGCCGGGATCGTCACCCGCCGGATCACCTCGGCCGTCACGTAGAGCACCGTGCCCATCCGGACCAGGTCGGTCTTCTTGAGCGCCCACGGCTCCTGGCCCGCGAAATAACGGTTAGCTTCGCTCACCGCTTCCCAGATCGCCGCGACCGCCTCATGCACGAACTGCTCGTTCATGGCCTTCACGGCCCGGGCGGTCGCATCGGCCGCCAGATCGAGCACCGCGCGATCGGCCTCAGTATAGGCGCCGACTTCCGGCACCTTCGCCTCGCAGTTCTTGTTGATCATCGAGAGCGAGCGCTGCGCCAGGTTGCCCAGGTCGTTGGCCAGGTCCGCGTTGGAGCGGTTGACGAACTTGTCGCGGCTATAGTCACCGTCATTGCCGAAGCTGACTTCGCGCAGGAAGAAATAGCGCACCGGGTCGGCGCCGAATTCCTCGACCAGCGCGAACGGCTCGATGACGTTGCCGAGCGACTTGCTCATCTTCCGGCCGTCCACGGTGATGAAGCCGTGCGCGAAAACCTTGCGCGGCAGCGGCAGCCCGGCGCTCATCAGGAAAGCCGGCCAGTAGATGGTATGGAAGCGCGTGATATCCTTGCCGATAACGTGGAGGTCCGCCGGCCAATACCGCTGGAACAGCTCGCTATTGGTGTCGGGATAGCCCACGCCGGTCATGTAATTGGTCAGCGCGTCGACCCACACATACATCACGTGTCCCGGCACGTTGGGTACCGGAATGCCCCAGTCGAAAGTCGTGCGCGAAATCGAGACGTCATCGAGCCCGCGCTTGACGAAAGCGACGATCTCGTTGCGACGCTCATTGGGGCCGATGAAATCCGGATTGTCGTCGTAGTGCTTGAGCAGCCGTTCCGCGAAGGCCGATAGGCGGAAGAAATAGCTGGGCTCTTCCACCCACTCCACCGGCGCACCCGATGGCGCAAACTTCTTGCCGCCCTCGCCGGCGGTGAGTTCGGACTCGTCGAAATAGGCCTCGTCGCGGACTGAGTACCAGCCCTCGTACTTGCCCTCGTAAATGTCGCCTGCCGCGACCATTGCGTTCCAGATCGCCTGGCTTGCCGCATAATGGCGCGCCTCGGTCGTGCGGATGAAATCGTCGTTCGAAAGGTTGAGCGCGCCGGCAAGTTCGCGGAAACGTGCGGAATTGCGGTCGGCGAGATCGCGCACCGGAATGCCCTGCTTCTCGGCCGTCTGCACCATCTTGATACCGTGCTCATCGGTGCCCGTCAGGAAATAGACGTCACGCCCTTCGAGCCGCTTCCAGCGCGCCATGGCGTCGGTCGCGATCATCTCATAGGCGTGGCCGATATGGGGCTCGCCATTGGGATAGGAGATTGCGGTCGTGACGTAATAGGCGTTGCGGGTCATGATGGCTCGGATAGGGGCAATGTCTCAGAAAGGTGGCGCTTGATCGCATCGAAGATGACGGTAAGCGTCTGCCGCATGTCGAGATTGAGGGTGTCTGTCTCGTCGAACAGGGCCTGCGCCTTGTCCCATAGCTCGGTTGCAGAGGCAAGACGGATACGCCCCGCAGGCCCCTGTAGTGCCGCCGATTTTGCCTCATTGGCAAGCCATTCGACAATGAGTTCGCGCGCAAACGCCGCCTCTGCTGTATCCGAGCCTGCCGCGATCGCATCGGCCAGTGCCAGATGCGCACCCGACGGAAACCGCTCAGGCCCGGCGAGCCAGCCGCGCAACGCCGCCAGCGTCCCATCGCCTGACACGAGCATGGCCTCGAAGCCCTTGCGAGGTCGACCATGCGCCAGGCCGACAGCCGCCTCGAGCTGCGAATGCTCGGCACCGGGACTCCGCTCCAGCACCGCACGGACATCCGCATCCGCCAACGGCCGCATGGCCAGCGAATGGCACCGCGACTTGATCGTCGGCAACAGCGAACCAGGTCGATGCGAAACCAGGAGGAAAATCGTCTCCGCCGGCGGTTCCTCCAGAATCTTGAGCAGCGCATTGGCCGAGCTGGCATTGCAGTCATCGATCGAATCGATGATGGCGACGCGATGGCCCGCCCTGCCCCGCGTCTTGCGCAGGTCTTCCACGAGCTGACGGATATCGTCCACCCGGATGACCGTATAGAATCCCCTGCCGTCCTTGGGCTGGCGCCTCAATACGAAGAGGTTGGGATGCGAGCCGGCCATCACCTGCTCATCGACGCGATGCGCGTCCTCATCTCCCGTGGCCACGAAAATATCGCGCGCAAGCTTGAAGGCCAGCGTCGCCTTGCCGATCCCCTGCGGGCCATGCATCAGCACGGCATTGGGCAGAGTCCCGCCTTGCAGACGCGACATGATGGTCGCGCGCGCCGCCTCGTGCCCATAAACCTCATGCTGCTGCTCAGGCAGCAGGACACCATCGATCTGGTCGGGCTCGCGAATGGGAATATCGTCGGTCACGCGGTTTTTGCCGCTTCGATCTCGGGGAAGTGCTCGAGGACCGCCTGCCAGATCGTCTCTTCCAGCTTGTCCTCGGTGCGATCCGCCAGCACGACCACGCAGCGATCGCGATTGTTCTCGGCAATGCGCAGGAACCCCTCACGCAGCCGCCGGTGCCATTCGAGGTCTTCCTTCTCGAAGCGATCGCCGGTCGCCACCAGCGCGTCCTCAAGCTGTCGCTCGCGCACCCGCGCAAACGCCACTTCGGGATCCATGTCCAGCAGCAGCGTCAGGTCCGGCTTGTGCCCGTTCAGCGCCAGGTCTTCGAGTGCCGATATCAGCTTCTCGTCAACGCCGCCCGTCAGCCCCTGATAGGCCCGCGTCGAATCGTGGAATCGATCGGAGATCACCCATTTGCCTGCGTCCAGATTCGGAGCGATCAGTTGGTTGACGTGGTCGAGCCGCGCCGCCGCAAACAACACGGCCTCTGCACCTGCACCCCAGCTCTCGGAACGTCCCTGCAGGATGAACGAGCGAATGGCCTCGGCCTTGGGCGTACCGCCCGGCTCGCGCGTCCGCACCGCCTCGATGCCGTGCTTGTGCAGGTTCCCCTGCAGGCGCTTGGCCTGGGTGGATTTTCCCACCCCTTCCCCGCCTTCGAAGGTGATGAACCGGGCTTTGACGGACTGCGGTGCGTCGGCCATGAATTTCCCTGTCAGAGCCACCCCAGCGCAAGCTGCTTGAGCGCGTCGGTGGCCTTGCGAACGATCCCGCCCTCATTGACGGTCGCACCGGCATAGAGCGGCGCCGTCTGCACGACAACCCCACCACAGATGATATTGAGTTGAGCAACCTGCGAGCCTTCCTCGACCGGCGGCCGCAGCGGCCCCTTGTAGGTGATGGTGGCCTGCGGGCAATCCCTCGCGCCCTTGGGAATGAAGAGGTCGATATCGCCCTGCCCGATCAGCGGCACCTGCGGCTCCTCTCCGCCATAGACATTGGCGAAGCCTACCGTCTTTCCCTTCGGATAGACCGGAATGCGGTCAAAGCTGCGCGTGCCCCAGAGCAGCAGCTTGCGCGCCTCCTCTGCACGCTCGTTCATGGACTTGAGCCCGTGCACGACTGCGATCAACCGCCGACCGCCCTCGGGCGTCGACACCACGCTGCCATAACCGGCCGCCTCGGTGTGCCCGGTCTTGAGACCATCCACGCCGATTCCCATCTCGACCAGCGAGTTGCGGTTCGATTGCCGGATCTTGTTCCAGGTGAATTCGGGGATGGAGAAGATGTGGTAGTATTCCGGGAAATTTCCGATGATGTACCGGGCGATATTGGCCAGGTCGCGCGCCGTGGAGTACTGGTCCGGATCAGGTAGCCCTGTCGCATTGGTGAAATGCGATCCGGTGAGCCCGATTTCTTCGCCCAGCCGGTTCATCATGTTGGCGAAGGTCGATTCCGACCCGGCAATGCCTTCCGCCAGCGCTATGGCCGCGTCATTGCCCGATTGCACGATGACCGAGGTCAGCAGGTCCTCGACTGGCACTTTCGAGTTGAGCTCGGCAAACATGGTCGAGCCGCCCGATTTCGCCCCGCCGTCACGCCACGCATGTTCGGAGATGAAGAACGCATCCGTCATCTTCACGCGCCCGTTGCGGAGCTCGTTGAAGACCACGGCAACGGTCATGAGCTTGGCCATGCTGGCTGGCTCGAGACGCTCGTCGGCATCCTTGTGGAACAGCAGCATGCCGCTGTCGTAATCCATGAGAACGGCGAACTTCGCTTTGGTATCGAAGTCCTGCCCGAACGAGGGCGCCAGCATTGCCAGAACTGCAGCTGCCGCCAGAACGAATTGCCTTAGACCCAACAAATCGAACATCCCTGCAACCGCGCCGCCGGACGCGGGGATCAAAAGATCATCTTAGACCATGAAGTCTAATACAGAATGATGTCCTTCAGGCCAAGTTCCCGGGCCAGATTGAGCACATCATCGCGAGCGACGCCAGGCTTGAGCTGCGTGAGCATCAGGCGCGTCGCGTCGCGCCCCTGCGCCGACACCGCCTGCTCCTCCACCGCGCCCAGATAGGCGAACCGCTCTTCAATCTCGATCGCCTTGGTCTGGTCGGCGAATATGCCGATCTGCAGCTTGATGGCGCGCGAATCCTGATCGACGGTCGCGGCCCAGTCGCGGAGTGCCGGGCTGCGCGTCGCCATCGCGTTCACGGCATCATGCGCATTGAGGATCGCATCGTTCTCGCTCTGCGCCGTCATGCCGGTATCGGCGTAGGAGAAGAGCCCCATGAAGTCTGCCGCCAGGTCCTTGGCCGAATACGTGCCCTTGCTGCGCTGGTAGGACTCGACTTCGGTGTGCCCACCAAAGCTCGTCACCACCTGCACGGCGTCGCCCTGCATCGCCGCCGGCGGCTGCGGCGCCGGAGCTGCCTGGGCAACCTGCTGAACCGCAGGCCGGGTCTGCTGCGGTTCGACCATGGCGAGGCGCGTATTGCCCTGCTCCTGCACGGTCGACGAATTGAGGCTGGCCAGCAGCACGCGGGTGTCGTCGCCCTGGAGCGGCGCCGGACCGACATAGTTGACCTGGATATTGGCGCTGCCGCGGTTCATGAAGCCGAGCAGGTCAGCCGCCCGTGCCGAAACGTCCATCAGGCGTCCGGGCAGGTACGGCCCGCGATCGTTGACGCGCACGACGAGCGAGCGACCATTGTCGAGATTGGTGACGCGAACATAGGACGGCAGCGGCAGCGTCGGATGCGCGCCGGAAATGGCATTCGCACTGAAGATTTCGCCGTTGGCAGTCAGGCGGCCATGGAAATCGGCGCCATACCAGGACGCCTTGCCCTGCGCGACATAGCTGGGATCTTCCTTGGGCGTGTAGACCTGCCCGCGCACGGTATAGGGCTTGCCAACCAGGTAGCGCCCGCCCCCGCGCGGAGGATTGGCAGAGCGGCTGACGCGCGGCGAGCTGCTGACTCCGAATTCCTTGGAGGTAAAGGCCGAGCGCTTCACGCCGGTGCTGCCATGGAAGCCGCCAGAACTGCAGGCAACCACGACGGGCGATACGATCGTCAACAGGGTGGCAAGCCGGACCATGGACTGCCAGCTATTACGCTTGGAACTCAAAACACGCACCTTAGCTAAAGGAGCCCTCAGTTTAGCCCATTGCGCGCGCGATCCACTGCCTCCACTGCCGCCATGGTTGAGAGGTGGTTAAATTGATGGCTTTTGTTTCAATTTGAGCCAACCGAAGGCCAAGCCTTTCAAAGTGCTGCAATCTTTGGGGCAATTCGTGCCAACAAATCGTCACGCGTAATGCTCGCCGCAGGTTGCTTTCAGCACCGACACAGCTACGCTGACAGAATCCTTCACCGACTCCTTGGAAGGTCATCGTGGCCGAGCGAATGTCACCGCTGCAGCCCCTGCAACATCAAACCTTCCGCTATATGTGGATGGCCAACCTCGTCGCCGGGTTCGGTTCGCTCATCCAGGGCGTCGGCGCCGCCTGGCTGATGACCTCGATTTCCAATTCCGTGGATATGGTCGCCCTGGTCCAGGCCTCCACCTCGCTGCCGATCATGCTGTTCTCGCTCGTCGGCGGCGCCATCGCGGACAATTTCCACCGGCGCAAGGTCATGCTGATGGCGCAGGCCTTTATGCTGCTCACTTCGGCAGCGCTGATGCTCTGCACCTATCTCGGCCTCGTGACGCCCTGGCTGCTGCTGACCTTCACCTTCCTCATCGGCTGCGGCGCGGCGATCAACAATCCGTCCTGGCAGGCCTCGGTCGGCGATCTCGTCCCACGATCCGACCTCCCGGGCGCGGTCGCCCTCAACTCGATCGGCTTCAACCTCTCCCGTAGCGTTGGCCCCGCCGTCGGCGGCGCCATCGTCGCAGCGGCCGGCGCCGCGGCGGCCTTCGCGGTCAACACATTCAGCTACATTCCGGTGCTGATCGTGCTCTTCCTCTGGAAGCCGAACATGGTGGAGAACCCGCTGCCGCGCGAATCCATGGGCGGCGCCATCGGCTCGGGCTTTCGCTACGTCGCCATGTCCCCCGGCATCGGCAAGGTGCTGCTGCGCAGCTTCTTCTTCGGCTTTTCTGCCATCGTCATCCTCGCCCTCCTCCCGGTTGTCGCCGCGGCACTGCCTGAGGGCGGCCCGCTGATCTACGGCCTGCTGCTCGGCGCCTTCGGTCTCGGCGCTGTGGGTGGCGCGCTGCTCGCCGCTCCGCTGCAGAGCCGCCTGGGTGGCGAAGTCCTGGTACGCGTCGCCTTCACCGGCTTTGCCATCTGTGCCTTCGTGACGGCCCTCGGCATGTCCCCGTGGCTTACGGGTGCCGCGCTATTGCTTGGCGGCGCCTGCTGGGTGCTGGCGCTCTCGCTTTTCAACGTTTCGGTGCAGTTGGCCTCGCCGCGCTGGGTCGTCGGCCGCGCCCTCTCCTTCTACCAGACCGCCACCTTCGGCGGCATGGCGCTCGGAAGCTGGGCCTGGGGTGTCGCCGCCGAAAATTACGGTCCGCCGGTCGCCCTGACCGCCGCTGCGGTCACCATGCTTCTCGGCGCCGCCATCGGCTTCCGGCTGCCTTTGCCCCCGCGCGTAACGCTCGACCTCGATCCGCTCAACCGCTGGAAAACGCCGCACCTCGAACTCGACCTCGAACCGCGCAGTGGACCGATCGTCGTGGAGATCACCTACGTCATCAAGACCAAGGACATCCCGGCCTTCCTCGCCGCCATGACCGAGCGCCGCCGCATCCGCCGCCGAGATGGTGCCCGCCACTGGGCACTCCTCCGCGACCTGGCCGAACCCGAACGCTGGACCGAGACTTATCAAAGCCCGACCTGGACCGACTATGTACGCCATAACCTGCGCCTGACCAAGGCTGACGCCGATGTTGCCGACCGCCTGCGTGCCCTCCACGCCGGCGAGGAGCCGCCCGCCGTACGCCGCTTCGTCGAGCGCCCGACTGATTGGCTGGCCACCGTCGCCAAACCCAAGCCCACCATCGCGCCGCCCTGAGGGTTACCGCCACCGGCCAAGTGCGCTAGGGTCCTCCCGAATCCACAAATTCGGCGACTAAACCAATGCAGCCCTCCCGCGACCTCTCCCGGCTCCTCGAAATCATGGCCGCCCTCCGCGCCCCCAAGACCGGCTGTCCCTGGGACATCGAGCAGGACTTCGCCTCCATCCGCCACTACACGATCGAGGAAGCCTACGAAGTCGCCGACGCCATCGAGCGCGAGGACTACGACGACCTGCGCGAAGAACTCGGCGACCTGCTCCTGCAACCCGTCTTCCACGCTCAAATGGCCGCCGAACGCGGCTATTTCGACATGGGAGACGTGATCGAGTCGATCACGCAAAAGCTCATCCGCCGCCATCCCCACGTCTTCGGCGAGGAAGCCGCCAATGGCGCCAAAGGCGTCAAGATCCAGTGGGATGCGATCAAGGCCGAGGAACGCGCCAGCAAGGCCGCCAAGCGCAATCGCGAAGCCTCGCTGCTCGACGACGTAGCCCACACCCTCCCGTCACTGGCTCGTGCCGAAAAGCTCGCCAAGCGCGCCGCCTCGGTCGGTTTCGACTGGCCGGACACCGCCTCGGTCATCGCCAAGGCTCGCGAAGAACTCGATGAGGTAGCCGAGGCCGCCCAATCCGGCGACCGCGATGCTATCCGTGAAGAACTTGGCGACCTGCTCTTCGCCGTCGCCAACCTGGCACGACACCTCGGCATCGAAGGCGAAGCCGCCTTGCGCGATGCCAACCTCAAGTTCACCCGTCGCTTCTCGCACGTCGAAGCCAGGGCGCGTGAAGATGGTATTCCGATCGAGGAAGCAGGGCTTGAGCGCCTTGACGGCTACTGGAACGAAATTCGCCGCGCGGACAAGGGCGAGTAGCTACTCGCCCTCGATCCGGCCGTTGAAGCGTTCCTGGAATTCCCGCAAATGCCGCGGCTCGACTCGAACCACGAAGTCTGAACCCTTTTCGGTCGGCTCCAGCCGCTCGATGATCTCGGCATGCCCGTAGAGCCAGCCGACGTCGCCGCCGGCCGCATGAGGCACATGGACGCGATAGGTACGGCTGCCTGCTGACAACGCAGCCTCGATGGCCGCCTTGAGCTCATCCAGCCCCTCGCCCGTCTTGGCCGAAACCGGGATGCTCGCCACGACCCGGCCCACCGGCGCGGTATTGGCGAGCGCCGGAATGTCGCCATTCTCGTCGCGCGGCAGCAGGTCGACCTTGTTCCACACCTCGATCATCGGCACGGTCTCGGCCGACACACCCAGTTCCGCCAGCACCGCTAGCACGTCCCGCGCCTGTGCCTGATGATCCGGGTTGGCGATATCGCGCACATGCAGGATCACGTCCGCCTGCGTCACTTCCTCGAGCGTCGCGCGGAAGGCGGCCACAAGATCATGCGGCAGGTCCGCCACGAAGCCCACCGTGTCGCTGACGATCACCTGCCGACCATGCGGCAGTTCGAGCTTGCGCACGGTAGTGTCGAGCGTCGCAAAAAGCAGGTTCTCGGCAAAAACGCCGGCGCCGGTCAGTGCATTGAAAAGGCTCGACTTGCCCGCATTGGTGTACCCCACCAGCGCGACGATCGGATAAGGCACCTCATCGCGATTGCGGCGCTGCAACTGCCGCGTCCGCCGCACCTTCTCGATGCGCTCCTCCAGAATCGCGATGCGTTCCTGCAGAAGCCGCCGATCGCTTTCGATCTGCGTCTCGCCCGGGCCGCCCAGGAAACCGAAACCGCCGCGCTGCCGCTCGAGGTGCGTCCAGGAGCGAACCAGTCGGCTCTTCTGGTAGTTGAGATGCGCGAGCTCTACCTGCAGCACGCCCTCGCGGGTCGCCGCACGCTCGCCGAAAATCTCGAGAATAAGCGCCGTGCGGTCGAGCACTTTGGCTCCCGTTTCGCGCTCCAGGTTACGCTGCTGGATCGGCGTCAGCGCCGCATCCACGAGAATGAGCTCGATGCCCTCCTCGGCCACGCGACGGGCAAACGCCTCCACCTGGCCGCCACCGATAAAGGTGGCCGGCCGCACTTCGCGCACGCGAACGACTTCCGAGAACACGATGTCGAGCCGGATCGCACCGGCCAGCCCCTCGAACTCGGCCTTGCGCGCCTCGATGCTGTGGTAGACCGAGGCACCACGAACGTCCGGGACGATCAGTCCCGCACGCGTGGGTGCCGTGCGTTGGTCGATAAAAGCCCGAGGACCGCCCTTGCGGTCCTCCTCGTCGTCGAAATCGTCCGACGGGTTATGGGGATCAGGCGTTGTCGCCTCCGGTATGCTCGGGGTCGAAGAGCTGGATCGGCGCGCCCGGCATGATGGTGGAGATCGCATGCTTGTAGACAAGCTGCGACTGGGCATCGCGCCGCAGCAGCAGGCAGAAATTGTCGAACCAGGTGATTATGCCCTGCAGTTTGACGCCGTTCACGAGGAAAATCGTGACCGGGACTTTCTGCTTACGCACGTGGTTGAGGAAGGAATCCTGAAGGTTTTGTGCTTTTTCGGCGGGCATTTAGGCCTCTTCTCGCGGCTTCTGTTTGGCGGGCGGCTCATCACCACCCTTTTTTGGCAGGGACTGTGGTCGCCGCAGACCTGCCCCTCCCCGAAACTCTTCAATTAACCATGTAGTCTGGCACTATGGCACATCTGAAAATCGGTGCCTACGGGGCATCATAGCTGCCGCAGCGGCAATGACCACCCAGGATTTTCAAATGGGCGCTATAGTCCTAGCGACTTGATCTTGCGATGCAAAGCGCTTCGTTCCATCCCGACGAATTCCGCCGTCTTGGAGATGTTGCCGCCGAACCGCTCGATCTGCGCCAGCAGGTATTGCCGCTCGAACACTTCGCGGGCATCGCGCAACGGCAGGCTCATCAGGTGTGCCGAAGCGTCGGTGTCTCCGACGGTCGGCAGCACCTCGCCGATATCGGACGGCAGCATCGCGGCCGTGATCATGCCATCCTCGGGCGCCTGCCCCTTCATCAGGATCAGCAACCGCTCGATCGAATTGCGGAGCTGGCGTGCATTGCCCGGCCAGTCCTGCGCCTGCAGCACCGCCATCGCATCGTCGCCGATGCTCATGCGCTGCAGGTTATGCATGCGGCAGATCTGCTCGATGAAGACATTGACCAGTGGCGGCACATCCTCGCGACGCTCCTTGAGCGGCGTAAGCTGCACCGGAACGATCGAAAGCCGATGGTAGAGATCCGAACGGAACTGCCCTGCCTCGACCAGCGTCGGGATGTTCAGCGAGCTCGAGGAGATGATTCGAACATCGATCGGTACGGCGACCTGTCCGCCGACGCGGTTGAACTTGTTCTCCACCAGCGTCCGCAGCAGTGCCGCCTGCGCCGACGGCGGCAGGGCCGTCACTTCCGACAGGTAGAGCGTCCCGCCATGCGCGCGCTCGAGCGCCCCCACCTCGGTCCGCAGGATACCCGTCTTCTCGCGCGTCTCGCGGCCGAACAGCACCACCGGCACTTCGTCGGGCGCGTAGAGCGAGGCGTTGATCTCGATGAACGGCGCCTGCGCGCGCGGGCTGCGCTGGTGAATGAGCCGCGCCACCAGCCCCTTGCCGGCACCCGATGGCCCCGCGACAAAGATGCGCGAGTTCGTCGGCGCGGATTTGTCGATTATGCCCTTCACCTGCTGCAGCGCGGGCGAGTGACCGACCATGTCGGTATTGGTCCCTGCCCCGCGCTCCTTGAGCTCGGCCACTTCGTTGCGCAGGCGCGTCGCCTCGACGGCCCGCTGCGTAATCAGCAGCAGCCGGTCGATCTTGAACGGTTTCTCGATGTAATCGTAAGCGCCACGCTTGATCGCCGAAACCGCGGTCTCGACGTTGCCATGGCCCGAAATCATGACGACGGGCATGTCGGGATGCTGGGATTGCAGCACATCGAGGAGTTGCAACCCGTCGAGGCGCGAGCCCTGCATCCAGATGTCCAGGAACACCAGGCTTGGCCGTCGCCGCGCAATTTCGTTCAGCCCGGAATCGGCGTCGTGCGCCTGCCGGGTTTCATAACCTTCATCCTCCAGGATGCCGGCGATGAGATCGCGAATATCGTCTTCATCGTCAATAATCAGAATATCAAGCGCCATTACTTGTTTGCAACCGCGGCAATCCGCGGCTCCTCTTCTCTGGTGGCCTTAAAGTCCGGTGTCGGCGTCTGGTCGGCGTCGTCGGTGTTAGGCGGGGCCTGCAACGGCAGTGTGAAGCTGAAACAAGCTCCCACCCTGCCATTGGAATCAGGTTCGGCGTCGATCAGTTCGACGTCGCCGCCGTGCTGTTCGATGATCTTTGCGACAATTGCGAGGCCGAGGCCGGTGCCTTTGTCCCGCGTCGTCATGTAGGGTTCGAGCAAGCGCTGCCGGTTGTCCTTCGGCCAACCTTTGCCGTTGTCGGAGACCGAGATTCTGGCCATCTTGCCGGCGATCTCACCCACGACAACAATCTGTGGATTTTGCACCACGTCGAGCCCGACGCCCTCGATGGCCTCCACTGCGTTCTTGAGCAGGTTGGTCATCACCTGGGCGATCAGGCGTCCGTCGAAATAGGCGGTAATCGCCTCTTCTGGCAAGTGCGTGATGATTTCGATCTCGGGCAGCCGGACACTTTCGAGGAAAACCGACTGCCGGATCGTATCGGAAAGATCGCCTGGCTCCGGCTTTGCCGTCGGCATCCGTGCGAAGGCCGAAAACTCTTCGACCATCCGCCCGATATCGCCCACATGGCGGATGATCGTGTTGATGCCCTTGTCGAAAATCTCGAAATCATCGGCAAGCTTGGACGCATACCGCCGGCGCAGGCGCTCCGCCGAAAGCTGGATCGGGGTCAGCGGGTTCTTGATCTCGTGGGCAATGCGGCGCGCCACATCCGCCCAGGCACTGGTCCGCTGCGCGGATTCGAGGTCCGTGATGTCGTCCAGCGTAATCACGTAGCCCTTGCTCTCGGTCATCGTGCCTTCGCGGGTGAGCTGCACCTGGTAAGTCCGCCGATCCTGCTCGTTGCCGATCTGTATCTGGTCGCGCACCTGCCCGCGCCTGACCGAATGCGCACGCTCAAGGATTGGCGCCAGCGCCGGAATTGCCTTGTTGGCACTTTCGCCCATGAGTTCGATTTCGGTCTTGCCGAACATTTCGCCGGCACGACTGTTGACCAGCGTGATGTTCCCGACCGGGTCGAGTCCGAGAATGCCGGCCGACACGCCCTCCACCACCGCCTCGGTAAACTGCCGCCGCTTCTCATTGGTCTCGTTGGCCGTGACGAGCGCTTCACGCTGCGATTTGAGCTGGCGCGTCATCGTATTGAAGCCATTGGACAAATCGCCAAGGTCGCCGCGATCCTCGACCGGCACCTGCACGTCGAGATCGCCCTTGCTGACGCGATTGGCCGCGATCATCAGGTTCCTGATCGGATCGACGAAGCGGTTGGCTAGCGCGATACCGATCCAGAGCGCCGCCAGCAGCAGCACCACGGCCAGGCCCGCATACATGATCGTGAACGTGATCTGGAACACCAGCCGGTTGGACGCGTATTGCCGGTACTCGGTGACGTTCGCGTCCGTCAGCTTCATATATTCGAGCACTTCCGGGTCCACCGGCCGTGCTACGAAGAGATAGATGTTGTCATAGCCGCGCAGCTTGACGATCGAGCCGACGAGGTTGGTCTTGCCCGGCGCAATCGGCGTCGGCGCGCCCTCGGTCACCCCCTGGGTTATCCCCTCGGGCAACTTCGGTGGCGTACCCTGCGCGGTAATCTGCGCCTTCATCAGCGTATCGCCGCTGGCCGAAATCAGCTGCGTATAGGGAAGCGAGCGCGTAACCGCCAGGGCCGTCAGGATATGCCCGAAGCGCTCCTTGTCGGTCTCGAACGTTCCCCTCGCCTGCTCCAGTTCGCTGGCCACCCAGATGATATCGTCACGTAGCACCTGGGCGTGTTCGAGAAGATATGAGCGCGCCACGAGGCGCGAGCTCTCCACCATCGCTCGGTTCCGCTCCGAGAACCACTGGTCGAGACCCTGGTTGAGGGCGACCGTGGCCACGATGGCGACGATGAACGCCGGAATGGCGGTCAGCAGCGCGAACATCGTCACCATGCGGATCTGCAGCTTGGCGCCCGCTTCTGCACGCGATCGCGCCTGCAGCAACAATACCGCCTCGGTCATGACCAGGGCCACGACGACGAGCACCAGGAGCCCGTTGATGATCCAGATGACCGCCCACATCTCGGGCGACGGCTCGATGCCGGTGACGCCGGAAAGGCTCATGAACGAAAGCAAGGTCATGACGACGGACGCCGTCACCACGATAAGGCCGACGAACCGGATAGCCTGCTTGCTGCCGTCGCCGGAGAAAAGCGCCTTTCGCGCTGCACTCGTCAGCGGGGGCGGATTCGTCGGCTGGCTCGGACCGGTGCCTTGAGTGTCGTCCATATCCTACGCCTCTAGGCGTCCCCCAATTCCGGCGGCCTGTTATCGTCTAAGGCTGACCCAATTGTGGCAAAGCTGCAACTCAATTGTTGCAATAGTGCAACGCAGGCAATGGAGCCCCCGGCTCCTGCCCGCATATTTCGTGCCTTATCCGGTAAATCTTACTCAGAAATGCTTAACCATCCGCTTGCGCGCGATGCAGGAAGGTCTCAGCTCCGCCGCGAATGCTTCACGATCTCGATACTGTGCGTCCGGATTTTCTTGCGCAGCGTATTGCGATTGAGCCCCAGCAACTCCGCCGCCTTGATCTGGTTGCCCGCGCACGCATTGAGCGCCATGGCGATCAGTGGCGCCTCGACCCTGTCGAGCACCCGCTGGTAGAGCCCGGCCGGCGGCAGCTTGGGCTCGTATTCCCGCAGCAATTGCGCCACATGCGCCTCGACCGCAGTCGAGACATCCACTGGACCAGTGGCCGCCGTAACCACCGGCTTCTCGCCGATATTGAGTTCCGTCTCAACGACTTCCGCCGAAATGCTCTCGTCGGCATAGAGCGCCACGAGTCGCCGGACGAGGTTCTCCAGCTCACGCACGTTGCCCGGCCACGAATAGTCCTGCATCACGCGGATCGCATCCGTCGAGATCGTCTTGATCGGCTCGCCATCGCGCTGCGCCGCCATCAGGAAATGCGACACCAGATCGCCGATATCATCAACGCGCTCCCGCAGCGGCGGCAGCCGGATCGGCACGACGTTGAGGCGATAGTAAAGATCCTCGCGGAACAGTCCCTGCCGGATCATCTGGCTGAGGTCGCGATGCGTCGCCGCCACGATGCGCACATTGGTCTTGAGCGGGGTGCGCCCGCCCACCATCGTATACTCGCCTTCCTGCAGCACACGCAGCAGCCGCGTTTGTGCATCCATCGGCATATCGCCGATTTCGTCGAGGAAGAGCGTGCCGCCCTCGGCCTGCTCGAACCGCCCCGACGACCGCGCCGTCGCGCCGGTAAAGGCCCCCTTCTCGTGGCCGAAAAGCTCGGCCTCGATGAGGTCACGCGGTATCGCCGCCATGTTGATGGCCACGAACGGGCCATTCCGGCGCTTGCCGAACTCGTGCAGCGCCCGCGCCACCAGTTCCTTGCCGGTCCCGCTTTCGCCCGTCACCATCACCGTGAGGTCGGTCTGCATCAGCCGCGCCAGCGCGCGATAGATGTCCTGCATCGCCGGCGAACGCCCCACCAGCGGCATGGCATCGCCCGCATCCTCGACATTGCGATCCCGCGGAGCCGGCTTCTTGGCATCTGCCAATGCCCGCTGCACCACCGACAGCACCTCGGTGATATCGAACGGCTTGGGTAGGTATTCATAAGCCCCGACCTCGGACGCCCGGATCGCCGTCATGAACGTATTCTGCGCGCTCATCACGATCATCGGCATGTCCGGGCGCAGCTTCTTGATCTTGGGCATGATGTCGAAGGCATTGCCGTCCGGCATGTGCACATCGGTAATCAGCAGATCACCTTCCCCGCGACTGACCCAGTTCCACATCGTGGACATGTTTCCCGTCGGCCGCACCTCGTAGCCCGCGCGCGTCAGCGCCTGGTTGAGGACCATACGGATCGCCGCATCGTCATCGGCAAGTAGAACGGTGTGGCCACTCATCTGGTCAAAGCCTCTTGGAAGTCAGACGGAATGCCGGCCGTCGCCACCGGCAATAGAATGCGGAACCGCGTGCGCCCCGGCCTGCTGTCGCAGTCGATGACCCCGCCATGGTCACCCACGATCTTGGCAACAAGCGCCAACCCAAGCCCAGAGCCATTGGCCTTGGTGGTCACGAACGGATCGAAAAGGAACGGCAGGATGTCCGAGGGCACCCCCGGCCCGTTGTCCTCGATGACGATTTCGAGCGGCAGCGAGATGCGCTCCGCGATTCCCGTAACGGCAATACGGATGCCCGGCCGGAAGGCTGTCGAGAACCGAATCTCCGGCTTCGCCGTTCGCTCAAGCGCTTCCGAGGCATTCTTGACGAGGTTCAGGAACACCTGGATGAGCTGGTCCCGGTTGCCGAACACCGGCGGCAGCGACGGATCGTACTCTTCCGAGAAGGAGATGCCCCGCGCCACCCCGTTCCGCGCAAGCAGCTTCACCCGATCGAGCACCACGTGGATGTTGATCGGCTCCCGCTCCAGCGGCCTGTCGTCGCCGAAAATCTCGACGCGATCGATGAGATCGACGATGCGATCGGTTTCCTCGCGGATCAGCCGCGCCAGCGGCACTTCCTCTTCCGAAACCGTCTGCTCCAGCAATTGCGCGGCACCGCGAATGCCGGAAAGCGGGTTCTTGATCTCATGGGCCAGCATCGAGGCCAGTCCCGTCACCGACCGAGCCGCGCCGCGCGAAACCAGTTGCCGGTCGATCTTGTCGGCCATCGTCCGCTCCTGGAAGAGCAGCGTGACGCGACCATCGGTATCGGAAATCGGGCTCGCATAGACATCAACGATCCGCTCCTCCCCGAACCGGGAAGAATCGACCGAAACGCGATATTCCGTCATTGGCGATCGTCGGCTGTTGACCGTCTCGACCAGATTGAGAATGGGCGAGCCGAACGCGATGAGATCGTTGAGTTTCTGTCGTGCCAGAACGCTCAGCGAAGCGCCGAAGAAGGCCTCCGCTGCATAGTTCACGAACACTATGGTGTTGTCCGTGTCGCAGACGATCACCGGCTGCGGAAGCGCCTGGAGAACGGAGGCCGCAATACCAATGGCCTCGCCGCTCATGCCGCCTCCCTCCAATTGCCCGAATAGATTTCCGGGATCATCGCCAGAACTGCCTCGGGGCTCTCCGCATTGAGCAGCCCATGCCGCGTCGGCTTATCGAGCACGATGCCCAGCGCTTCGAGATACCAATCCAGGTGCTTGCGGGCCGCCCGGACGCCGACATGCGTGCCGTATTCGGACATCATGTCCTCGTAGTGCACGGCGATCAGTTCGGTCAGCTCATCGCCCGCCGGCGCCTCGGGCACCTGTTCGCCCGCCAGCGCCGCCCCGATCTGCCCGACCACCCACGGCCGCCCCTGCGCTCCGCGCCCCAGCATCACCGCAGCCGCGCCGGACTGCTGCAAGGCCTCGCGCGCGCTCGCCAGGTCGACCACGTCGCCATTCACCACCACCGGCACATCGACGGCCTCGACGACCGCCCGCACCAACTCCCAGCGCGCCGTGCCCTTGTAGAATTGCTGCCGCGTGCGCCCGTGCACCGTGATCATCTTGACCCCGGCATTGACCGCGTCGCGCGCGATCTGCGCAGCGTTGAGGCAATCATCATCCCAGCCCAGCCGCATCTTGACCGTCACCGGCAAAGACGTCGCCGAAACCACCGTTTCCACCAGCTTGAGCGCCTGATCCGGCACCCGCATCAGCGCCGAGCCGGCAAAGCCATTGGTTACGCGCTTGGCGGGACAACCGAAATTGATATCTAGAATATCGGCGCCGGCATCGCAGGCGATCTCCGCCCCGCGCTGCATCCACTCCGCCTCGCATCCGGCAAGCTGCACCACATGCGGCAGCCGCCCCTCGCGCTTGTTGAGCCGGCGAACCATGTCGTTCTGCGCTGCTGCCAGCGCCGAGCTCGCAATCATCTCCGAAACGACAAGGCCTGCGCCATGGCGCTCGGCTATGGTGCGGAACGGGCGATCGGTAATCCCCGCCATCGGGGCAAGAAATGCTTTGTTGGGAAGCGCATGGTCGCCAATGCTTATCCCACGGGCAATCGAACTCAAAAATCTGCCCCCAAATTGCTCAACTTGACGGGAATGCCCGAACAATAATCAAATATCGAGCTTGCGCAACACCCTATGCGTCGCAGGCGCAGCGCCGGTGCACAATCGGCCTTGCTGGTCCGGGTGATGGCCTTTAGACCCACTGCAACGTCATAATCAATCAAGGCTGTCCGTGACTCGCGCCCGCTCCATCGCCGCAATCGTCGTCGCCGCAGGCAAAGGCGAACGTGCCAGCGCTAATGGAGAGACCGAGCCCAAGCAATATCGCCTGGTGCATGGCATCCCTGTGCTGACGCGCACCATCCGCGCCCTTCTGGATATTCCAGAGATTTCCGCGGTTGTCCCGGTCATCCACCCCGATCACGCCGCGCGCTACGCCGCCCTAGGCCTCGCCGATGACCGCCTCCTGCCCGCCGTCACCGGCGGCGCCACCCGCCAGTCCTCGGTCCTTGCGGGCCTCATGGCGCTGGGAAAGATTCGACCCGACCTCGTCCTGATTCAGGACGCCGCGCGCCCCTTTGTAGACGCCAAGCTGGTCCACGGCGTCATCGCCGGCCTTGCCGACCACGAAGCCGCGTTGCCGGCCATGCCGGTCACCGATACCATCAAGAAAGCGCCGGACGGCATCAATGTCGTCTCGACCGAAGACAGGCGCGTCCTCTTCGCCGCCCAGACGCCGCAGGGTTTCCGCTTCCCGCAGATTCTCTCCGCGCATATGCGCGCCAGCACCCTGCCCCGTGAATTCACCGACGATGCCGCCATTGCCGAATGGGCCGGGCTGCGCGTCGCCATCACGCCGGGCAACGCCAACAACATCAAGATCACCCTGCCGGAAGACTTCGAGCGGGCTGAACGCATGATCGCAGGAGCTCAAGCCATGGAAACTCGCGTCGGTACCGGATTCGACGTCCACGAATTCGAGCCTGGCGACGCGGTATGGCTGGGTGGCGTCAAGATTCCGCACACCGCCAGGCTCAAGGGCCATTCGGATGCCGACGTGGCCCTCCACGCCATCACCGATGCCATCTATGGCGCGCTGGGCGAAGGCGACATCGGCACGCATTTCCCGCCCAGCGATCCGCAATGGCGCGGGGCCGCATCGGTCATCTTCCTTGAGCATGCAGCGGGGCTGGTCGCAGTGCGCGGCGGCCGTATCGTCAACCTCGACGCCACCATCGTAGCCGAATCTCCGCGTATCGCGGCGCATGTTCCCGCAATGCGGGAGGTAATTGCAACGGCTTGCGCGATCACGCCATCCCGCGTCACTATCAAGGCCACGACCAGCGAAAGACTGGGCTTTACGGGCCGCGAGGAGGGCATTGTCGCCATGGCTAGCGCAAGTATCGAACTGCCGCGGATAGACTGACATGGCAGGCAAGCAGGCGCCTGACCCCGCCAAAGAGGTCATCGAAACGCTTGTTTCCCGCAAGATGACGCTGGCGACGGCTGAAAGCTGTACGGGCGGCCTGCTCTCCGGCGCCATCACCGCCATTCCCGGCTCTTCCGAAGCTTTTTACGGTGGCTTCGTCACCTATTCCAACTCCGCCAAGTCCCGAATGATCGGCGTGCCGGCGCGCATGATCCAGGATCACGGTGCGGTTTCAGCCCCGGTGGCCCGCGCAATGGCCGACGGCGCCCGGAACACCGCTCGCACCGATATTGCCGTCAGCATCACCGGCGTAGCCGGCCCGAGCGGCGGCACCGAGCGCAAGCCGGTCGGCCTGGTCTACTTCGCCGTCGCCACCAAGGACGGCACCGACGTCAAGGAAATGCGCTTCGGCGATATCGGCCGCGAGGCCATTCGCCAGGCCAGCGTCGAGACCGCCCTCAAGATGGTGCTCGAAACCCTTGCCAAGCCGGAAGAGCACTGAGGCCTATTCGCCGAACCGGCGATCTGCCTCTTCGACGAACGCGTTGATGATTTCCTCCTGCTTGGCCGCAAAGGCCGGCTCGGCCACGGCCGCGATCAGCGGGTTGGAAATCTTGAAGTCGATGTCGAAGCGCACACGCGTGCCCTGCCCCTCGGGTTCCAGCGTCCACTGGCTGTTGAGATAGGCAAAAGGCCCATCTACCGCCTTGGCCGCGATCGTGCGCGCCTCGAGATCGAGCGTCACTCGGCTCGTATAGGCCTGCGTCACCGGCCCGAACCGGATCGTCATCTTTGCGAAGCGAACGTCCCCGGGAGCGCCAAAATCCTTTTTCACGATCATGGCGCTGCAATTGGGGATGAAGCGCGGATAGCTCTCCAGGTCCGCCACAAGATCGAACATCCTGTCGGCCAGATGCGGAACGTGCCGCTCCAGGTAGAGATCAGGCATGCTTGGCCAATCGTGCGGCACGCAGCTTGGCGAAATCCTCGCCGGCATGGTGTGAAGACCGAGTCAGTGGGCTCGACGACACCAGCAGGAAGCCCTTGGTCTGCGCGACCGTCGCGTAGGACTTGAATTCGTCGGGGGTGACAAAGCTGATCACCGGATGGTGCTTGCGCGTCGGCTGCAGGTACTGGCCGATAGTCAGGAAATCGACATCGGCGCTGCGCAGATCATCCATAAGCTGGAGCACTTCGTTGCGCTCCTCGCCAAGGCCAACCATGATCCCCGACTTGGTGAACATGGTGGGATCGAGTTCCTTGACCCGCTGCAGCAGCCGGATCGAGTGGAAATACCGCGCACCCGGCCGCACCTTGAGGTACTTGCTCGGCACGGTTTCGAGGTTGTGGTTGAAGACGTCGGGCTTGGCTTTCACGACGACTTCCAGCGCGCCTTCCTTGCGCAGGAAGTCCGGCGTCAGGATTTCGATGGTCGTGGTCGGGTTCTTCTCGCGGATCGCATAGATCACGTCGGCAAAGTGGTGCGCACCGCCATCGGGCAGGTCGTCACGATCGACCGAGGTGATGACCACATGCTCGAGCCCGAGCTTCTGCACGGCCTTGGCCACGTTCTCCGGCTCATGCGGATCGAGCGCCAGCGGCAGGCCGGTGCGCACGTTGCAGAAGGCGCAGGCGCGCGTGCAAATCTCGCCCATGATCATCATGGTCGCATGCTTCTTGGACCAGCACTCCCCGATATTGGGGCAACCGGCTTCCTCGCACACCGTCACGAGATTGTTCTCGCGCACGATCTGCTTGGTTTCGTTGTAGACCGGCGAACCGGGCGCGCGGACGCGAATCCAGTCCGGCTTGCGCAGCATGACCGTTTCGGGCCGGTTGGCCTTTTCGGGGTGGCGCGGGCGTTCGACGCCCGTATTGTCGATCAGGGTAACCACGAGTACCTCTTAACTCTCCTCGCCAACCCTCCCCAGGGTGGATCAGGCGCCGGCGATGAGCCTTGCCGCCAGCACCACGACGATGGCACCCACCGTCGCAGTAATGATCTGGGTCACGATAGTGTTCTTGATCCCCAGATTGATATTGAGCGCCGCAAACAGATAGCCGCCCACGAACGCGCCGATCACGCCCTTGAGCAGCGAGCCGAACAGCCCGCCCGAGCCGCCCACGACCAGCCCCGCAAGCCAACCGGCCACGAGGCCAATGGCCAGGAAGATGACGAGCGCGCGGGCATTGATGCTCATGGCGAAACCTTCAGGTCCTGTATTTCTGCGCTGCGGAACAGCCATCTTCGCGTCCCCCGTGAAAATGCCACTGACATATCGCCTGTAGCAGCCCGCGCTTCAAGCCTCAGATGTTGAGCGCGCGCCCATAGGCATCGAGCACGCTTTCCTTCATCGTCTCGCTCAGGGTCGGATGCGGGAAGATGGTGTGGATGAGTTCTTCCTCGGTGGTCTCGAGGTTCATCGAGATCACAAAGCCCTGGATAAGCTCGGTCACCTCCGCGCCGACCATATGGGCTCCGAGGAGCTCGCCGGTCTTGGCGTCGAAGATGGTCTTGACCAGGCCATCCGGCTCGCCCAGCGCAATGGCCTTGCCGTTGCCGATGAACGGGAAGCGGCCGACCTTGATGTCGCGTCCGGCTTCCTTGGCCTTGGCCTCGGTCAGCCCCACGCTCGCCACCTGCGGCTCGCAATAGGTGCAGCCCGGCACCTTGCTCTTGTCGAGCCCATGGGTCTTGAGGCCCGCAATGGTCTCGACGGTGACGACAGCCTCGTGCTCGGCCTTGTGCGCGAGCATCGGCGGGCCGGCGACGTCGCCGATGGCCCAGACGCCCGGCACGCTCGTGCGTCCGTATCCGTCGATGACGATGGCGCCGCGGTCGATCTTGACGCCCACCTTCTCGAGCCCGAGGTTCTCGGTGTTGCACTGCACGCCGACGGCCGAGATCAGCTTGTCGGCCGCGACCGTGGTGGTCTTGCCGTCCTTGAACTCGACGCTGGCGACGATGCCGTCCTTGGTCTTTTCAACCTTGGACACCTTGGCGTCGGTCATGAACTTGATGCCGCGCTTTTCCATGCGCTTGCGCACATGGGCGGCGATCTCGGCATCTTCCACCGGCAAGATCTGCGGCAGCAGCTCGATCACCGTCACTTCGGCGCCCAGCGAGCGGTAGAACGAGGCGAACTCGATACCGATGGCGCCCGAACCCATGATGGCGAGCGACTTGGGCATGGCAGCCGGCTTCATCGCCTCGAAATAGGTCCAGATCTTGTCGCCATCGGGCTCGATGCCCGGGAGCACGCGCGGACGCGCGCCGGTGGCGATGATGATGTTCTTGGCCTTGTAGGTGCCCTCGCCCAGCGTGTTCTTGGGCGCCGGCCATTGCGGCTCCATCGGCTTCTTGGTGGTTTTGACCACCTTGATCTCGTTTGCCGAGGTCAGCGCGGCTTCGCCCCAGATGATGTCGACCTTGTTCTTCTTCATGAGGAACTGGACGCCGTTGTTCATCTGGCCGGCGATGGCGCGCGAGCGCTTGACGATGGCGTCGATGTCGAAGCCGAACTTCTCGGCGCTGAGGCCGTAATCCTTGGCGTGGCCCATGTGGCTGTAGATCTCGGCCGAGCGCAGCAGCGCCTTGGTCGGGATACAACCCCAGTTCGAGCAGATGCCGGCCATGTGCTCGCGCTCGATGATGGCGGTCTTCATGCCCAGCTGGGCCGCGCGGATGGCCGCGACGTAACCGCCGGGACCGGCACCGATGACAATCAGATCGTATGAGTCAGCCATGGGCTCCTCTTGGAGTTGGCAGGCCTAGAGGCCGAGCAGTGATTTGACGACCGGCACGAGGCCGTCGCCGATAGCACGTGTGTTTCGCGCGTCGAGGTGAACGCCGTCAGCCGGGTCCGCCTTGGCGACAGTCGAGGCGTCGAAGAACGCCACGCCCAGCTCCGCTGCGCGCTTTGCATAATGACTCGCGAAAGTCTGCGACTGCGCGATGCCGTTGCTGCCGCCGAAGCGCTCGATCACGTCGCTGTTGGCCGACGCCACGAGATGCGGCGGGGCCACGATCATGATGTGCGGAATCGGCTCGAGCAGAGCCCCGAAATGCCCGCGGATGACCTGGATCAGCCGACGCACGCCGAACGAGGCCTGCAACGCGCTGCCGTTGATGTAGGGCTTCAGGTCATTGGTGCCCAGGAACAGGATCACCAGGTCCAGCGGCGAATGCGTGGCCAGCATTACCGGGAGCGTCTTGGCGCCGTTGAGCTCGAAATTGGCCGCCCAGTCGTCGAAGACGGTCGTTCGCCCGCCCAACCCCTCGGCGAAGACGCGCGCCTTGCCCTCGAGTCCCGCCTCAAGCCGGCTGGCCCAACGGTCCTCATAGGCATGGCGCGGGCCGTTCGGAAGCGGGCTGGCGCCAAACGTCAGGCTGTCGCCATAGGCGAGGATGTTCTTCATCGCCCTGCCCTTAAGCCAGCATCATGACGGGATTTTCGATCAGGCCCTTGAAGACGCCGAGGACTTCCGCGCCGAGCGCACCGTCGACGGCGCGGTGGTCGCAGGAGAGGGTCACGGTCATGAAGTTGCCGACCTTGACCTGGCCCTTGTCCGCATAGACGCGCTCTTCGCCGACGCCGACCGCGAGGATCGTGCCGTGCGGCGGGTTGATGACGGCGGCGAATTCGCGGATGCCGAACATGCCGAGGTTGGAAACCGAGGTCGAACCGCCCTGGTATTCGTGCGGAGCCAGCTTCTTGTTGCGGGCGCGACCGGCGAGGTCCTTCACTTCCTCGGATATCTCGCGCAGCGACTTGGTGTCGGCCGACTTGACCACCGGGGTGAAGAGACCGCCGGGTACGGCGACCGCAACGGCCACGTCCGAACGCTTGTGGTAGAGGATCGAGTCCCCGGCCCAGGTCGCGTTGGCAGCCGGAACGCGCTGGAGCGCCACGGCCCAGGCCTTCATGACGAAGTCGTTGACCGAGAGCTTGTACTCCGGCTTGCCGTCCTTGGACTTGGGCGCGGCGAAGTTGATCTGCTCGCGGGCGGCGAGCAACGCGTCGATCTTGCAGTCGAGCGTCAGGTAGAAATGCGGAACCGTCTGCTTGCTCTCGGTGAGGCGCGCGGCGACAGTCTTGCGCATGCCGTCGTTCGGCACGGCCTCATAGCTGCCCTCGGGATAGAGAGCGAGAACCTGGGCCTTGGTCATGCCACCCGCAATTGCAGCGCCGGCCGGAGCGGAAGCCGCTGCGGCGGGTGCCGGAGCCTTGAGCGACGACTTGCCCGACTTCACAGCCTCGACGTCAGCCTTGACCACGCGGCCATGCGGACCGGTGCCGGAAATGGCGGACACGTCGATGCCGGCTTCCTTGGCCAGGCGACGAGCGAGCGGCGAAGCGAAGATGCGCGACCCGTTGGTATTGGCAGCCTGCTGCAGCGTGCTGCCAAGCTGGGCCACTTTGTCCACCAGAGCGGCGCGCTCAGCCGGCGCGGCTACTGCGGAACCCGTAGCAGTCGACTGCACGGCCGGAGCGGGCGCTGCGGCAGCGGGTGCCGGCGCAGCGGCCTTGGGAGCCGGAGCCGCCGGGGCCTTGGCCACGGCATCGGCGCTCTCGCCTTCCTGCAACAGGATGGCGATGACCGAATTGACTTTCACGCCCTCGGTGCCCTCGGCCACGACGATCTTGCCGATCTTGCCTTCGTCCACGGCCTCGACTTCCATCGTGGCCTTGTCGGTCTCGATTTCGGCGATCACGTCACCGGAGGAAACGCTATCGCCTTCCTTGACGTGCCACTTGGCAAGCTTGCCCTCTTCCATCGTCGGAGAGAGCGCCGGCATGGTGATGTTGATGCTCATGAAAGCCTCTCTCAGTTCCGATAGGTCACGGCCTTGACCGCCGCGACGACCTCATCGACGTTCGGCAGGGCCAGCTTTTCGAGGTTGGCGGCGTAAGGCATCGGCACATCCTTGCCGGTGACGCGAGTCACGGGGGCGTCGAGATAGTCGAAGGCGCCTTCCATCACGCGCGCTGCGAGTTCGGCACCGATGCCGCCCTGTGGCCAGCCTTCTTCAACCGTCACGAGGCGGCCGGTCTTCTTGACGGATTCGATGACCGCGGCGCTGTCCATCGGGCGCAGCGTGCGCAGGTCGATGAGTTCGACGTCAATGCCCTCGGCAACCAGCTTCTCAGTGGCCTGCAACGCGTAGCGCATGCCCATGGAGAAGGAGACGATGGTCGCGTCCTTGCCCTCGCGGACGATGCGCGCCTTGCCGATCGGCAGCACGTAGTCGTCGACCTTGGGCACGAGGCCGGTCGAGCCGTAGAGGATTTCGTTTTCGAGGAAGACGATCGGGTTGTTCGAGCGGATCGCCGCCTTGAGCAGGCCCTTGGCGTCAGCCGCGCTGAACGGGGCGACCACGGTCAGGCCCGGAATGTGCGAGTACCAGGCCGAATAATCCTGGCTGTGCTGGGCGGCAACGCGAGAGGCGACGCCGTTGGGACCGCGGAACACGATGGGCGCAGTCACCTGCCCGCCGGACATATAGAGCTGCTTGGCGGCCGAGTTGATGATCTGGTCGATCGCCTGCATGGCGAAGTTCCAGGTCATGAACTCGATGATCGGGCGAAGACCTGCGAAGGCCGCGCCGACGCCCAAGCCGGCAAAGCCATGCTCGGTAATCGGGGTGTCGATGACTCGCTTCTCGCCGAATTCGTCGAGCAGGCCCTGGGTCACCTTGTAGGCACCCTGGTACTGGGCGACTTCCTCACCCATGATGAAGATGTCCGGGTCGCGGCGCATTTCCTCGGCCATGGCCTCGCGCAGCGCTTCGCGCACCGTCATCTCGACATATTCGACATTGGCCGGCAGATCCGGGTCGGCGGCAGGCACGAAGGTCGGCGCGCCGGCGGCGGGAGCCGCCACAACCGCGGGGACCGTCTCGGCCACCACTTCCGGCTTGGTCGTCGGCTCGGCCGGCTGCTCGTCGCCAACCTGCTCGCCTTCCGCCAGCACCAGCGCGATCGGCGTATTGACCTTGACGCCTTCCGTACCTTCGGCAACCAGCAGCTTCTTGACGGTGCCGCTATCGATGGATTCGACTTCCATCGTCGCCTTGTCGGTCTCGATCTCGGCCAATACGTCGCCGGGCGATACGATGTCGCCTTCCTTGACGAGCCACTTGGCCAGTTTGCCCTCTTCCATCGTCGGCGACAGGGCGGGCATCAGAATATTGGGCATTTAGGTCTCCTGCCGTATCGCCGCGCTTCCGAGCGCCGGCTTGCGGGGAATGTCTTGGGTCAGGCCGGAAGCGTGATATCGGTCCAGAGCTCGGACACATCCGGCTCGGGATCGTTGGTCGCAAAGTCGGCGGCTTCCGTGACGATGGCGCGAACCTCGGCCTCGATGGCCTTGAGGCTTTCCTCGGTGCCGTAGCGCTTTTCGAGGATGCGCTGCTTGCTTTGCTCGATCGCATCATGCTCGGCGCGCATCGTCTGCACTTCTTCCTTGGACCGGTACTTGGCCGGGTCGGACATGGAGTGGCCGCGATAGCGATAGGTCAGCATTTCGAGGATATACGGGCCCTTGCCGCTCCGCGCGTGCTCGATGGCGCGCTTGGCGGCGTCATAGACCATACGCACGTCCATGCCGTCGACCTGCTCGCCCGGAATGTCGAACGAACGACCGCGCTGGGACAGGTCCGTGGTGGATGCGGCACGCTCGAGCGAGGTGCCCATGCCGTAATGGTTATTCTCGATGATATAGACGACCGGCAGGTTCCAGAGCTTGGCCATGTTGAAGCTCTCATAGACCTGCCCCTGGTTCGACGCACCGTCGCCGAAATAGGCAAGGCTCACCGTGCCATCGCCGCGATACTGGCTGGCAAAGGCCAGGCCCGTGCCCAGGCTCACCTGCGCACCCACGATGCCGTTGCCGCCGTAGAAGCGATGCTCGTTCGAGAACATGTGCATCGAGCCGCCTTTGCCTTTCGACAGGCCGCCCTGGCGTCCGGTGAGTTCGGCCATCACGCCCTTGGGGTCCAGCCCCATCACCAGCATATGGCCGTGATCGCGGTAGCCCGTGATCTGGGCGTCTTCGCCCTTTTTACTCGCCATGGTGATGCCGGTCACCACGGCTTCCTGGCCGATATAGAGATGGCAGAAACCGCCGATCAGGCCCATGCCGTAAAGCTGACCGGCCTTCTCTTCGAAGCGCCGGATCAGAAGCATGTCGCGATAGGCGGAAAGTTCCTGTTCCTTGGTGAGTTCAGGGACGTTCGTTTGGGCCTTTGAGGCCACCGTCGCCTTGCGCGCCATGGGCTATGCTCCGAATAGTGTGGAATGCCGCTGTAACCGTGACCTCAGTAGGCCACAGCCGCGGACAATAGCGCAAGAGTGTCGCAGGGCACAAACGATGTTTCGCGCTAGCAAAACACGCTATCTACCTGAATTACCTTGGATAAGATTGGTTAACTGCTGTTCAGCTAATTTAGACGATGAACCTAAAACAGGTTTACCGCTCTCATCAACCATCACCACGATATCTTCCGGTCGCGCCATGCTCAGCAATGCGCGGGCCTGCTCGGTCAGGATGTCGGGATCGAGGCGCGAAGCGTCGAAAAGGCTGGCCCGGTGCCGATAGGAATCGATTTCGGCCTGCAGCACCGAGGACTCTGCCTTGAGTTCCTCGATATCAGCCTTCATCTGCTCCTGGCTGAGCGTGCCGAACTGCCCGTTGAGGGCGCTGTATCCGAGATAGCCCTGAAAACCGACCAACGCGACGGTTACCGCGAGCGGGCGCCAGAATGCAGGGCGTTTGAGACGAGTCGGCATGGGCATACGGTAGCAGATGAGGTGACCAACATTATGCGAGCCTTACGGTTAAGACCGGGTTTAGGCGAAAAATGCGCAAGGGAACGTCCCTGCCCCTCATCGGTTGTCCGAGCACGCAATCAGCTTCGGACCGGAAATGCGAATTCACGATCTCTTCAACCGCATGTCGCACGCGGTTTCCAAAGCCACCGGCCAGCCCACCACCTTCGTAGTCGCCGTCCTGCTCGTGGTCGTCTGGGCCATAAGCGGCCCGCTCTTCGGTTTCTCGGAAACCTGGCAGCTGGTGATCAACACCGGCACCACCATCATCACCTTCCTGATGGTTTTCGTGCTGCAAAGCTCCCAGAATCGCGATGGCCTCGCCGTCCAGCTCAAGCTCGACGAGCTGATCCTCGCCACCAAGGCCGAAAACAGCTTCGTCGGTGCCGAACACCTCACCGATGACGAGATCCGCCAGCTCCGCGAGCTATGCAACACCCAGCGGGTCGAGGCCGAGCATCAGCTCGAGGCCGAAGGTCCGCGCCGCCCGCCGGCAAGGGCGCATGAAAAAGGGCCGGTCTCCCGGCCCTCGTCTCATTCGCGTCGTCAGAAGCTCAAAGCCCCTTGAGGATGCTCCGGCCGGCATAGACTGCGGCGCCTTCCAGCATCTCCTCGATACGGATGAGCTGGTTGTACTTGGCCAGCCGATCCGAGCGCGAGAGCGAACCGGTCTTGATCTGCCCGCAATTGAGCGCGACGGCGAGGTCGGCGATCGTGGAATCCTCGGTCTCGCCGGAGCGGTGCGACATCACCGAGGTGTAGCCGGCGCGGTGGGCGGTATCCACGGCATCCAGCGTCTCGGAGAGCGAACCGATCTGGTTGACCTTGACGAGGATCGAGTTGGCCACGCCCATCTTGATGCCCGACTTGAGGCGTTCGGTATTGGTGACGAAAAGGTCGTCGCCCACCAGCTGCACCTTCTTGCCCAGCACATCGGTCAGAGCCTTCCAGCCCTCCCAATCGTCCTCGGCCATGCCGTCTTCGATGGTGATGATCGGGAAGCGCGACACGAGGCCTTCGAGGAACCGCACGTTCTCTTCCGACGACAGCGACTTGCCCTCGCCGACCATCTCGTACTTGCCGTTCTTGTAGTATTCGGTCGAAGCGCAATCGAGGCCCAGGAACACGTCCTCGCCCGGCTTGTAACCGGCCTTCTCGATCGACTTGACGATGTAGCTCAGTGCTTCTTCGGCCGACTTCAGGTTCGGCGCGAAGCCGCCCTCGTCACCCACATTGGTGTTGTGGCCTTCCGCATGCAGCCCCTTCTTGAGGGTGTGGAAGATTTCCGAGCCGATCTGGACGGCATGCGCGATGCTTTCCGCGCCCACCGGCAGGATCATGAATTCCTGCATGTCGATCGGATTGTCCGCATGCGCGCCGCCATTGATGATGTTCATCATCGGCACCGGCAGGATGTGGGCGTTCGGGCCGCCGATATAGCGGTAGAACGGCAGCGCGCTCGATTCCGCCGCGGCCTTGGCCACCGCCAGCGACACGCCGAGAATGGCATTGGCGCCCAGCCGCGACTTGTTCGGGGTACCGTCGAGTTCGATCAGCGCCTGGTCCAGCGCGATCTGGTCGAGTGCATCCATGCCCTCGATCTCGTCGGCGATGATGGTGTTGACGTTGTCGACCGCCTTGGTCACGCCCTTGCCGAGGAACGCCTCGCCGCCATCGCGGAGTTCCACGGCTTCATGCGCACCGGTCGAAGCGCCCGAGGGCACCGCCGCACGGCCGAAACTGCCGTCGTCCAGCACGACGTCGACTTCCACGGTAGGATTGCCACGGCTATCGAAAATCTGCCGCGCGACAACGTCGAAAATGCCAGACATGAATGACCCCTTTACGCTTGGTTGCCCTTGTTCGGCCCCTCAATATTGAAGCTTTGTGACAACTGGAAGAGGGAGCTGCAAAAATACCTCTTCGGCCGCGCAAACGATGCAACAGCAACTGGCGCACGACAACGTTAGCCGCTATGCGGCTTGAGGCACTGGGAGAACCGGCATGAGCATCTCGGCAATCGGCTTCGACGCGGACGACACGCTCTGGCAGAATGAACAATTCTACCGCCTGACCGAGACCCGCTTCACCCAATTGCTCGCCGACTACGCCGAGCCCACCGACCTCTCCGCGCGCCTGCTGGAAACCGAAAAGCGCACGCTCGGCCTCTACGGCTTCGGCATCAAGGGCTTTACCCTCTCGATGCTGGAAACCGCCATCGAAGTCACCGATGGCAAGGTTCCGGCCTCGGTTCTCTCGGAAATCCTCGCCGCGGGCCGCGAAATGCTCAGCCACCCCATCGAGCCCCTGCCCCATGCACTGGCCGCTCTCGAAGCCCTCAGGAACGATTACCGCCTCATCCTCATCACCAAGGGCGACCTCTTCGACCAGGAGCGCAAACTGGCCCAATCCGGCCTCGGCGATCTCTTCGAAGCCGTCGAGATCGTCAGCGACAAGAACGCCGCGACCTATTCCCGGATCTTCTCCCGCCACGCCGACGGCCCCGAGCGCGCCCTCATGGTCGGCAATTCACTCAAGTCCGACGTCGTGCCCGCCATCGAAGCCGGCAGCTGGGGCGTCTACGTGCCCCACGCCCTTACCTGGAGCTACGAACACATCGAAGCCCCCACCACCCAACCCCGCTTCCGCCAGATCGAGCACCTCGGCCAACTGCAGGACCTCGTAGGCAAGCTCCGGTAGGGTCCGTGCTCAATTACACCGGTAGATGAGGTTGCGATGGCCGCCCCATCACCGGACTTCCCCGGACTTGATCCGGGGCCCATTGCCACCCTCCACTCGAGTGGAGGAACCCGTGGGCCCCGGCTCTGCGGCCGGGGAAGTTCAGTGGGTGTGGCGCGGCAGACGGACAGCGCTTGCGTTGGAATCTGTCGGATGGGGAGATAAGCGCTCTGGGGGCGCCGGGACTTATTGAGTACGGACCCTAGGACGCCGGCACGTCCACTATCTCTCACGGAGCGATTACTGGCTCGACCGCGCCGACCAGATCACCTTCGGCCGATACGCGAATCCCCGATCGAACGGATAGGTCGGCACTACCTTCCGCACCCGCGGCAGCCGCTCGACAAACTGATCCACCACGCCAGGCGACAACGCCATGATCGAAGGGTTGGCGATCGGCGCCAGTTCCGGCGACAGGTAGCCCGATTTTACCACCACGATCCGCGCATCCATCGGATTGAGCCCCAGCCGGATGAAGTCGTGGATGTTGTGATACGGCCGTCGCTTGGAATGCACGACCACCGAAATCCCTCCCACCTGCAGCACCGCCTCGCGCAGCGCCGGGTCCTCGACCTCGAGCAGGAACGCCACCTTGGCCTCGACCTCCACCGGCTCGCTGCCTGCCCCGTCCAGCGTCGCTCCGATGGAAACCCGAATAGTCGCCCCAAGACCGGCCTCATAAGCCATTTCCGTGGCCGGCCGGTCGGTAATGCCTGCCAGCACCACGCCCTTGGCTCGCTTGTCGATCAACGCCGCCAGCACGTCTGCCCGATCCCCAACGCCACCCGCTGTCGGATTATCCCCTGAATCCGCCAGGATCACCGGATGGGTCGTGCTGGCCATCGCCCAGTCCACGCATTCGGCAATGCTCCCGGTCTTCGATCCGAAGGCGAAATCTTCGCGTGCGTCCCAATAGGCCTGCGCCAGCTTCACCGCCTCGCGCTCCATTGCCGCGCGATCCGTGCCCGTCATCACCACGGCCGCCGTCGCCCGCGGCTCGTCGGCCCAGACATAGCCGACCATCAGCGATGCGTCCCAGATCCCGGGCATTGCATCGATCCCCGGCAGCCGCTCGTAGAGGCCTGCCGCCGGCTGATCCTCCGTCGAGGTCTTTTCTCCGGGCAGCACCACCGGTATCGGGCACCATAGCAGCGACGGCCGCTCGCCCGTACTCAGCGTCCGCACCAGTAGCTTCACCGACCGCCGCATCGTCTCCTCGACGTCGATATGCGGCGCCGTGCGATAGGTCGAATAGCAGTCGAGCCCATCGATGATGCGCTGCGAGAGATTGCCGTGCAGGTCATAGCTCGCCGTGATCGGGCAATCCGGCCCGACGACAGCACGCGCCGCCGCAACGAAATCCCCCTCCGCATCCTCCATGCCCTCAACGAACGCGGCGCCATGCAGCGCGAGGTAAAGCCCGTCGATCGGCCCATATGCCGTCAGCCGTTCGAGAAATTCGCGCTTGAACCCCTCATAGGTCTCCCGCGCGATCGGCCCGCCAGGGACGGCCCGCGCATGCAGCGTCGGCAGGAAGGTCGCATCGAACTCGCGCAGAAACTTGAAGGCCGGCGCCCCCAGCAGCGCCTCACCTCGATAGACAGTGAAATCCTCGGTCCGCGACAGCACCGGATTGTAGGTGCTGGACTCGATATGGAAACCACCGAATGCAATGCGCATGGCTCTCTCGTGCGACAGGATTGTTACATCGAGAATTGAGTGAAACCGTTTTCAGCGCAACGCCCATTTTGTGAAAAGATCGCAGGTCTCGGCCCGCCGTCTACGGCCCCCTTGCATAACCTCGCCCGACAAGTCTTGCTTGCGTGCCGGCGTAAGGCCCGGCGCGATTCCGCTCGGGAGGGGACGATGAGCAAGATAATCAAGCAACTGGCCCATATGTGCATCTTCACCGATGATCTGGCTGCCACCGAGGCCTTCTACCGCGACGTCCTCGGCATCGACGTGAAGTTTCGCTTCATCCGCGACGGCAAGCTTCACGGATTCTACCTCGATGTCGGCAATCGCACCAATATCGAGGTCTTCGAGAAGGCCGGCACCGCGTTCGATGAGTCGAACGCCATCAATCACATGTGCCTGGAAGTGCACGACATGGATGCCGCCATCGCCCATATCCGCGCCCAAGGCGTCGAGATAACTGACAAGAAGTTCGGCATCGACGACACCTACCAGTCCTGGACCAAAGACCCCAACGGCGTGAAGATCGAACTCTTCGAATACACGCCCAAAAGCGCTCAATTCCTCGGCGGCGACCGCAACGTCAACTGGTAAGCCGGGGCGCCTAAGAGAGGTCCAGCGCGTATCGCTTGAGCGTAGCCAGGTCGACCAGCCGCAGCACACCCTGGTTCGTCGCCCGCAGGAACACCCTGGGCGCCTTGCCGGCCGCAAAAGCCTCGACCCAGCGCTCGGCGACCAGGCACCAGCGGTCGCCCGGTTCCAACCCCGGAAACGCGAATTGCGGCATCGGCGTCGTCAGGTCGTTACCCACCGACTTGGAGAACGCCAGGAACTCGTCCGTCATCTCGACGCAGACCAGGTGCCGTGCCTCGCCTTCCGCGCCGGCCGAGCAATAGCCGTTCCTGAAGAACCCGGTCAGCGGGTCGGTCGAGCAGGACTCGAGCGGCTCCCCGAAGACGTTAAGCTCGGGCCCAAATCCGGAGAACGGCTTATTCAACCGTCACGCTCTTGGCGAGGTTGCGCGGCTGGTCCACGTCCGTGCCCATGAACACCGCCGTGTGATAGGCCAGCAACTGCACCGGCACCGTCGCCAGGATCGGCGCCACGAAGCTCGGCACCTTGGGTAGCGTGATGATTTCGGCCGCGCCTGCGCCCACCTTGGCCGTCCCCTCCTCATCGGTGATGAGGATGATCTTGCCGCCGCGCGCCGCCACTTCCTGCATGTTGGAGAGTGTCTTCTCCATCAGCTCGTCCGAAGGCGCCACCACGATCACCGGCATGGCCTCGTCCACCAGCGCGATCGGCCCATGCTTCAGCTCGCCCGCCGCATAGCCCTCCGCGTGGATATAGGAGATTTCCTTCAGCTTGAGCGCGCCTTCCATGGCGATCGGGAACATCTGTCCGCGCCCGAGATAGAGCACGTCCTTGGCCTTCGAGAGCCGCTTGGCGATCCGCTCGATCTGCCGCTCGGCGCCCAGCGCCGCCGAAACCGCACGCGGCAGCTCGACCAGCGCGCGCACCAGCTCGCGTTCCTCGTCCGCGCTGATCGTCCCACGGGCTCGCGCCGCGGCGACCACCAGGCTCGCCAGCGCCGTCAATTGCGCCGTCAGCGCCTTGGTCGAGGCGACCCCGATTTCCGGCCCGCAAAGCGTCGGGAAAGCCACCTGCGATTCCCGGGCAATCGTCGATTCCGGCACATTAACCAGCGACGCGATGTGCTGTCCCTGCCCCGCACAATAGCGCAGCGCGGCCAAGGTATCGGCCGTCTCGCCCGATTGCGAAATGAAGAGCGACAGCCCGCTCCGCTCCAGCGGCGGCTCGCGATAGCGGAATTCGGACGCCACATCGACATCCACCGGCAGCCGCGCATAGCGCTCGAACCAGTATTTCGCCACCGAGCCGGCCAGGTACGCCGTGCCGCACGCAGAAATCGTCAGCCGCGAAAGCTGCGCAAAATCGAACGGCAGCTCCTCGCGCAGCGCGACCTTCTCTGCGCCCATGTCCACATAATGGCTGAGCGTGTGAGAGATCGTCTCCGGCTGCTCGTAGATTTCCTTGGCCATGAAGTGCTTGTGGTTGCCCTTGTCCACCAGCAGCGCCGAGGCGTTGGAGATCATCAGCTCGCGCTGGACGATGCCGTCCTGTCCATCGCGAATCGTGACGCCCTCGGGCGTGATCACCGCCCAGTCGCCGTCCTCAAGATAGGAAAGCCGCGAGGTGAACGGCGCCAGCGCCATGGCATCGGAGCCCAGATACATTTCCGTCGCGCCATAGCCGATGGCCAGCGGTGCACCCTTGCGCGCCGCGATCAGCAGCTTGTCGTGCCCCTTGAACATCAGGGCCAGCGCGAAAGCGCCGCGCAGCTGCTTGAGCGTCGCCGAGACCGCAAATTCCGGGTCCGAACCACGATCGAGCTCACGCGTCACCCACAGAGCCACGGATTCGGTGTCCGTCTGCGTCTGCGGCAGGTAGCCGTCCTTGGCCAGGTCCTCGAGCAGCTCGCGGAAATTCTCGATGATGCCGTTATGCACGACCGCGACCTTTTCGGTCGCGTGCGGATGGGCATTGCGCTCGGTCGGCGCGCCATGGGTCGCCCAGCGCGTGTGGCCGATGCCGATATTGCCGGCCAGCGGCTCGAAAGCCAGCTTCTGCGCCAGGTTGCCGAGTTTGCCTTCGGCGCGGCGCCGGCTGATCGACTGGTCTTCGAGCGTGGCGACGCCGGCGCTGTCATAGCCGCGATATTCGAGGCGCCGCAATGCATCGACCAGCCGCGGAGCAACTGGTTCGACCCCGATAATGCCGACGATGCCGCACATGTTTCCTAGCCCTTTTTCCTGGCCGCCTTGATTGCCTCGGCCCGCGCACGCAGCTTGGGTGCGTAGCCTGGCTTGTCTTCCTGCCGTGCGCGACCCAGCGCCAGCGCATCGGCCTCGACATCACGCGTAATGACGCTGCCCGAGGCGATATAGGCCCCATCCCCGATGCTGACCGGCGCCACGAGCGAGGAGTTCGACCCCACGAACACGTTGTCGCCGATCGACGTCAGGCTCTTGTTGATGCCGTCATAATTGCAGGTGATCGTTCCAGCGCCGACATTGACCTTCTCACCGATCTTTGCATCCCCGATATAGCTGAGATGGTTGATCTTGGAGCCCTTGCCGACCTCGGCCTTCTTGATCTCGACGAAGTTGCCGACCTTGACGCCTTCGGCCAGCACCGCCTCCGGCCGCAGCCGCGCAAACGGCCCGATCTCGGCATCGTCCCCGATCGTCGCACCCTCGATATGCGAGAAGGCGCGTATATGGACGCCGTTCCCCACCTTGGCGCCCGGTCCGAACACCACGTTTGGCTCCAGCACCACGTCGCGTCCCATCTCCGTATCGTAGGAGAAATAGACCGAGGACGGGTCCTTCATCGTCACGCCCGCGGCCATGAAGTCGTCGCGCCGCAGCTCCTGGAACTGCATCTCCGCCTTGGCGAGCTGCTTGCGGTCGTTGACGCCCATCACGTCGTGTTCGGGCGCCACATGATAGGTGACGCGCCGCCCGGACTTGTTGGCCAGCTCCACGAGGTCCGTCAGGTAGTACTCGCCCTGGGCATTGTTCGTCTGCAGCTTGTCGATGAGGTCGCGGAAGACTTCGGCGCGGAACCCGAGGATGCAGGCATTGGAGAGCACGATCTTGCGCTCCTCCTCGCTCGCATCCTTGTGCTCGCGAATGGCCAGCAATTGCTCGCCCCGCGTCAGCAGCCGCCCGTATCCGGTCGGGTCCCGCGGCTCAAATCCGAGGATAGCCGCATCCCACCCGGCATCGAGCCGGTCGGTAATGCCCTTGAAGTTCGCGGCGCGAAGCAGCGGGTGATCGGCATAGACCACCACCACGTAGCCCTGCGCCTTCTCCCACGCCGTCCGCGCCATCGCGGCGGCATGCCCGGTTCCCTTGCGCTCTGCCTGCTCGAAGAATTCGGCATTGGGCGCAACCTCGGCAACCTTGGTCCGCACCGAATCGTGTCCCGGCGCCGTCACCACGGCCAGCCGTGTCGCTCCGGCCCCGGCCGCCGCCCGCACCACGTGCGAAACGATCGGCAGTCCGCCGACTTCATGGAGAACCTTGGGAATGCTCGAGCGCATGCGTGTGCCGTCACCGGCGGCAAGAATAATGGCCAGAAGATCGGTCATCGAGAATGTCTCACGGCAATAGTGTGCACTGCGCTCTTTCTCACTTTTATGGCAGCAACGTGTTGGCAAAGCGATAATGCGCGACCGCCGCAATGCTAAACTCGCCACCGGGGGCCGATTCGACGGCCATGTTCGGAGGATGACTTGACTAAGGCCGGCGATCAATTTCGGCAATCCGATGTTACGTTCTGGGGCTTCGCGGCCCTCGGATGCGGCGTCCTGGCGGTGGTGGCGGCCAATGTGTCGGCGCTGATTCCCGAGGGCGCCTTCCTCGGGCTGCATCTTTCGCGTCTCGAAGGCGGCAGCATCACCGAGCTGCGCCAGAAGGTGGCGGACCTGTCGGCCGACGCCGCGCGCCTGCGTCAGGATACCCGTCAGAACCAGGCCCGGCTGACCCTCAACGAGAATACCAATGGCGACATCGCCCGCCGCGTCGGCGCCCTCGAGGTAACCCTGCCCGCGCTCGCCGAGGCAAATGTCGGTGGCATCGGCCTCGATCGCTCGATCATGACCTCGGCCATAGCCACCTCGCCGCCAGCCGACACCGTCCCCGCCGATGGCGGCATGGTCGCCATACGGCAGACCCCGCTGGACATTGCCGGCACCCAGCCCGTCGACACCCAGCCGATCCCCGCCCCGCTGCCGGCAGCCCAGTTCGGCATCGCCATCGGCCCGCCCATCGCCTCCACCCAGGCGAAAGCCACCTGGGATGACCTCAGCCTCAAGCTCGGTTCGGCCCTCCTCGGCCTCAATCCGCTGATGAACGGCGGTACCGTCGCCGGTGACGGTCACCTGGTCGCCGGCCCCATCGCCGACGTCAAGGACGCCACCGCCCTCTGCAAGCGCCTCGAAGCCGTTGCCGTGGCCTGCCTCCCCGTCCCCTATATCGGCGCCCAAATCACGAACTAGCTTTTGCCAGCCAGGGGAAGCAGCAAACCGCTTCCCCTTCGCCGTTTCCGCAAGGCAGATGTGAGCGCTGCCGATTTGCGGTTGACAGGAAAAGGCTAAACACTATGTTCCGCGCCGACACGACATGGCGGCCAAACCGGTATATCGTGCTCTCTCGATGTGTGCGCGTAGCTCAGTGGTAGAGCATCCGACTTTTAATCGGATGGTCGAGGGTTCGACCCCCTCCGCGCATACCATCCTCCCGGCGCCCATGACGCCAGGCCTCCCGCTCAGCCCGGTAGCGTAACGATGATCGGCCCACGCTTGGTCGCGACGATCGTGTGCTCGTACTGCACCGTCAGCGCCCGCGGCTCGCTCACCAGCGTCCACTCGTCGTTCGGATCCTTCTCTACCGCGTTGCGCCCGCCCAGCGACAGGAACGGCTCCACGGTGAACACCAGCCCATCGCTGATCTTGCGCCGCTCCGAGCGATCCGGCCAGGTCGGGATCTCGCACGGCTCGTCGTGCAGGCTGTAGCCGATGCCGTGGCTGGCAAGGTTCCGGATCAGCGTATAGCGGTTCTTGGCCGCGAACTGCCCGATGGCGTTGCCGATATCGGCCAGCGGCGCGCCCGGCTGCACGGCGCGGATACCCGTCCACATCGCCTTGCGCCCGTCCCGGCAGAGGTTCTCGATGGCCTTGGTCACCGGCGCCACCGCATAGGAGGCGCCCATATCCGCAAACAGCCCGTCCTTCTCCGCCGAAACGTCGAGATTGACCAGGTCGCCCGGCTGGATCACGCGCGGCCCGGGAATGCCATGGGCCACTTCCTCGTTGACGCTGATGCAGGTCGCACCCGGAAAATCATAGGCCACCTGCGGCGCCGAGCGAGCGCCGGCATCGGCCAGCACCTTCGCCCCGATCTCGTCGAGTTCCTGGGTGGTGATGCCCGGCCGCAGCGCCGCGGCCATTGCTTCGAGCGACTGGGCGCAGATGCGCCCGATCGCCTTGAGCTTGTCGAGTTCGTCTTCGGTTTTGACGATCATTGCTTCTTCAGTTCGTGGAAATAGGCCAGCAGCCCGCGGGTCGAGCTGTCGTGCCCTTCGGATGATGCCGTGCCCTCGACCTTGGGCAGCAGCGCCTTGGCCAGTTGCTTGCCCAGCTCAACGCCCCACTGGTCGTAGGAGTTCACGTTCCAGATCGTACCCTGCACGAACACCTTGTGCTCGTAGAGCGCGATGAGCGAGCCCAGCGTCTCCGGGGTCAGCTGCGAATACATGATCGTATTCGACGGCCGGTTGCCCGGAAACACCTTGTGCGGCGTCAATTCCTTGATCCGCGCCTTGTCGAGCCCCTGCGCCTTGAGTTCGGCCACCACCTCGTCCTCGGTCTTGCCGAGCATCAGCGCCTCCGATTGCGCCAGCACGTTCGCCACGAGCTTGGCGTGATGCGGCGGCAGGTTCTCCTGCGGATTGGCCGCGATGAGGAAATCGCACGGAATGACGTCCGTGCCCTGGTGGATCAGCTGGTAGAATGCATGCTGTCCATTGGTGCCCGGCTCGCCCCAGACGATCGGCCCCGTCGACCAGTCGACGCTCTTGCCGCCCAGCGTCACCGACTTGCCGTTGCTCTCCATGTCCTGCTGCTGCAGATAGGCCGCAAAGCGCGACAGGCGCTGGTCGTAGGGCAGCACGGCCTGGGTCGAGAAATCCCAGACATTGCGATACCAGACCCCGATCAGCCCCATGATGACCGGCAGGTTCTCCTCGAGCGGGGTCGAGAGGAAATGCGCGTCCATCGCTGCCGCGCCCTTGAGGAACTTCTCGAAATTCTCGAAGCCCACCGCAATCGCGATCGGCAGCCCAATGGCCGACCACACCGAATAGCGCCCGCCGACCCAGTCCCAGAACCCGAAGATGCGGTCCTGCTTGATGCCGAAGGCATCGCAGGCCGGCAGGTTGGTCGAAAGCGCCGCGAAATGGTCGGCGATGCCGGCCTCGCCTACGCCCTCGGCGATCCACTTCCGCGCCGTATTGGCGTTGGTCATGGTCTCGTCGGTCGTAAAGGTCTTGGAGGCGACGATGAACATCGTCCGCTTCGGGTCGAGCCCCTTGAGCGTATCGTGGATATGCGCCCCGTCGACATTGGAGACGTAGTGCACCCGCAGGTCCTGGCGCGTGTAGGGCGCCAACGCCAGCGTTACCATGGCCGGCCCGAGGTCCGAGCCGCCGATGCCGATGTTGATGACGTCGGTGAACTGCTCGCCGGTCGCCCCGCGGATGGTGCCGTCGCGCACCTGGTCCGAGAACACCCGCATGCGCGCCAGCACGTCGCGCACGTCCGGCATCACGTCTTTGCCGTCCACATTCACCGGCTTGCCGCCCTGGTAGCGCAGCGCCATGTGCTCGACGGCACGGTCTTCCGTGATGTTGATGTGCTCGCCGCCCCACATGGCGTCGCGCCGCCCCTCGACATCCACCTGTCGCGCGAAATCGAAGAGCGCGGCCATCACCTCGGCGTCGATCCGGTTCTTGGAATAGTCGAGCAGGATGTCGCCGGCCTTGGCCGAGAACTTGCCGAAACGCGACGGGTCGGCCGCGAACAGCTCCCGCATCGGCGTCTTGTTGAGGCGCTTCTTGTGCGTTTCCAGCGCGGCAAAGGCCGCCTTGCGTCCAGACTTGGCCATCGTTCTCAAACCTCGGTTAGAGCGGTGGGAGATCGCCTGCGGCCCAGCCGGCACGCGTGGTCTCCACGAAATCGGAAAAGCTCCCGGCTTCGATAGCGGCCCGGGCACCGGCAGTCAGTTCTTGATAATAGGCCAGGTTGATCTGCGAAAGGATCATCGCGCCCAATATTTCTTCGGTCTTAACAAGGTGATGCAGGTAAGCCCGTGAGAACCGCCGGCAATTGCGATTGGGCGATTGCTCGTCCACCGGCCGGCCATCATCCTTATGCCGGGCGTTCTTCATGTTGATGACGCCGAACCGCGTATAGATGTGCCCGTGGCGCCCCGCCCGGGTCGGATGCACGCAGTCGAACATGTCGATTCCGCGCTCGATGCCGCCCAGGATATCGTCCGGCTTGCCCACGCCCATGAGGTAGCGCGGCCGGTCTTCCGGCAGCAGCGGGCAGACACCCGAAAGCACCTCGAACATCACTGCCTGCGGCTCACCCACGGCCAGCCCGCCGACCGCGTAGCCGTCGAACCCGATCGATTGCAATCCGGCCGCCGACTTGGCCCGCAGCCGCAGATCGTCGCCGCCCTGCACGATGCCGAACAGCGCCCGGTTGTTCTGCCCGTTGAACGCAGTCTTGGAGCGATCCGCCCAGCGCAGCGACAGCTCCATGGCGCGCTCCATCTCGCGCGTCTCGTTGGGCAGCGAAATGCACTCGTCGAGCTGCATGATGATGTCGCTGTCGAGCAGCGTCTGGATCTCGATCGAGCGCTCCGGCGTCAGCGAATGCGCCGAGCCGTCGATATGCGAGCGGAACGTCACGCCCTTCTCGTCGAGCTTGCGCAGCTTGGCCAGCGACATCACCTGGAAGCCGCCGCTATCGGTGAGGATCGGCCGCTCCCAATCCATGAACGTGTGGAGCCCGCCCAGCGAGGCTACGCGCTCCGCGCCCGGCCGCAGCATCAGGTGATAGGTATTGCCCAGGAGGATGTCCGCGCCGGTTTCGCGCACCTGCTCGGGATACATCGCCTTGACCGTTCCGGCCGTGCCCACGGGCATGAACGCCGGCGTCTGGATATCGCCGCGCGGGGTGTCGATGCGCCCGCGCCGGGCATTTCCGTCGGTGGCGAGGAGAGAAAAGGAGACCTGCTTCATGGGCGGCGTTCTAGCCGTTTGCCGGCAAGCGGACAACGGGTAGCCATCACGTCACTATCCCCAGGGCCGCCATGCCCAGTTCATAGGCCCCGAAAATCGCCGCCGCCGCGATCCCAAGCCCCAGAAGGCTGATCGCCACCCCCACGATTGCCCCCAGGCCATCCCGGTTCAGCATCGAGAAGCTCAGCACGCACAGTCCGACATTCGGGATGGCATTGATGAACGGAATGGGAATGGTCATCACGAGGCTCACCACGATCACGAACACCCCATAGGGTATCGTCGCCGCCGCGCCCGTCAGCCACCTGAGCCGCGGCCGCGAGAAACGCGCCGCATACCGCGCCGCCACGGCCACGCGCTCGCTTAGCTTGAGCAGCAGGTTGAGCGGCAGTCCGCGATCGCCGATCAGCGCGGGCAGCCGGATCGGCCAGCGCATGATCATCGCCAGCGCAATCCCCAGCGTCGTCCAGGCAATGGTGCCGCCGAAGCCGGGCGGCCCGGGCACCATGTTGAGCAGCGTGAATACCAGGATCAGCAACCGGTGCGATCCGCGCCCCATCACGTCGATGAGCCGCGAAAATGTCAGGTTCGGATCATCGCTCCGCGCCAGCCGCTGCAAGGCCGCCACCATCCGCGCCATGTAGCGCTCGATGGGGCTCACCGGCGTCGAAGCCTCTTCGCTCACGATTGCGTCGCGCCCGCCTCATCGCGGAACAGCAGCGAGGAATCGCCATAGGAATAGAACCGATAGCCGTGCTCGATCGCGTACCGATAAGCCTCATGCATCGTCTCGAAGCCGGCAAACGCGCTCACCAGCATGAAGAGCGTCGACCGCGGCAGGTGGAAATTGGTCATCAGCACGTCCACCACGTTGAAGCGGTAGCCCGGGGTGATGAAGATATCCGTGTCCCCCGAGAACACCGCCAGTTTGCCGCTTTCCCGCGCCGCGCTCTCGAGCAGCCGCAGGCTCGTCGTCCCGACCGCCACCACGCGCCCGCCGCGCTCCCGAGCCGCCAGGATCCGCTCCACAGTCCCCTCGTCGATCACGCCCCATTCGGCATGCATCTTGTGGTCCTTGGTGTCCTCGACCTTGACCGGCAGGAAGGTCCCTGCCCCCACATGCAGCGTCACCCGCTCGAAGCCGACGCCCTTGTCGGCCAGCCGCTGCAACAAGCCATCTGTAAAATGCAGCCCCGCCGTCGGCGCCGCCACCGCACCATCGTGGCGGGCATAGACGGTCTGGTAGTCCGACTTGTCCCGCTCCTCGACCTCGCGCTTGGCCCCGATATAGGGCGGCAGCGGCATGGCCCCGTGCGACTTGATCGCCTCGTCGAGCTCAGCGCCGGCAAGATCGAACGACAGCGTCACCTCGCCCGAATCCCCCTTGCCCGTCAGCGTCGCGAACAGCGGTTCCTGCTCGCCATTGCCCAGCTCCAGCCGATCTCCTTCGGCCAGTCGCTTGGCCGGGCGCGCAAAGGCCTTCCACGTTCGCGCGTCCACGCGCTTGTGGAGGTTGAACGACACCGACGATCGGTTCTCCCCCCGCACCCGCGTCCCCCGCAGATCCGCCGGCAGCACTTTGGTATCGTTGACCACCAGCACGTCGCCCGCCTGCAATATCTCCAGCAGGTCCGTCACGACCCGATCGGCAAGCACGTCGCCCGGTTTCACCACCAGCATGCGCGCGGAATCGCGCGGCTCGGCCGGATGCAGGGCGATCAGCTCGTTGGGGAGATCGAAGTCGAAATCGTCTACGCGCATGGCGTCTTCCTAAAGAATTTCGGCGGCGGCGGATCAATGCCGCCGCCGCCGAAACGCGAGAAATGCGAAAGGGATTAGAGGTCGGCGGCCACTTTGACCGAAACCATCTTGTCCGGATCCTTCACGGGCTCGCCGCGCTTGATCTGGTCGACATTTTCCATGCCTTCGATGACCTTGCCCCAGACCGTGTACTGGCGGTCGAGGAAGCGCGCGTCATCAAAGCAGATGAAGAACTGCGAATTGGCGCTGTTCGGATTCTGCGAGCGGGCCATCGAAGCCGTGCCGCGCACATGCGGCTCGGCGTTGAATTCCTGCTTGAGGTCCGGGTACTTCGAGCCGCCCATGCCGGTGCCGGTCGGATCGCCCGTCTGCGCCATGAAGCCGTCGATCACGCGATGGAACACCACCCCGTCATAGAAGCCTTCACGAGCGAGCTTCTTGATGTGCTCGACGTGGTTGGGAGCCAGGTCCGGTCGCATCTGGATGACGACGTTGCCCTTGGTGGTCTCGATGACCAGCGTGTTTTCGGGATCGGCGTATTCGGCCATGGGGGTACTCCTGGGAAGAAACGGATTACTTGTATTCGATCTTGGCGGAAATGATCTTGTCCGGGTCGGTCACGGTGCCGTTGTCCGACTGCGCGCCCTTCTTGATATTGTCCACGAGCTCCATGCCCGCAACCACCTTGCCGAACACGGTATACTGACCGTTGAGGTGCGGCGCCTCGCCGAACATGATGAAGAACTGCGAATTGGCGCTGTTCGGGTCCTGCGTACGCGCAGCGCCCACGGTGCCGCGGACGAACGGCTCGCTCGAGAATTCGGCCTGCAGGTCCGGCAGGTCCGAACCGCCCATGCCGGTGCCGGTCGGGTCGCCCGTCTGGGCCATGAAGCCCTCGATCACGCGGTGGAACACGATGCCGTTGTAGAAGCCCTGGTTAGTGAGCGTCACAATGCGCTCGACGTGCTTGGGGGCGACGGCAGGCAGCAATTCGATATCGACGACGCCATCCTTGAGCTGCAGCATCAGGTGCGGCGTGCCGCTCTGCTGGGCCTGCGCCACCTGCGGCGCAACGAGAATACCGGCGACGGCCGCCACGACGGCGAAGGCGAACGTGGCGATCATGCGATCGAGGCGAGGAAAGGCAGCGGCAGCGTTCATTTGTTTTTCAGGGCCTTGAGAACGATTGCGGGTACGAAAGCGGCAATATCGCCGCCCAATTGCGCGATCTGACGCACAAGTGTGGCGGAGATGTGCCGGACATGGGGGCTGGAGGGCACGAAAACGGTCTGCAGGTCCGGCGCCATCTGCGCGTTCATGCCTACCATCTGCATCTCGTAATTATAGTCTGTCGTATCGCGCAGCCCGCGAATGACCAGCTTGGCGCCCGCCTCGCGCGCCGCCAGCACCATGACGCCGTCGAACTCGATCACGTCGATCTGCGTGTCGGTGCGCTTGCCGATCGGCTCGACCGTCTGCCGCAGCAGCTCCATGCGGTCTTCATGGGCAAAAAGCGGCGCCTTGGAATGGTGCGTGCCGACCGCGACCACGAGCCGATCCACCAGCTTGCAGGACCGCTCGATGACGTCGAGGTGGCCATTGGTGACCGGATCGAACGATCCCGGGTAAAAGCCGACAAGCCGCGACATTGACGTTCCCCCGCCTGATTTTCTTTGTTGGCGGGTTGTGTCACGCCTGATGCTGCAAGGCAAGCCAGACGGCTGCCCCGATCAGGATCACCCCGGCCGCCTTGTTGACATACTGCGCCAGCTTGCCGGTCAGCAGGTGCCGCGCCCGCGACGCGATGATGATATAGGCCGTATCCGTGATGAGCGCCGCCCCCATCTCGATCAGCCCGAGGATCACCACCTGCGGCCAGGCTGGATAATTCGGGTTCACGAATTGCGGCAGGAACGCCCCGAAGAAGAGAAATGCCTTCGGATTGCTCCACAGCACGAAAAAGCCCGAGACCACCTGCCGCCACGCCGTCGGCTCCGCCCGACTCTTGTCGAGCGTGATCGAGCTGCGCGAACTCAGATATCCCCACCCGATCCAGGCGAGATAGACCGCGCCGACCAGCTTGATCCAGAAGAACGAAGCCGTGACCGCCACCGTCACCGCCTCGAGCGCCACCGCGACCAGCACCACCATGCTGAGCCGCCCGATCTGCGCTCCCAGCTCGATGAGCATGCCCGCCTTGAACCCGCGCGCCAGCGCGGTGCTCACGATGGCCGAAACCGTAATGCCGGGAACGATGACGACGACGAACGCCGCGATGATGAAGGTGGTAAGGCTGGCTAGGTCGAACACGGGTTTTAGATCTGATGCTGCATCCAGAGATTAGGTTCGACATAGACGGCGCTGTCGCCCTCGACATCGACGTCCAGTGGCGCGAGCCCGCCCGCAAACGCATATTTCCCGCTCACCGGAAACCGCAATCCCGCCCAGTCCTGCCACTGTGCCAACGTGCCGGGAATGACCATCGAGCGTGGCGCCGCCTTGAGAATGCGCGCGCCAAGCCGCCAATGCTTGCGCACCCACGGATCGAACGGCGCGCCGTCCGGAGTCTGCCAGCTGCAATAGTCCTCGAACGAGTGGAGCGGATAATCCGCCTTCCGTGTCGGCCGGACCGGCGCCACGAGGGCCTCGAGCCCGTTCGCCCGCGCCGCCGCTTTCATCGCTTCCAGCATCCGGTCCGCCAGTGCCGAACCGCGATGGCTCGGCGCCACGACGATCGAAAGCGCCGACAGCGCATTGGCCCGTCGTTCGCCCTCGGCATCCGCCGTGCCGTCGCGCAACACCGCGTCCCACCCGTCATCGGGCAGCTCCTGCCCTTCCGGCCAGAAGAACGGCACCGAATTGCCATAAGCGATGACGACGCCCTCACCGGTCGCAATCGTCTGGTACCGCGCAAGATGCTCGCCATAGAGCAACGACCAGCACGCATTCGAAACGGTGTCGTGCTGCATGTAGACCGGATAAAGCGCGCCCGTCAGATCTTCCGCCGCCGCCAGCAGGTCCGGGCGGTCGGCCAGGCTCCATAATTCGATGGTCACAGGCTCAGGCTCGCTTCTGCAAGGCCAGCCACACGCCGCCCGCCATCAGGATCACGCCCGAGACGCGATTGAGCAGCCGCACGCGCGCCACGCTTAGCAATCCGCGCGCCCTGCCCGCGATGATGGCGTAGATCGAGTCAGTCGAACCGGCCACGAGCATGAAGAAGAAGCCCAGGATCATGATCTGCGGAAAAGTCGGGCTTTCCAGCCGCACGAACTGCGGAATGAACGCACCGAAGAAGATCAGCGCCTTGGGATTGGCCCAGATCACGAAGAACCCTTCCATGACGATCGCCATGAACGACTTCTCCTTGACCGCCTTGGCCGTACCCAGCTCGCCCTTGCTCCGCAGCATCTTGAAGCCGAGCCAGATGAGGTAGGCCGCGCCGATCAGCTTGATCCAGTCAAACGCCCACCCCATGAAGCTCACCAGCGCTTCCATGCCGCTGGCCACCACCAGGATCATGGTCACCAGCCCAAGCTGCGTCCCCAGCACGATCCCCAACCCCGCCAACGTCCCGCGCGCCAGCGCATTGGCAATAATCACCGTCACCGTCGGCCCCGGCACGATAGCCAGCACGAAGCACGCCCCGAGATAGGTCACGATAGTCGCCAGATCGAACATCTTGCTTCCCCCGAGGCGAACGCCCCGCGCCAGAAATAACACGCCGTTTTCGCCGAGAAAACGTGCTTATGACGCGACGCGAGCGATCTGATATGGATACGTTTCGGCTCGCTTCCGAGCCCCAACAGCCCCCGCGCAACCCGCTTTTCTCTAGCCCCGCCTTACCACCGCACTTCCCCGGGCGAATACCCGGGGCACGGATACCCCCCGCGAGCGGAGAGCTGAATAGGCCCCGATCAAGTCCGGAGAAGTGCTGTGGGGGTGGCTACGTCAGACGCAAAGCACCAATCGCGCTCGTATTCCAACAAGCCCTTCGCGACGCGAGCCACACTCAGCTTCACACCGCCGGATGCAACCGCCTCTAATCACGGCGCTGATAGCATCTGCGACCCAACTAACGCTCGGCACATCGGCCGCCGACTTGCTACCATCGCAATCCATGAACTCGACTTGTGGCCATCGAGCCGTAGCAAGAGACCGGCACCGCTATCGCTGTTCGCTACCCGGCCAGTCGTCTCCGCCCCCCGCCCCACCACCGAACTTCCCCGGCCGAAGAGCCGGGGCCTACGGATTTCCCTGCGCGAGTGGAGGTCGCCGCCGCCCCGTGGCCGGCGCGCTAAACGTAAAGCATCCACCGCGGGTAGCTCCCAAACAACCGTCCCCCTTACGGGCATCATTTGACGCCGCCCCGCTGGAGGCACACACCGCCGCCCCGATCGAGTCCCCGAATCCCCCAAGCGCCTCCTAGTTCAACCGAACATCCGTCACGCCCGCGAGCGACTTGATTCCCCCGGCAATCTCCGAGCTCAGCTTGAACCCGCCCGGGATCTTGATCTCGTATTCCCGCGCGCCGTCATCCCGCGTCACGATGAAGGTCACCGCGCCTTCGCCACCCGGCTTGAGTTGGGCGCGAATGGCCGGCAGGCATTTTTCCGTCGCCGGGAACACCGTCAATTGCCGTCCAAGCTTCTCGGTCGCTCCGTCGATCGACTCGGCCTTGGTCAGCCGCAGGCTGATGCCGTCCGGGCGCTCGTCCGCCTCGACCTCGATGATCAGCGACCGTCCGACCTCCAGCACCGAGCCATACATCGAAATCTGTTCCGAGAACGCGATGCACTCATAGCCGCCGCTCTGGTCGGTAAAGGTCATGATCGCCATCGGCGTGCCCTTGCGCGTCCGTCGGTCGTTGCGGCTCGCCAGGGTGCCGGCAATGCGCCCCGCCCCGGCCCCGTTCTTCACCGCCCGCTCGAAATCGGACCAGCGCTGCACGCGCAGCTTCTCGAAGAGATCGGTATAGGCGTCGAGCGGATGCGCCGAGAGGTGGAAGCCGATTGCCGAGAACTCGCGCTCCAGCCGCTCGGCCAACGTCCAAGGCTCGAACATTTCGGGCAGGATGATCGGTTCCGGCTTGTCCGAAGAGAACATGTCCACCGTCCCGTCATTGCGGTCCGAGGCCATGCGCTGCGCCGTACCGATCACCGAGTCGATCGCCGCGAACGCCTGTTCGCGCCGTGACACCAGCGAGTCGAATGCCCCCGCGCTCACCAGCGTTTCCATCGTCCGGCGGTTGAGCACCTTGGGGTCGATCCGCGAGGCGAAATCGGCGAGGTCCGTGAACCGGCCATTGCCCCGTACCTCCGCGATATGCTCGGCCACCTGCCGCCCGATGCCCTTCACCGCCGCCAGGCCGTAGTGAACCTTGCCGTCCTTCACCGAGAACAGCGCTTCGGACTGGTTGACGCAGGGCGGTACGATCGCGATCTGCCGCCGGATCGCTTCACGCCGGTAATCGGCCAGCTTCTCGGTCACGCCCATGTCGAGCGTCATCGAGGCCGCCAGGAACTCTTCCGGGTAATGCGTCTTGAGATAGGCCGTCTGGTACGACACCCAGGCATAGGCCGCCGCGTGGCTCTTGTTGAAGCCGTAGTTCGCGAACTTGGCCAGGAGGTCGAAGATCGTGTCCGACTGCGCTTCGGACACCCCGTTCTTCATCGCGCCGTCGCGGAAGCGGACGCGCTGGGAATCCATCTCCGCCTTGATCTTCTTGCCCATGGCGCGGCGGAGCATGTCGGCTTCACCCAGCGAATAGCCCGAGAGAAGCTGGGCGATCTGCATCACCTGCTCCTGGTAGACGATGATGCCATAGGTCTCGTCGAGCACCGTCTTGAGCGCGTCGTGCGGATATTCCACCGGCTCGCGGCCGTGCTTGCGGTCGCAGAAGCTCGGAATATTGTCCATCGGGCCCGGCCGATAGAGCGCGTTCATGGCGATGAGGTCTTCGATGCGGTCAGGCTTGAGGTCCGTGAGCGCGCGCCGCATGCCCGGACTTTCAAACTGGAAGATGCCCGCCGTATCGCCCTGCGAATAAAGCTTGTAGGTCGCCGGATCGTCGATCGGAATCTTGTCGATATCGAATTGCTCGTCCGCCGGCTTGCGCTTGTTGATCATCTTGACGGCGTAGTCGATCGTCGTGAGCGTCTTGAGGCCCAGGAAGTCGAACTTCACCAGCCCCGCCGGCTCCACCCATTTGAGGTTGTATTCGGTAACCGGCATGTCCGAGCGCGGGTCGCGGTAGAGCGGTACCAGTTCCTGCAGCGGCCGATCCCCGATCACGATGCCGGCGGCGTGGGTCGAGGCATGGCGGAAGAGCCCCTCGAGCGCCTGCCCGATTTCGAGCAATTGCGCCACCGTCTCGTCCTCGTCACGCATGGCGCGCAGCTGCGGCACTTCGGCCAGCGCGCGCTCCAGCGTCCACGGGTCGGCCGGGTTTGCCGGAACAAGCTTGCAGATGCGGTCCACCTGCCCATAAGGCATCTGCAGCACGCGGCCGACGTCGCGCAGTACCGCGCGCGCCTGGAGCGTACCGAAGGTGATGATCTGCGCCACCTGCTCTGCGCCGTATTTCTGCTGCACGTAGCGGATCACCTCTTCGCGGCGATCCTGGCAGAAGTCGATGTCGAAGTCGGGCATCGACACGCGTTCCGGATTGAGGAAGCGTTCGAAAAGCAGATTGTAGCGCAGGGGATCGAGGTCGGTGATCGTCGTCGCCCAGGCCACGAGTGACCCTGCACCCGAGCCACGCCCCGGCCCCACCGGAATTCCCCGGCCCTTTGCCCATTGGATGAAGTCGGCCACGATGAGGAAGTAGCCAGGGAATTTCATGCTCTGGATGATGCCGAGCTCGAATTCCAGTCGGTCGTGGTATTCCTGCTCGGTCCGCCCGGGCGCCAGACCCACGACCTCGAACCGCTTCTGCAGCCCGTCGCGCGCCATCTTGGCGAGCGCCGAAGCCTCGGCCGCCACGGCCTCGTCTTCGCTGACGCCCGGCGCCGCCGCGAATTTGGGCAGGATCGGGCCGCGCGTGCGCGGACGGAAACTCGTGCGCTGCGCGATCTCGATCGTGCTGTCGAGTGCCTCCGGCAGGTCGGAGAAAAGCTCCATCATCTCGGCGCGCGTCTTGAAATAGTGCTGGTCCGAGAGCTTGCGCCGCTCCGTCTGCGCCAGCACCGTGCCGCCGGCAATGGCCAGCAGCGCGTCATGCGCCTCGAAATCCTTCTTGGATCGGAAGAACGGCTCGTTGGTCGCCACCAGCGGCACGCCGCGCTTATAGGCGTAGTCGATCAGCTGCGGCTCGACGAGCGCCTCGCTGTGCCGGCCATGCCGCTGCAACTCGATATAGAGTCGATTGTCGAAGAGTTCGCGCAGCCGGTCGAGGCGCGCATGGGCGTGGGCTTCCAGCCCATTGGCGAAGAACGGATCGACCGAACCCTCCGGGCCACCCGAAAGGCAGATGATGCCGCGCACGTTGTCGCGGTCGAGCCAGCCGATCTTGGCGGCGGCCTTGCCGTTCTCGCCTTCGAGATAGGCGCGGCTGACGAGTCGGGAGAGATTGGAGAACCCCTCCGCGTTCGATGCCATCAGCACCACCCCGCCCTTGCCGAAATTGCCGCGCTCCGGGCCGCGGTCGTCCGCCGTCCAGAAATCGAGCGCGAGTTCGCACCCGACCAGCGGCTGGATGCCTTTTCCCGTGGCCTTTTCGGAAAGCTCGAGCGCCCCGAAGAGATTGTTGGTGTCGGCTATGCCGATAGCCGGCTGCTTGTCCTCCTTGGCCAGCTCCAGAATCTTGGCGAGCTGGATTGCACCCTCAAGAAGCGAGAAGGCCGAGTGGACGTGAAGATGGATAAAACCTGGACCGGACATGAGCGTGTTCTGACATCCCCGAGGCGCGGAGCCAACCGCGCCTCACGATCAATTCACACCCTCACACGAGTCGGGACAGCACATCCATCCACGTGAGCGCCGAGATGGTGAACGCGCCCAGGGCGAGAACGGCGAACAGGTCCTTGAAGAAACCGACAATCATTTCCAAGCCTCCGTGGTTGCTGTTTTGTTCTTATATGTTCTCTCTCCGTTCATGTCCAGGAACATCGATGTGCGCAAGGTTAAAGAGATAACGAAACGTTAACACCGCCAGCAGGCCGGGCTCGTATGCACGCTGTTCTGCATGTTCACAGGCACGTGGCAAGACACGCAGCCTGCCCGCCTCCGCTGGAGCTTGATGATTCCCTCGTCAGGTCCACCGGGGCTTAGCCGCTTACCCATGCCCCAACCGCCGCACTTCCCCGGACCTGATCCGGCGCCATTGCACCGCCCCCCACGAGCGGAGCCGCTCGCGGCCCCGGGCTTTCACCGGGGAAGTTCACTGATGATGATTGGATTGCGAACAGCCCCGCCCGCGCCCTAAAGCGTATGCGGAAGCACCAGCCCGTTCTTGAGCGTCACGATCCGGTCCGCCCGCCGCGCCAGATCGTAGTTATGCGTCGCGATGAGCGCCGCAGCGCCCTCGTCCCGGATCAGCTGCCGCAGCGCCTCGAACACCAGGTCGCTCGTCGCCGGATCGAGATTGCCCGTCGGCTCGTCCGCCAGAATCACCCGCGGATGGTTGGCCGCCGCGCGGGCGATCGCCACGCGCTGCTGCTCGCCGCCCGACAATTCCGCCGGCCGGTGCGTCGCGCGCGAATCCACCCCGAGAATGGCCAGCAATTCGTGGCTGCGCTTGTCCGCCTCCGCCTGGCCCTTGCCGGCGATGAGCTGCGGGATCGAAACGTTCTCAAGCGCCGTGAATTCGGGCAGCAGGTGGTGGAACTGATAGACATAGCCCACCGTCGTCCGCCGCAGCATCGTGCGGGCGCGGTCACCCAGATGGCTCGTCGGCACGCCCAGAATCTCGACTTCGCCCTGCTGCGGTCGCTCGAGCAGCCCCGAAATATGCAGCAGCGTCGATTTGCCGGCCCCCGACGGCGCCACGAGCGCCACCAGTTCCCCGCCCTTGACGGTCAGGTCGGCCGCTTCGAGCACGCGAACGATCGTTTCGCCCTCGCCGTAATGGCGATGGACGCCGCGCAGCACCAATTGCGTATCACTCATACCGCAAAGCCTCGACCGGATCGTATTGGGCGGCCCGCAATGCGGGATAAAGCGTGGCCAGGAAGCTCAGCAGCAGCGCCAGCCCCACCACCACCGTGATCTCCATCGGATCGACCTTGGATGGCAGCGAGGAGAGGAAGAACACCTCCGGCGGGAAGAGCCGCACGCCGATAAGCTCGGAAATGCCAGCGCGCAACGCCTCGGCATTGGATGCGATGACCAGTCCCAGCCCCAGCCCGATCAGCGTGCCGATAACCCCGATGGCCGTGCCGGTAATCGAGAATATCCGCATGATCGAGCCGCGCGTCGCGCCCATCGTGCGCAGCACCGCGATATCGGCGCCCTTGTCCTTCACCAGCATCACGAGGCTCGAGATGATGTTGAACGCAGCAACCAGCACGATCATCGAGAGAATGGTGAACATCACCACCCGCTCCACCTGCAGCGCCGAGAAGAACGTCTCGTTCCGCTGCTGCCAGTCGGTCAGGATCATCGGCCGGATACCCGGCGTCTGCTGCAGCCGGTCGCGCATCGTGTTGATGTCGTCAGGGTTGTCGATGAAGATTTCGACCGCGCTGGCGCGATATTGCCGCTCATAGGCCTTGTCGATTTCCTCGTCCGTCGCCATCGGATCGGGCGGCTCGACGCCCGGCTTCAGGACGTCCTCGTACATCTTGAAGTAGTCCTGGGCCAGATGCATCGGCATGTAGACATAGAAGCTGTCGAACTCGACCATGCCCACATTGAAGATCACGTTGACCGGGAACGAGCGGATCTGCGGCGTCGTGCCGAACGGCGTCGTCGCCCCGTTGGGATTGACTATCGTGATCGCCGCCCCGAGTCCAATGCCCAGTCGCTCCGCCAACCGATAGCCGATTGCCACGCCGTTAGACTGGTCCCACTGGTCCCAGCCGCCCTGGATGGCGCTCTTGGAGAGCAGCCCGAGCTTCTGGATATCCTCGAAATCCATGCCGCGCACGGTGGCGCCGGTCGATTGGTTCGTGTCGCTCGATACCAGGGCCTGGCCCTCGACATAGGCCACCGCGTGGCGCACGCCGGGCACGCCCTCGATGAGCTTGACCGTCGGCCGATAGTCCGTGAACTTTTCCTCGATCGGAAACGCCGAGAAATGCCCGTTAAGGCCCAGTATCTTGGTCAGCAGTTCCTCGCGGAACCCGTTCATCACCGACATGACGACGATCAGCGTGGCGACACCGATCGCCACGCCTGCCATCGTCAGGGCCGCGATCACCGAGATGAAGGCGTCCTTGCGGCGGGCGCGCAGGTAGCGCCCTGCGACCATCCATTCGAAACGCGAAAAGGCGTTCGTGGACTGTTCGGTGATCTGCGATGTGGGAGCGTTCAAACCTTGTCTCGCCTTTGCGGTTCGATGAGGCCGCGAAGCCTTTCGACCGCGGCGCCGATCGGCAGCGTTTCGCGTTCGCCCGACTTGCGGTGCTTGATCTCGACCTCACCGGATTTGAGTCCGCGCGGCCCGACGATCAGCTGATAGGGAATACCGATCAGGTCGGCCGTCGAGAACTTGGCCCCGGCGCCCTGCTCCGTGTCGTCGTAGAGCGCGTCGATGCCCGCATTCTGCAGCTCGCCATAGAGCCTCTCGCTCGCCGCATCGGAATCCGCATCGCCGGACTTGAGGTTGATCACCACCGCTTCGAACGGCGCGACGCTGACCGGCCAGACAATGCCGGCCTCGTCATGGCTCGCCTCGATGATGGCAGGCACGACTCGCGTGGGGCCGATGCCGTAAGAACCCATATGCACGGTGACTTCCTTGCCGTCGGGACCGGTGACGGTCGCCTTCATCGGCGCGGAATACTTCGTTCCGAAGTAGAAAATATGGCCGACTTCGATGCCGCGTGCAGAAAGCCGCTTGGCCTCGGGCACCTGGGCTTCGAAAGCCGCCATGTCGACCATTTCCTCGGTCGCCGCATAGAGCGAGGTCCAGTCGGCAACGATCGGCGACAGGTCGCCGCGATAATCGGTATCGATGGCCGGAATCGGCTTCTGCAGCAGGTCTGCATGGCAGAAGACGGCACTCTCGCCGGTATCGGCCAGGATGATGAATTCGTGGCTGAGATCGCCGCCGATCGGGCCGGTATCGGCGCGCATCGGAATGGCGGTGACGCCAAGGCGATGGAACGTACGCAGATAAGCCACGAACATGCGGTGATAGGCGCGCACGGCGCTCGCCTCGTCGAGGTCGAACGAATAGGCGTCCTTCATCAGGAATTCGCGCGAGCGCATCGTGCCGAAGCGCGGACGGATCTCGTCACGGAACTTCCACTGCACGTGGTAGAGATTGAGCGGCAGGTCCTTGTAGGACTTCACGAACGTCCGGAAGATGTCGGTGATCATCTCCTCGTTCGTCGGACCATAGAGCATGTCGCGCTCGTTGCGGTCCTTGATGCGCAGCATTTCCTTGCCATAGGCGTCGTAGCGCCCGCTCTCGCGCCACAGGTCCGCGGACTGGAGCGTGGGCATCAGCAATTCGACGGCGCCGGAGCGGTCCTGCTCCTGCTCGATGATGGCCTTGACCTTCATCAGCACGCGGTAGCCGATCGGCAGCCATGAATACATGCCCGAAGCCTGCTGACGGATAAGTCCGGCGCGCAACATGAGCCGGTGCGAAACGATTTCGGCTTCCTTGGGAACCTCGCGAAGCACGGGCAGGAAGTAACGGGAAAGACGCATAACTACTCCGGATTCACGGCGTCGATTCGAGGCTTTGGATGGTCCGTAGTCAAATCCTACAAATCATCGCGTTGCAAGCATACAAGCTATGCAGAATCTGCGTGACAGGGCTGTTTTGAGTTGTTAGGGTCCAGCCCCATAAAACAAAGGCGGCGAGAAACCGCCGGACGCCGACAACGTCAAGGGAGGAGCGTTGGCCGCCGCTACGTGCGCGCGTAAGACCGACGTATTGTCGCGAAACTTTTCAAAAGCAGGGCTCACGCCCTGCTTTTTTTATTGTCTACCAGCCGATTATGGCAGGAATTTTACGAGCCGGGCGAGGACGGCACCTTATGCCGCCCGCGTCCCTCTTCCCTGCGGAAGGCCGCCCCCAGCGCACCGCTCCGCCCGGCGGCTTTATCCCCGCGCTCATCTCGAGAGCTACAATGGAACCACGTCCTCACCACGGAGCAGAAAGACCGCCCAATCACCCCTCGCAAAGATGCTCAAACACCATCGAATTTGCAGCGAAACCCCATGCAAGATGGTCAAAGATGCCTCGAATTTGAGTCAAAATTTAACGATTTGCGGGCGCTTTCAGAATAAATAGCCAGAAATTCCAATCAGTTACCAAACGCACTGGTCGTAGAAACCACCCAAAAAGTCTCCGTGAAACATTTCGATGTTTCACGACACCCAAGGAGCTGCCCCCGCGATCACTATCAGGTCCTGCTCTATGGCCGCCGAGGCGAACTTATCCTCCTCATCCGAGGAACCTGAAAACCCCGCTCCGCCGCCCCGCTGCCTCGCCGAAATCGGCCACCTCATATTCAGCCACCAGTTCCAGCGTTCCAAGCGGCAGATGCGCTCGATAGGGATCGCCGACCAGCACCGTCACCCCCGCCGCCACGCATCGCGCCAGGAACGCCGAAACCCGAACTGCCAGCTCCGGCGCATAGAAGAGATCGCCCACCAACACGACATCCACTTCCGGCGCCGCCCCAGCCGTCAGGTCCTCGCCCGTGATGCTCAGCACCACGCCGTTAGCCTCGGCATTGAGCGCCAGCGCCGCCAGTCCGTTGGCATCCGTCTCCGCCGCCAGCACCGAAGCCGCCCCGCACTGCGCCGCAGCTATCCCCACGATCCCCGAGCCCGAGCCGAGATCGAGCACCCGCCGTCCGGCCGCCACCTCCGGATGCGCCTGGATGTGCCGCACCAGCACCGCTCCGCCGCCCCAGACATAGGCCCAGTATGGCGGCAACGGATCGCCGTCTTCGTCGACCGCAGAATCAAGACGCCTCAACCCGCTGCCGGGATGAGGCGTGTAAAGCTTGATGCCGGGGAAGGCAGGCACCGGCAGCAGGTCCAGATTGCTCCGGATGAATTCTGCTGCATCGGTCGGCGACGAAACCTCTTCGTCCGCCTCAGCCTGCATTACCCGTTCCAGTAATGCTGCAGCCAGGGATTGGACCAGCCCCAGAGGATCAGCACGGTCAGCACGGCCGAGATGACCGAATTGGCCACGAGCTTGGGCCAGAAGCGCAGCATGGCCGGCGCTCCCGGCTCGGTGCCCGGCACGATCTCGCCGACATCGACCTGGTTCCGCACGTTGAACGGCAGGACGATGAACAGGCAGATCCACCAGACGACGAAATAGACGGCGATCAAACTGCCGATCGGCATACTGCTCTCCTATACTCGGTGCACGAACACCGTGACATTGGGCTTGCGGCCCCAGAACGCGTTCACCTCGGACCGCACGGCCCGGTGGATGGCGCTGTTGAGCATATCCACGTCCGCCCGCCGCTTCGGCGGCACGGAGCGCAGGACGCCCTGGATGGTCTTGTTGACGACATCGCTCATGCTCTCGTCGTCATCCTCGACCTCCGGCAGTCCTTCTATCACTGCCTCGGGCCCGGAAACCACCTGGCCGCTGGCGTTGACCGCCAAGCTCACGACTATATGACCGCCGAATGAAAGTCGCCTGCGGCCTTTCACCCCACTTTCCTCGGGGGTGCAGAGCACCAGCCCGTCGAGATAGAGCTCGCCCGAGCGCACTTCGCCGGGATACGCCATCGCCTCGGGGAAGAGTTTCACCATGTCCCCGTTGCGGGCTTCGATGACATTGGCAATGCCATGGTCGCGCCCGAGCCGGGCATGGGCCTGCAGGTGCGCCGCCTCGCCATGCACCGGGACCAGCACCTGCGGCTTCACATAATCATAGAGCCGCTTGAGCTCCTCGCGACGCGGGTGGCCGGTCGTATGCACGAGCCCGTCCGATTGCGTGATCACGTCGATGCCGCGGTCGATCAGCCGGTTCTGGATGTCTATGACTTCGCGCTCATTGCCGGGAATGGCCCAGGACGAGAAGATCACCTGGTCGCCGGCATTGAGGTCGATCGCCGGATGCTCGCCGCGCGCGATGCGGGCGATGGCCGCCCGTGCTTCGCCCTGCGAGCCGGTGCAGAGCAGCACGACCTTGTCACGCGGCAGGCTCTTGTAGGCGTCCTGATCGAGGAACGGCGCAATGCCTTCCATCATGCCCAGCTCGCGGGCAATGCCGGTGATGCGGTGGAGCGCCCTGCCCGACAGCACGACCTGCCTGCCAGCCTTCTCCGCCGCACGCGCAATGGAAATCACGCGGCCGACGTTCGAGGCAAAGGTGGTGAGCGCGACGCGATATGGCGCGGCCGCAATGAGAGCGGCCAGCGTATCGCCGACCAGCGCTTCGCTCGGGCTCTCGCCGTCCTTCAACGCATTGGTGCTGTCGCAGACAAGCGCCAGCGGCGGCGCGCCCTCGTCGGCGCCGATCTTCTGGAGCCGCGCGATATCGGTCGGCGGGCTGCCCACGGGCGACGGATCGAGCTTCCAGTCGCCGGTATGCAGCACGCGGCCGACCGGCGTCGTGATCAGCAGCGCACAGCTTTCGGGAATCGAGTGCGCCACATTGATCGGCTCCACGGTGAAGGGCCCGACCGTAAAGGGCTTGCCCACCTGCATCGGCCGCACCTCGACTTCATCGACGATGGCGTCGGCGGCGCGCTTGGCGGCCAGCATTGCGGCGGTGAAGGCGGTGGCGTAGACCGGCTTCTCGAAACCCGGCCAAAGGTCGAGCACGGCGCCGTAATGATCTTCATGGCTATGGGTCAGGATAAGCGCCAGCACATCGTCGGCGTTCTCTTCCAGAAATTCCGGGTTGGCCATGATGAGTTCGATACCCGGCAGGTCCGGGCCACCGAAGCTCACGCCGCAATCGACCACGATCCACTTGCGGCGGTTGGCGGGGCCGAAACCATAGGCCCCCATATTCATGCCGATTTCGCCGACGCCCCCCAGGGGGACGAAGACAAGTTCATCGGTCAAAGGCTTCTTCATTTTCTATCCAATCCAAACTTGGACGGGGAGAATGCGGCTGTTCCGCTCCCCCGCCATCTACTTTCAATGTCAATTCCGTTACGGCGCGGCGCTTGCCGTCGTGCCGAAATGCACGTCACCGGCGGTTATCGTGATGCGCGTATCGTCATCCGCGCGCACGACAAGCCTGCCGGCGTCGTCAATGGTCTCGAAGATTCCGCGAACGATGTCGCCGTGGCGGTTTACCGCCACCGGCGCGCCGATTCCGGCCGCGAATTCGCGCCACAGGCGCAGGACTTCTGCAATGCCCCTGCCCTGGTCCCAGAGCGTATAAGTATCGACCCAGGCCTGCGTCAGCGCCTCGAACACGGCCTGCGCATCCACATCGGCGCCCAGGTCGCGAAGGCTCGTTGCGGGATAAGGGGTTCCCTCGGGCGCCGCAACGACGTTGACGCCGCACCCCATCACGATCGCGGTACGACCATCGGGAAGCGGCTGCGCCTCGAGCAGTATGCCGGAGAGCTTGGCGCCATCGGCGAGCACGTCGTTAGGCCATTTGAGCGCGATGCGGGCCCGCTTGCCGTCCTCGTCGCCATCGGCCCCATCGAGCCCGGTCTTGAACTTCCCCTTGGGGAGCACCGTCGCGAGCGCCCGGTTGAGTGCCACGCCGGCCACGAAGCCCAGCGTCGCTATCAAATTGGGGTCGGCATCGGGCACGATCAAGAGGCTGGCCGCCAGGTTTCCATGCGGCGAGGACCACGGACGCCCGCGCCGGCCGCGGCCGGCGGTCTGCTGCAAAGCGGCGAACCAGATGGGGCCGCCATCGCCCGATTGAGCAGCCTTCATCGCCTCGGTATTGGTGGAGCCTACAGTGTCAAAACCCCGCAGGCGGTAACCTGCGAGGCTGGCTCTTGCACCGAGACTGAACGGCCGGGACACCTTAGAACAGGCTTCCCGACGCCACGTGCGCCCACGACGCCAACGGCGAACCCAGGGTGAGATAGTAGGTGACGATGAAGAAGCCCGTCACCGCCATCACGGCAGTCAACTCATTGGGAACGCTGTCGAACTGGCGGACCGGTTCGTCGAAATACATGGTCTTGATCACGCGCAGGTAATAGAAGGCGCTGATCGCCGAGGCAAGCACGCCGATCACGGCCAGCACGAAGAGCTTGGCCTCGATCGCCGCCAGGAACACGTGCCACTTGGCGAAGAACCCCGCCAGCGGCGGCAGTCCGATGAGCGAGAACATCAGGATCGCCATGATGGCCGCGACGAACGGCCGCTTCTGGGCCAGCCCGGCGTAATCGGAAATGTCCTCCACCGACTGCCCGTCGGCGCGGATCGACAGGATCGCGGCGAAGAGGCAGACGGTCATGATGACATAGATCGCCATGTAGATGGCGACGCCTTCCACGCCCACCTGTGTACCCGACGACAGGCCGACCAGCGCGAAGCCGACATGGCCGATCGAGGAATAGGCGATAAGGCGCTTCATGTTGCGCTGGCCGATAGCCGCGAATGCCGCCAGCACCATCGAGGCGATGGAGAGGAAGATCACGATCTGCTGCCAGTCATGAGAGATCGGCGCGAAGCTTTCGATCACCAGACGAATGAGCAGCGCCATGGCCGCGACCTTGGGCGCCGAGGCAAAGAACGCGGTCACCGGCGTAGGCGCGCCTTCATAGACGTCGGGCGTCCACATGTGGAACGGCACGGCCGAAATCTTGAAGGCGAGGCCCGCCAGCAGGAACGTCACGCCGAAGATCACGCCGATATTGCGCCCGCCCCCGGCGATTTCCGCCGTGATGAGGTCGAGCTGGGTGTGGCCGGTAAAGCCGTAGATCAACGAGGCGCCATAGAGCAGCATGCCCGAGGAGAGCGCGCCGAGGACGAAATACTTGAGGCCGGCCTCGGTCGCCTTCTCGCTGTCGCGTTTGATGGCGGCGACGACATAAAGCGCCAGGCTCTGCAGTTCGAGGCCGACATAGAGGCTCATCAGGTCGTTGGCCGAAACCATCATCATCATGCCGGCGGTAGCCAGCATGACGAGCACCGGATACTCGAACTTGTCGAGCCCGTTCTCGCGCTGCGTCGAGAACGAGAGGATGAGCGCGAAGGCCGACCCGCCCAGCACCAGCACCTTCATGAAGCGCGCGAAGCCATCGAGCACGAAGGTGCCCGAGAACATTATGCCGCCGGCGGGCTGCCAGATGACGAGGCCCATCGCGATCACCAGCACGAGGATGGCGAGCCAGGAGAGCGCCACCGTATTCGGCTTCCTGGAGAAGACGCCGATGAGCAGCAGCACCAGGGCGCCGACCACCACCAGGATTTCCGGGTAGGCCGGAGCGAGTGAGGCGAAGCTCGTGATATCGGAGTTCATCGAAAAGCCCCTAGTGCGCCACTACGGCGGGAACGGCCCCGACCGCGGCGGAATAGTTCGTGACAAGCAGATCGACCGCGCTACGCGTCGCATCCAGGATCGGCGCCGGATAGATGCCGTAGAAGATGGTGAGGACGGCGAGCGGAATGAGGATCGCCGCTTCCTTCCAGTCCAGATCCATGATGCCCATCAGCGATTCCTTGGTGAGCGCACCAAAGATAATCCGGCGATAGAGATAGAGCGCATAGGCCGCCGAGAGGATGACGCCGGTGGCGGCCAGGGTCGTAACCCAGGTATTGACCTGGAACGTACCGAACATGGTGAGGAATTCACCGATGAACCCGGATGTACCCGGCAGGCCGACATTGGCCATGGTGAAGATCATGAACACCAGCGCGTAGCGCGGCATGCGCTCGACGAGCCCGCCATAGGCGGAAATCTCGCGGGTATGCATGCGGTCATAGATGACGCCCACGCCAAAGAAGAGCGCGCCCGAGACGATGCCGTGCGAGATCATCTGGAAGAGCGCGCCCTGCACGCCATAGACGTTGCCGGCGAAGATACCCATCGTCACGAAGCCCATATGCGCGACGGACGAATAAGCGATCAGCTTCTTCATGTCGGTCTGCACGAGCGCCACGAGCGAAGTTAGGATGATGGCCGCGATCGAGAGCACGAAGACGAAGTTCGCGAATTGGGCCGAAGCATCGGGGAACATCGGCAGCGAGAAGCGCAGGAAGCCGTAGCCGCCAAGCTTGAGCAGGATCGCGGCCAGGATCACCGAGCCGGCCGTCGGCGCCTCTACGTGCGCTTCGGGCAACCACCGGTGGAATGGCCACATCGGCATCTTGACCGCGAACGACGCGAAGAAGGCGATCCACAGCCAGACCTGCACGCCCTTGTCGAACTTGAAGGTCAGCAGCTTGGAGATGTCGAGCGTGCCGGCCTGCCAGTAGATGGCCATGATGGCCAGCAGCATCAGCACCGAGCCGACGAACGTATAGAAGAAGAACTTGTAAGCCGCCTGGATGCGACGAGCCCCGCCCCAGATGCCGATGATCAGGAACATCGGGAGCAGCGTGCCTTCGAAGAAGACATAGAACATGGCGCCGTCGAGCGTGGCGAAGACGCCGAGCATCAGCGTTTCGAGCACGAGGAAGACGATCAGGTATTCGCGGACGCGCGAATGCACCGAGTTCCAGCTCGCCAGGATGCACATCGGCATCAACAGGCCCGTCAGCGGGATGAACAGCACCGAGATGCCATCCACGCCCATGCGATAGCCGATGCTGTCGCCGATCCAGGGGACGTTGATGACCATCTGGAAGCCGGAATTGCTCGGATCGAACCGCGCCCAGACCATCAAGGTCAGGACGAAGGTCACGAGCGTGGTGATGAGCGCCACCCAACGTTGAACGTTGGCAGCCGCCTCGTCGCGCCCCGGAAAGAAGAGCAGCAGCAGCGTCCCGACCAGCGGCAGGAAAGTGACGATGGTCAGGATGGAGTTGTCGAACGTCATCCGAGGAGCCCCCCACTCGCGATGGCCCAGGTCAGCAGCGCGGCGACCCCGATGAGCATTGCGAAGGCATAGTGATAGAGATAGCCGGACTGCAGCTTGACGACGCGCGCCGTCACGTCCTTGACCCGGTTGCCAAGGCCCTCGACGATGGTCTTGTCGACCAGCCAGTCATCGAAGCCGCGCCAGAGTGCATTGCCGAGCCAGAAGGCGGGGCGCACGAAGATGGCGTTGTAGAGTTCGTCGAAATACCACTTGTTCAAGAGAAACTGGTAGAGGCCCGGATTGGCCTTGGCCAGGTTCTTCGGAATGGCGGTATCGCGGATATACATCTGCCAGGCAGCGAGGAAGCCGATGACCATGGCCACGGTCGCCGACCACTTGACCCAGAGCGGACTTTCATGGGCCGCCTCGAGCGCATGCTCGTTGACCGCGATCGAGCCCTGGAAGAAGTGGGTGATGTGTTCGACGTGCCCGAAGAACATGTCGTAGAACACCACGCCCGCCAGCACCGCACCCGCCGCCAGGATATAGAGCGGGATCAGCATCACGTTGGGGCTCTCATGCGCATTGTCATAGGCGCTGCCATGACCATGCCCGTGATCGTCCGCATGGGCATCCGGCTCGGCATCGTGAGCAGCCGGCGCATCATGGCGCGGCTTGCCGTGAAAGGTGAGATGGATGAGGCGCCACGAATAGAAGCTCGTGAACATCGCCGCCACCACCAGCAGCCAGAAGGCCAGCGTGCCGACCGAACCACCGACGCCATAGGCGGCTTCGATGATCGAGTCCTTGGAGAAGAAGCCGGCAAAGCCGAGCGGCGTACCCGGAATGCCGACGCCCGTGAGCGCCAGCGTGCCGATGATCATCATCCAGTAGGTGATGGGGATCTTCTTGGCGAGGCCGCCCATGTTCCGCATATCCTGCTCATGGTGCATCGCATGGATGACCGAGCCGGCGCCCAGGAACAGCAGGGCCTTGAAGAAGGCGTGCGTGAAGAGGTGGAACATGCCCGCCGAGTAAGCCCCTGCCCCAAGCGCCACGAACATGTAGCCGAGCTGCGAACAGGTCGAGTAGGCGATGACGCGCTTGATGTCGTTCTGCACCAGACCCACCGTCGCCGCGAAGAAGGCGGTGATGGCGCCGATGACGAGCACCACGGTCATGGCGACCGAGGAGAGCTCGAAGAGCGGCGAGAGGCGCGCAACCATGAACACGCCGGCCGTCACCATCGTGGCGGCATGGATGAGCGCGGACACCGGCGTCGGGCCTTCCATGGCGTCCGGCAACCAGGTGTGGAGCATGAACTGCGCCGACTTGCCCATGGCGCCGACGAACAGCAGCAGGCAGACCACGGTCATGGCGTGGAAGTCCCACGACAGGAAGTGGAACTGCGCATCCTTGACGCTGTCGAGCGAGTGGAAAACCGTATCGAAATCGAGCGAGCCGATGACCGCGAAGGCGGCGAAGATACCGAGCAGGAAGCCGAAATCGCCGACGCGGTTGACGACGAACGCCTTCATGGCGGCGGCATTGGCCGAGGGGCGCGTGTACCAGAAGCCGATGAGCAGGTACGAGGCCACGCCCACGCCTTCCCAGCCGAAGAACATCTGCGCGAAGTTGTCGGCCGTCACCAGCATGAGCATGGCGAAGGTGAAGAACGAAAGATAGGCGAAGAAGCGCGAGCGATGCGGATCGTCGGCCATGTAGCCGATGGAATAGACGTGGACGAGGCTCGAAACCGTGGTCACGACCACGAGCATGATCGCCGTCAGCGTGTCGACGCGCAGCACCCAGCGCAGATCGAGCGCGCCGGACTGGATCCAGCGCAGAACTTCGACCTTGGTCGCCGCCGCATGACCGGCTTCCGCTTCCGCACCGCCACCGAAGGCGTAGGGAATGAAGACCGCCCACGACAGCAAGGCCGCGATGATGAGCAGGCCCGTGGTGATGTACTCGGACGTCCTGTGTCCGATCACCCGGCCGAGAAGACCCGCGATCAGCGCGCCGATCAGCGGTAGAAAGACGATGGCCTGGATCATCGCAAGGTCAGCCCTTCATCACATTGATATCGTCGACCGCGATGGAGCCGCGGTTACGGAAGAAGATCACCAGGATCGCCAGGCCGATCGCCGCCTCGGCCGCAGCCACGGTGAGGATCAGCAGCGCGAAGACCTGGCCCGCCAGATCGCCCAGATGGGACGAGAAGGCGACGAAGTTGATGTTGACCGCCAGAAGGATCAGTTCGATCGACATCAGGATGATGATGACGTTCTTGCGGTTGAGAAAAATCCCGAAGACACCCAGCGTGAACAGGATGGCTCCGACGGTCAGGAAGTGACCGAGCCCGATTGCAGCAGCCATTTTCTAGCCCTCTAAAGTCCCTGTCCTGATTTGACGCTGACGACCTTGATGGAGTCCTTGCCGCGCGCGACCTGCTTGGCGATGTCCTGCCGCTTGGCGCTGGTGCGGTGGCGCAGGGTCAGCACGATGGCGCCGATCATGGCGACCAGCAGCACGGCACCCGCCGCCTGGAAGAGGAAGACGTAACGCGTGTAGATCACCTGGCCGAGCGCGCGGGTATTGTCGATCGTGGCATCGATCGGCACGACCGCCTGCCCCATCACATCCGGAGAGATGAAGAAGGTGCCGGCGAGCAGCAGCAGCTCGAGCAGGAAGATGATGCCGACGACGGCGGCAATCGGTGCGTATTGCAGGATGCCCTGCCGCATCTCGGCGAAATCGACGTCGAGCATCATCACGACGAAGAGGAACAGCACCGCCACGGCGCCCACATAGACCACCACCAGGATCAGCGCCAGGAACTCGGCGCCGGCCAGCATGAAGATGCCTGCCGCATTGACGAAGGTGAGGATGAGGAACAGCACCGAGTGAACGGGGTTGCGCGAGAAGATCACCATCGCAGCGCTTGCGACCGCGATGATCGAGAACACGTAGAAGAAGAAAAGCGGCAGGGTCATATTATGGTCCTGTCCTTACCTGTAGGGCGCGTCGAGCGAGAGATTGCGCGCGATTTCGCGCTCCCACCGGTCGCCGTTGGCAAGGAGCTTTTCCTTGCTGAAATAGAGCTCTTCGCGGGTTTCGGTCGCGAACTCGAAGTTCGGGCCTTCCACGATCGCATCCACCGGGCAGGCTTCCTGGCAGAAGCCGCAATAGATGCACTTCACCATGTCGATGTCGTAGCGCACCGTGCGGCGGGTGCCGTCGTTCTGGCGCGGGCCGGCTTCGATGGTGATGGCCTGGGCCGGGCAGATCGCTTCGCACAGTTTGCAGGCGATGCAGCGCTCTTCCCCGTTGGGGTAGCGGCGCAGCGCGTGCTCACCGCGGAAACGCGGGCTCACGTGCCCCTTCTCGAAGGGATAGTTGATGGTGGGCTTCGGGCTGAAGAAGTAGCGCATCGACAAGGCGAAAGCCGATACGAACTCCTTGAGCAGCAGCGAATTCAGGAACTGGCGCATATCAGGCCACTCCTCCATGCCAGCCCCAGCCGGTGAGCTGGAGAACGAAGGCGACGATAACGACGGCCGCCAGGGAAATGGGCAGGAACACCTTCCAGCCGAGCCGCATGAGTTGGTCATAGCGGTAGCGGGGCACGAAGGCCTTCACCATCGCGAACATGAAGAACACGAGGCAGAGCTTGATGACGAACCAGACGACGCCCGGGATCCAGGTGAACGGCGGCAGCTCGATGGGCGAAGACCAGCCTCCGAGGAAAAGGATCGTGGTCATGGCGCACATCAGGATGATCGAGACATACTCGCCCAGCATGAACATCACGTAGGGCGTGGACGAATACTCGACCATGAAGCCGGCCACGAGCTCGGACTCGCCTTCCGGCAGGTCGAACGGCGGGCGGTTCGTCTCGGCGAGGGCCGAGATGAAGAAGATAATGAACATCGGGAAGAGCGGCAGCCAGAACCAGTTTAGGAAGCTGAGCCACGGCACGCCGAGCATATGGGCCAGGCCCATTTCGCGCTGCGCGATCACGATGTCGCTGAGGTTGAGCGAGCCCACGCAGAGCAGCACGGTCACGATCACGAAGCCGATCGAGACTTCGTAGGAAACCATCTGCGCCGCCGAGCGGAGCGCGCCCAGGAAGGCGTATTTCGAGTTCGACGCCCAGCCGCCCATGATGACGCCGTAAACGCCGAGCGAGGAGATCGCCAGGATATAGAGGATGCCGACATTGATATCGGCCATCACCCAGCCCTGGTCGAGCGGGATCACCGCCCACGCCGAAAGCGCCAGCAGCACCGTGACGAACGGCGCCAGGAGGAACGGCACCTTGTCGGCGCCGGCCGGAACCATCGGCTCCTTGAAGACGAACTTCAGGAGGTCGGCAAAGCTCTGCAGCAGGCCGAAGGCGCCCACGACGTTGGGGCCGCGACGGATCTGCACGGCAGCCCAGACCTTGCGGTCGGCCAGCAGGATGAAGGCGGTGAAGACCAGCAGCGCCACGAGCAGCAGCAGCGCCTTGTAGACGAAGCCGACCGTGTCACCCCATCCGAGGATCGGGATGCCGAGCAGGTAGTTCAGCGCTGAAACAACGAAGTCCATCTTGCTTCCTTATTCCGCCGCCTGCTTGAGACCGGCAGCCATCTGGGCGCATTCGCCCATCACGGCCGAAGCCCGCGCAATCGGGTTGGTGAGGTAGAACTCGCTGACCGGCGAGGCGAACTTGGCCGACTTGGTCTTGATGCCGGCCTTGGCCAGTCTCCTGACGTCGTCCACGCTGCCGGCGCGGATCTGGTCGATCCGGGCAAGGTGCGGGAATTCGGCATAGATCGCAGCGCGCAGTTGCTGGAGCGAGTTGAACGGCAGCGGCTTGCCGATGACGGCCGAGAGCGCGCGGATGATGGCCCAGTCTTCCTTGGCCTCGCCCGGCGGGAACACCGCCCGGTTGGTCATCTGCACGCGGCCTTCCGTATTGACGTAGGTGCCGCTCCTTTCGGTATAGGTCGCCGCCGGCAGGATCACGTCGGCGCGGTGGGCGCCGGCATCGCCATGCGTGCCGATATAGACGACGAACGCTTTGCCCATGGCCGACATGTCGTATTCATCGGCGCCGAGCAGGAACAGCACGTCGAGCTCGCCCTTGCCGGCCAGGCCGATCTGGTCGGCCGAGCAGACGCCACCGTCATGCGGCACGAAGCCGATGTCGATGCCGCCGACGCGCGAGGCGGCGTTGTGGAGCAGCGCGAAGCCATTCCAGCCTTCGGCCAAGGCCTCGCCAGAGGTCGCGAGCTTGGAGGCCAGCGCGATCACGTCGCGGCCCGGCTGCTTGCCCAGCGTTGCGTGCGAAACCGCGCCCTCGCCCACGATGATGAGCGGCTTGGTCGCCTTCTTGAGCACTTCGGCAAAAGCACCCTTCCCGGCAGCGAGATCGGCAAGGGTTTCAAAGCCTTCGCCCAGATACTCGTAGGGATAGGTCAGGTCGGCCTGCTCGCCGATAACGGCGATCGGGCTACCCTTGGTCCGCCAGTTCTTGCGGATGCGGGCATTGAGCACCGCAGCCTCGCGGCGCGGGTTCGAGCCGATGATGAGAATGGCGTCGGCTTCTTCGATGCCCGCAATGGTCGGATTGAAGATATAGGCCGAACGCGGCATCGAGGGATCGATGCCCGACATAGCCGGACGTACATCGGTCATGCCCGAGCCGAGCGAAGCCAGCAGCGCCTTGAGCGCGTACATCTCTTCGACGGCGGCAAGGTCACCGGCGATGGCGCCAACACGGCTGCCAGCCTTCTTGACCTGCGCGGCGACGGCGGCGAACGCCTCTTCCCACGACGCGGCCTTGAGTTTGCCGCCCTTGCGGACATAGGGACGATCCAGACGCTGGGACTTGAGGCCATCCCAGACGAACCGGGTCTTATCCGAAATCCACTCCTCGTTGATCGCCTCGTTGATGCGCGGCAGGAAGCGCATGACTTCGCGGCCACGGCTGTCGACGCGGATGTTGGAGCCAACGGCATCCATCACGTCGATGGATTCCGTCTTGGTCAGCTCCCACGGACGGCCGTGGAAGGCATAGGGCTTGGAGGTCAGCGCGCCGACCGGGCACAGGTCGATGATATTGCCCTGCAGCTCGCTGGTGAGCGCGCGCTCGAGATAGCTGGTGATCTCGGCGTCTTCACCGCGACCGACGAGGCCCATCTCGGAAATACCGGCGACTTCCGTGGTGAAACGGACGCAGCGCGTGCAGTGAATGCAGCGGTTCATCGAGGTCTTGACCAGGGGGCCAAGATACTTGTCCTCGACGGCGCGCTTGTTCTCGAAGAAGCGGCTCTTGTCCACGCCATAGGCCATGGCCTGGTCCTGGAGGTCGCACTCCCCGCCCTGGTCGCAGATCGGGCAATCGAGCGGGTGGTTGATGAGCAGGAACTCCATCACCCCTTCGCGCGCCTTCTTGACCATCGGCGTATTGGTGAACATTTCGGGCGGCTCGCCGTTCGGGCCCGGGCGCAGGTCCTTGACCGACATGGCGCACGAAGCCTGCGGCTTCGGCGGCCCGCCCTTCACTTCAACCAGACACATGCGGCAATTGCCGGCCACCGAGAGGCGTTCGTGGTAACAGAAGCGCGGGATTTCGGCACCGGCGGCCTCTGCGGCCTGCATCAGCGTGAAATAGTCCGGAACTTCTACGAGTTGGCCGTCGACTTTAATGCTTGCCATGACTTACCTGCCGCCTCCCAAACCGGAGCGTACGAGAAATGCCAGGGCAGTGCCCGGCGCCCGCAGCAGCCGCGCGAACGGCCCACTGCCGGAAATGGCGTAAAATCCCGCCACGACGGCAATGCCGGCAGTCAGCCAGGCATTGTTCGGGTCATTGGCGAGCACGACGAAGAAACCGATGGCGGCGATCACCAGCCAGGCAATGCCCGTGCAGACATTGTCCAACCCGCGCGCCATGATCTCAGCCTCGGATTTTCGTCCCATGGCTTATTCCGCCGCGATCGAGGGCACGGCGCCCTCGGAGGTCGAATTGTAGGTATAGGCGTCGATCCGCTCTTCGATCACGTGACGGAAGTTGCGGATGAGGCCCTGGATCGGCCAGGCCGCAGCGTCGCCAAGGGCGCAGATGGTGTGGCCTTCGACCTGCTTGGTCACTTCGAACAGCATGTCGATCTCGCGCTTCTGGGCGCGCCCTTCGACCATGCGCTCCATCACGCGCATCATCCAGCCCGTGCCTTCGCGGCACGGCGTGCACTGGCCGCAGCTCTCGTGCTTGTAGAACGCCGAGAGACGCCAGATGGCCTTGATGATGTCGGTCTGCTTGTCCATCACGATGACGGCGGCAGTGCCGAGCGAGGAACCCACTTCGCGCAGCCCGTCGAAATCCATCACCGCGTTGCGGATCTTCTCGCCGGGCACGCAGGGCACCGAGGCGCCGCCGGGGATCACGGCCAGCAGGTTATCCCAACCGCCGCGGATACCGCCGCAATGCTTCTCGATGATCTCTTCGAACGTAACGCCCATGGCTTCCTCGAAGGTCGCCGGCTGGTTGACGTGGCCGGAGACGCACATGAGCTTGGTGCCGGTATTGTTGGCGCGGCCGATCGAGGCGAACCACGCGCCGGAGCGGCGCAGGATTTCAGGGACGACGGCGATCGACTCCACGTTGTTGACCGTGGTCGGGTTGCCATAGACGCCCATGCCGGCCGGGAACGGCGGCTTGAGGCGCGGCTGGCCCTTCTTGCCTTCCAGCGATTCCATCAGGGCGGTTTCTTCGCCGCAGATATAGGCGCCGGCGCCGTGGTGGACGATGATGTCCAGATCCCAGCCGTGGATGTTGTTCTTGCCGATCAGCCTGGCGTCATAGGCCTCCTGAACGGCGTGCTCCAGATGCTGCCGCTCGCGGATGAATTCGCCGCGCACATAGATGAAAGCGGTATGCGCATCCATGGCGCGGGCGGCCAGCAGGCAGCCCTCGACCAGATGGTGCGGATCGTGGCGCAGGATCTCGCGATCCTTGCAGGTGCCGGGCTCGGATTCGTCGGCATTGACCAGGAGGTAATGCGGACGACCGTCCGAGACCTTCGGCATGAAGGTCCACTTGAGCGCGGTCGGGAAACCGGCGCCGCCGCGGCCGCGTAAGCCCGAGGCCTTGACCTCGTTGGTGATCCAGTCGCGGCCGGACTCGATGAACTCCTTGGTGCCCGACCAGGCGCCGCGCTTGCGCGCGCCTTCGAGCCGCCAGTCGCCCTGGCCATAGAGGTTGGTGAAAATGCGGTCTTTATCTGCAAGCATCTCTCACACCCCCTAGCGCGGCTTCTTGCCGAAGACGCGGATGTATTCAGCCTCGCCGCCCTTCGCGAGCGCCTTGGCCTGCTTGATCCACTCGTCACGCTCCACCCGTCCGGGGAAAGCGAGATGGGATTCGAGCCTGGCGATGTCGGCCTTCTTCATGGCCGCGACCTGGGCGAAGGTGATGATGCCGATGGCATTGAGCTTGCCTTCGAGCACCGGGCCAACGCCCGAAATCATCTTGAGATCGTCCCTGGCCGCGCCTTCCGGCGCCTTGAACAGCGGAACCGCAGCGCCGCCATCGAGCTTGCCGGCCTTGGATTCAGCCCCGGTCGCATCCTCGCGCATGGCGCGCGCAGGCTTGCCGTCGGCCTTGGCAGCCTTGTCGGCCGCCACGCGCTCGCCCTCGGCCTTTTCAACCGACACCTTTTTGGCGCGGGCCGGTGCCTTGAGCGCAGGCGCGGCTTCCTCGGAAACCTGGCGCTTGCGGCCCGGAGTGGTCGGTGCAGGGTCTTCCTTCTTGGCAGGTGCCGCAACGGCGGCGGTTGCAGGCGCAGCAGCGGCAGGCGCCTCGGGCGCCGGCGGCGGCACGAACTTTTCGCGCTTGGCGGTGGGTTCAATCAGCAGCGTCGTGCGGCCGGCCTCGGGCGCGGAGAACGAGCGCTTGATCTGTGGGCCGGTGGGAACCTGATCGCCCCTGCCCGCCTGGAACTCGTCGATGATCTCTTCGAGCCGCTGCGGAGTCAGGTCTTCATAGGTGTCGTGAAAGATCGCGACCATCGGTGCATTGACGCAGGCGCCCAGGCACTCGACCTCTTCCCAGGACAGCGTGCCGTCTTCGCTCACCGTATGCGGATCATGATGAATCTTGCGCTGGCAGACTTCGCGCAGGTCTTCCGCACCGCGCAGCATGCAGGGCGTGGTGCCGCACACCTGGATATGGGCGCGCGAGCCGACCGGCGCGAGCTGGAACTGGGTGTAGAACGTCGCCACTTCCAGCACGCGGATATAGGCCATGCCCAGCATGGTCGCGACATGCTCGATGGTGGCGCGGGAAATCCAGCCATCCTGATCCTGCGCGCGCATCAGCAGCGGAATGACCGCGGACTGCTGGCGACCGGCCGGATACTCCGCCATCTTGGCGCGAGCCCAGCTCTCGTTTTCCCTGGTGAAGGCGAAGGAGGCCGGCTGAACCGACTCGTCCGCTAGGCGCCGCACACTCATCAGCGATCCACCTCTCCGAACACGATATCGAGCGAACCGAGGATCGCGGCGACGTCGGCCAGCATGTGGCCGCGGCACAGGAAATCCATGGCCTGCAGGTGCGCAAAGCCCGGAGCACGGATCTTGCAGCGATAAGGACGGTTGGTGCCGTCCGAAACCAGATACACGCCGAACTCGCCCTTGGGCGCCTCGACGGCGGCATAGACCTCGCCGGCCGGCACCTTGTAGCCTTCGGTATAGAGCTTGAAGTGATGGATCAGGGCTTCCATCGACTTCTTCATTTCGCCGCGCTTGGGCGGAACGACCTTGCCGTCCGTCGAGGCGACCGGCCCCTGCCCTTCGGGCGCATTCAGCTTCTCGATGCACTGCTGCATGATGCGATTGGACTGGCGCATCTCTTCCATGCGGATGAGGTAGCGGTCGTAGCAATCGCCATGCGAGCCGACGGGCACGTCGAACTCCATTTCGTCGTAGCACTCGTAGGGCTGCGACTTGCGCAGGTCCCAGGCCGCGCCCGAGCCACGGACCATCACGCCCGAGAAGCCCCAGGCCCACGCGTCATCCAGCGACACGACGCCGATGTCGGCATTGCGCTGCTTGAAGATGCGGTTGCCGGTCAGCAGCCGGTCGATATCGGCTAGCGCGGCAGGAAATTCCTCGCAGAACGTGGCGATGTCATCCACGAGGTCCTGCGGCAGGTCCTGATGGACCCCGCCGGGACGGAAATAGGCGGCGTGCATGCGGGCACCCGAAGCGCGCTCGTAGAATACCATCAGCTTTTCGCGCTGCTCGAAGCCCCAGAGCGGCGGCGTCAGCGCGCCGATATCCATGGCCTGCGTGGTCACGTTCATCAGGTGCGACAAGAGGCGCCCGATTTCCGAGTAGAGCACGCGGATGAGCTGGCCACGGCGCGGCACTTCGAGCCCGAGCAGCTTTTCGACGGCCAGGGCAAAGGCATGCTCCTGGTTCATCGGCGCCACATAGTCGAGGCGATCGAAATAGGGCACGGCCTGCAGATACGTCTTGGCCTCGATCAGCTTCTCGGTGCCGCGATGCAGCAGCCCCACATGCGGATCCACACGTTCGACGAGTTCGCCGTCGAGTTCGAGGATCAAACGCAGCACGCCGTGCGCGGACGGATGCACGGGGCCAAAGTTAATCGTAAAGTTACGGACTTCGACTTCAGCCATTACTGCTTCGCCTTCTCGTCGCCGGGCAGGACGTAGTCGGTGCCTTCCCACGGGGACAGGTAATCGAAAGAGCGGAATTCCTGGGCAAGCTTCACCGGCTCGTAGACCACGCGCTTACGCTCTTCGTCATAGCGAACCTCGACAAAGCCGGTCGTCGGGAAGTCCTTGCGGAGCGGATGCCCGTCAAAACCGTAATCGGTCAGGATGCGGCGCAGGTCCGGGTGACCGGAGAACAGCACGCCGAAAAGATCGTAGGTCTCGCGCTCGAACCAGTTCGCACCCGGAAACACGCCCGTGACGCTCGGCACCGGCTCGACATCGTCGGCCGCAACTTTGACACGAATGCGCTGATTAAGTGCGGGGCTGAGGAGGTGGTAGACCACATCGAATCGCGGATTGCGCTCGGGATAGTCCACGCCGCACACATCCGAGATCGAAAAGAAGCGACATTTTGCGTCATCGCGCAGGAAGCGCACGACGTCTACTATCGCCGTCCTCTCCACTGCGATGGTGAGTTCGCCGAATGCGACTTCGGCCGACAGAACCACCGCTCCCAATGTACGCGAAATGTAGTCGCCGAGATCCGCCAGAGGCTCGACTTGAGCTGATTCATCCATGACAGGCGCCCTATCTTTCGATCGTACCGTCCCGGCGAATCTTCTTCTGCAGAAGAAGAATACCGTAGAGCAGCGCTTCCGCGGTCGGGGGGCAACCGGGCACGTAGATGTCGACCGGCAGAACCCGGTCGCAACCGCGCACGACGGAATAGGAGTAGTGGTAGTACCCGCCCCCGTTGGCACAGCTACCCATGGAAATCACGTAACGCGGCTCGGGCATCTGGTCGTAGACCTTGCGCAGCGCGGGAGCCATCTTGTTGGTCAGCGTGCCGGCGACGATCAGAACGTCGGACTGGCGCGGCGAAGCGCGCGGCGCAGTACCGAATCGCTCGATATCGTAGCGCGGCATCGACATCTGCATCATCTCGACGGCGCAGCAGGCCAGGCCCGTCTGCATCCACATCAGGGAGCCGGTGCGCGCCCAGGTGATGAGCTGGGAAGCCGTGGTGACGAGAAAGCCCTTGTCCGCCAGCTCGTCCGAAACGCCCGCAAAGAACGGATCGTCGGAGCCAACCGGTTTGCCCGTGCGCGGATCGACCGCGCCGGTCGGACGCGGCGTAACGAGGGTGCCGCCCTGCCCGCTCAATCCCATTCCAAGGCTCCTTTCCGCCATTCGTAGATAAAGCCGACGGTCAGAACGCCCAGGAAGATCATCATCGACCAGAAGCCGAACCAGCCCACATCCCGGAAGGCCACCGCCCAGGGGAAAAGGAATGCAACTTCAAGGTCGAAGATGATGAAGAGAATCGAGACCAGATAGAATCGGACGTCGACCTTCATGCGCGCGTCATCGAATGCATCGAAACCGGCTTCGAAGGCGGAAACCTTCTCAGGATCGGGCTTCTTGAACGCGATGATGAAGGGGGCCACGAGCAGCGCCAAACCAATGACGCCGGCAATGCCTATGAAGAGGACGATAGGCAGGTAGTTGCTGAGCAATTCGTTCATGCCAGGCCTGTTCTTCGATCCGGTCGGGAGACCGGGCTAGCGAGAGCTCTGCGGGCAATTGGGGCGCGCGAACCAACGCTTTTAAGATGGCTAGGGCTTATCGCTTCCCCTCCGGGGTTTCAAGCGAAACAAAACCAGACAAAATAACTCATAATAACTCTGCGAACACACTTGCAGACAATACGCATCCACAATCGCGGAAGGACAGAAAAGCACGTTCCCAAGGCCCTGCAAAAGAAGGCAAATTGCCTCACCCCCGAGCGCCATCAAAACGGCTGCGCAGAGCGACGATCCCGACGACCGATCTTCACGCTTTAGTGCTGCACCGCGGCTTGAGCTGCCACGACCCGCACAGCTCCCGCAGGCCATCCATGTTATAGCGAATCCCAAGCTGGAGCATCCGCAACAGGCTCCACCAAGCCTGCCCAGAATCCTCCTATTCCTCGCGCTTATGCCCCTCAATCTTGCGCTCGGCCAAGGCCCGCTCCGCCTCAACCTTCTGCTTCTCGGCTCTCGTTCGCCCGAATATGATGCGGTTTTCGGAAGCCTTGGCTTCCTTCTCGTCGCGCGCCTTGCGCTTGCGGACGAGTTTGAGGCTGACGATTTCGCCCATAGCGCGGTCCCTACCCCAAAACAAATCGGCTCCCCGCGGTGCGGGGAGCCTGATGCTTAAACCAGCCGGCTCTGATCGACCGCCGCTGCGATAAAGCTGGCGAACAGCGGGTGCGGTTCGAACGGCTTGCTCTTGAGTTCCGGGTGGAACTGCACGCCGATGAACCACGGGTGATCGGTGCGCTCCACGATTTCGGGCAACTTGCCGTCCGGAGAGACGCCGGAGAACAGCAGGCCGTTCTTTTCGAGCAGCTTGCGGTAGTCCATGTTCACCTCATAGCGGTGACGATGGCGTTCCGAAATGCGGGTCGAGCCGTAGATGTCGGCCACGCGGCTGCCGCGCACGAGCTGGGCCGGATAGGCGCCGAGGCGCATGGTGCCGCCGAGGTCGCCCTCGGAGCCGCGCGTTTCGGTGTCGTTGCCCTTGACCCATTCGGTCATCATGCCCACGACCGGCTCCTTGGTCGGGCCGAACTCGGTCGAGGAGGCATTCTTGATGCCGGCCGTGTTCCGCGCCGCTTCGATGCAGGCCATCTGCATGCCGAAGCAGATGCCGAAATACGGCACGTCCTTGAGCCGCGCGAACCGCGCCGCCTGGATCTTGCCGGCCGAGCCGCGCTCGCCGAAACCGCCCGGCACCAGGATGCCGTGGACATGCTCAAGATAGGGCGCCGGGTCTTCGCGCTCGAAGACTTCGCTGTCAATCCACTGGATGTTGACCTTGGTGCGGTTGGCGATGCCACCGTGGGTCAGCGCTTCCGAGAGCGACTTATAGGCGTCCTTGAGGCCCGTGTACTTGCCGACGATGGCAATGTTCACTTCGCCTTCCGGGTTGTGGAGGCGGCTGGAGACGTCTTCCCAGGCCGACAGGTCCGGTGCCGGCGCATCGGTGATGCCGAAGGCGGCGAGCACTTCGGTGTCGAGGCCTTCCTTGTGATAGGCCAGCGGCACGTCGTAGATCGACTGCACGTCGAGGCCCTGGATCACGGCGCTCTCGCGCACGTTGCAGAAGAGCGAAAGCTTGCGGCGCTCGCCCTCGGGAATCGGGCGGTCGCAGCGGACCAACAACACGTCGGGCGCGATACCGATCGAGCGCAGTTCCTTGACGGAGTGCTGGGTGGGCTTGGTCTTGAGTTCGCCGGCGCTCGGGATGAACGGCATCAGCGTCAGGTGGACATAAACGGCGTGGTGGCGCGGCAGGTCGTTGCCGAGCTGGCGGATGGCCTCGAAGAACGGCAGGCCTTCGATGTCGCCCACGGTGCCGCCGATCTCGACCAGCACGAAATCAAAATCCTCGTTGCCGTCGAGGACGAAATTCTTGATGGCGTCGGTCACGTGCGGGATCACCTGCACGGTGGCGCCGAGATAGTCGCCGCGGCGCTCCTTGGCGATGATGTCCGAATAGATGCGGCCGGTGGTGATGTTGTCCTGCTTGTTGGCAGCGCGGCCGGTGAAGCGCTCGTAGTGGCCCAGGTCCAGGTCAGTCTCGGCGCCGTCATCGGTCACGAACACTTCGCCGTGCTGGGTGGGCGACATCGTGCCGGGATCGACGTTCAGATACGGGTCCAGCTTGCGCAGCCGAACCTTGTAGCCACGGGCCTGCAATACCGCGCCGAGCGCCGCGGATGCCAAACCCTTACCCAATGAGGAGACCACGCCTCCGGTGATGAAAACGTACCGAGCCATGGGCTTTCACCTTACACTTTTTCGCATCGATTCGAAGGGCCTCGACTCTTCGACTTTCGGAGCCCCACACAAAAAGAAGAAGGGGATGTTTCCATCCCCTTTTTCATCTTCGCCGTGAGCGGCGGTTAGTTCGTCGTCGGCTGACCGCCGCCGTTGGTGGCGGGTTCGGCCGGAGTGGCCGCGGGCGCAGCATCGGAAGGAGCGGCGGGCGTCGCGGGCGCAGTAGATTCGGTGGTCGTGGCCGGAGCGGTATCGGTCGGCGCGGCCGGAGTGGTCGCTTCGGGCGCGGGAGACGCCGGCACAGCTAGGTTAGGCGTATCGGTGCTCGTGGGCGCGGCAGGCTGCGCGGCGCCATCGGCAGCCGGAGCGGCCGGCGTGCCGGTCGTATCGCCCTGGAGCTGATTGAGCGCATCGAGCACGCTCGTCGGCTGGGTAGCGTTGCCGTCCTGGGTCTGCTGGGCGCGGTCGAGAATGCTCTGCGAGCCGCGGTCGAGTTCCGCAAGGATGGTCAGGCCGATGGCGATGGCGAAGAACAGGGTCGCCAGAATCGCCGTAGTGCGGGTCAGCAGGTTGGCCGAACCGCGGGCCGTCATGAACTGGTTGGAGCCGCCGCCAATGCCCAAAGCACCGCCTTCGGAGCGCTGCAGCAGGATCACTGCGATCAGCGCGATGACGATCAGCAAATAGGCAACAAGCAGGACTGAGGCGAAGCCGGTCATGAAAAGACAGTCTCGGAACTAGCAAAAGATGCGCGGTCATACACGCACATTCCGGCAAAAGCCAGCCGGAAGGCGCGTGAATTTTCAGGCGCGGTTAGGTCGTCACGCCGCTGAAATAATAGCGAAGAAGTCATTCGCCAAGAGGGAAGCGCCACCAACGAGGCCTCCATTGACGTTTTCCACGGCAAGAATCTCCTTGGCATTGGCCGGCTTGAGCGAGCCGCCGTAGAGAATCCGGATCGTCTCCCCCCTGCCCCCGAAGCGTTCGACGAGCAGCTTGCGGATGCCATCATGCATCTGAGCAATGTCGACATTGGTGGGAGTCAGACCGGTGCCGATGGCCCAGACGGGCTCGTAGGCGATCACCACTTCGTTGGCCGCCGCTGCATCGGGAACCGAGCCGGAGAGCTGGGTGGCAACCACTGAATCTGCTTGGCCGGCCTCGCGTTCGGCACAGGTTTCGCCAACGCAGATGATGGGAGTGAGGCCGGCGGCGATGGCCGCCTGCGCCTTTTCGCGCACTTGAGCGTCGGTTTCGCCGTGGTCGGCGCGGCGTTCGCTATGGCCGACAATGGCGAATTGGGCACCGGCATCCTTGAGCATCAGCGCGCTGATATCGCCGGTATGGGCGCCGCTGGGTGAAGCGTGGCAATCCTGCCCGCCGGTGGCGATGCCGTTGACGGCGCCCTTTTCGCTCATGGCTGCAAGCAGCGTAGCAGGCGGGCAGATGGCTACCATGGCTCGCCGATCCTTGAGGGTCGCCAGCTTTTCCCCAAGCAGCTGAAACTCGGCCAGTTGGGCCGAAAGTCCGTTCATTTTCCAGTTGCCTGCGATCAGCGGTGTGATCTCGCTCGCCATGCGGTGTGCTCCTCGCCACTTGCGCCTAACGTCTTATTGTCTTACCCCGCCTTGCGGCTGCGGGTTTTGCCTGTCTATTATCCGCCGCCCAAAGCCAAGGCCAGCCATGAACTGGCAATAAAGAACTTCGATCCGGACGAAAACACATGCTCGACAGTTTGCGTAGCTTCTCCAAGACCTTCGTTGCCAAGGTCTTCTTTGCCGTTCTGATCGTGAGTTTTGCTGCCTTCGGCATCAATAACGTGGTGACCAATCTTGGTTCCACCACGGTGGCCCGCGTGGGTAACGAAGATATTTCCACCCGTGATTTCCAGCGCGCCTACCAGCAGCAGCTGCAGATGGTGGCCCAGCAGATCGGCCAGGTGCCGACGCCGGACATGGCGACCCAGCTCGGCGTTCCGGGCATGACGCTCTCGCGCCTCGCCTCTGACGCGGCCGTGAACCAGCTTACCAAGGAATTTGGTCTCGGTGTTTCCGAGAACAAGCTGGCCGAACTCGTGCGCGACGATCCGGCATTCGGCGGCACGCTCGGCGGCTTCAACCGCCAGAGCTTCGTGCAGGTGCTGGCCCAGAACGGCTTCACCGAGAACGAATATCTCGACATGCAGGCCAAGGCCGCCCGCCGCCAGCAGCTCGCTGTCGGCCTTTTCGGCGACGCCAATGTACCGCAGGCCGCGCTTCAACTCATCAACCGCTATGCGGGCGACAAGCGCACGGTCGACTACTTCGTGCTCAACTCGACGGCCATTCCGCCGATCGCCGAGCCGACCGAGGATGAGCTTGCTGCCTATCTCAAGGATAACCAGAGCGCGTTCCGTACCAAGGAAACGCGTACGGTCGACCTGCTCGTGCTTTCGCCGGACACCCTCGCCGCGGCCCAGACGCCGACCGATGAGGAAATCGCAGCCGAATACGAGCGCACCAAGGATTCCCTGACCAAGACTGAACAGCGCACGATCGTGCAGGCCGTCCTGCCCGATGACGCGGCGGTCAAGGCGTTCACCGACGGCCAGGCCGCAGGCAAGTCGTTCGACGACCTCCTCAAGGAACTCGGCCTGACGCCGACCGTGATCGGCACACTGTCCAAGGGGCAGGTTACCGACGCGGCTCTGGCCAATGCCGCCTTTGGGCTCGCCAAGGCCGGCGACTTCGCGCTCATCCCTGCCGTGCAGGGCAAGCAGCGCGCCATTTCCGTCAGCGAGATCGTTGCCGGCGGTACGCTCTCGCTCGAGGAAGCCAAGGCGCAGGTGGCCAAGAACCTGGCACTGACCAAGGCCAAGGCCGATTACGGCAACGTGCTCGACCAGGTCGAGGAGCTGCGCGCCACCTTCCAGCCGCTTACCCAGATCGCCGAGCGCTACAAGCTGCCGCTCGTCCATCTCGACCTGACCCCGGGCAGCCCGGAACTGGCGACCGTTACGGGGCTCGCCGAGGGCGACGCCGGCAAGATCGGCCAGGCTATCTTCACCGCCCAGGCGGAAAAGCTCACGCCGACGATCACGCTGGCAGCCAACCGCAACGCGTGGTTCGACCTCAGCAAGATCGAGCCTGCACGCGACCAGACGCTCGACGAAGTTCGTGACGCCGTGGCGGAAGCCTGGACCAACGAGCAGACCGAGAAGGCGCTGGCCGACGAATCCGTCAAGCTCACGGCCCAACTGGATGCAGGCAAGCCGATTGCCGATATCGCGGCGGCTCTCAACCAGTTCCCGTCGGTCTCCGCGCCGCTCGGCCGCCAGGGTGACGGTACCCCCGTCTTCAACGCGCAGGTGGCCAATGCCATCTTCGAGGGCGGGCCGGATCACCATGGCGCGGTCAAGAATGCGGATGGTGACTACGTGGTCTTCAAGGTCGCCGAAGTGACGCCGGCCGGCACCGACGTTGCGCCGCAGCTCAAGGACGCCATCGAGAACGCCGCACGCGACGCGCTCTACGGCGAGTTCGTCGGCGGCCTGCGCGACCAGTCGGGCCTGCGGGTCAACCAGGCTACGCTCAACCAGCTCCTGGCCACGGACGTCACGCAGTAAGATGGGCGACGACTTTTATCAGCGCTTCGCTAGCCGGTATGACGAAGGGGTAGCCCAGATCGTCTACCGGCGCGTGGTCGCCGATCTCGAGACACCCATCGGCACCTATCTCAAGCTCGCCGAAGGTCGACGGAACACGTTCCTGCTCGAATCCGTGCAGGACGGTTCGACCAAGGGTCGCTACTCGATGATCGGGCTCCTCCCCGATCTCATTCTCAAGGTCGAAAAAGGCCAGGCCTTCCTCAATCGCGACGCGGGGCATGCACCAGAAGCATTCGTCGCGGTCGATGCGCCGCCACTCGATGTGCTGCGCGAGCTGGTGCGGGAATCGCAGATCGATGTGCCTGAAGGCCTGCCGCCGACCGCGGCGGGCATTCATGGCTATATGGGCTATGACATGGTCCGGCAGATGGAAGTGCTGCCCGACAACAATCCCGATACGCTCGGCCTGCCCGACGCGATCCTGATGCGGCCGTCGGTCCTCGCGATCTTCGATACGCTCAAGGACGAACTCTACCTTACCGCTCCGGTCTATCCGCGCGCGTCGATCTCGGCGCGCCAGGCCTTCGAGGCGGCGAACCTGCGCATCGACGATGCCACGCAGCGTCTCTCCCGCGCCCTGCCCGTCGTTGGCGACCTGCCCGATATCGAAAGCATCGAGGTCAGGAGCAATACCAGCCGCGACGAGTATTTCGGCATGGTCGAGGCGGCCAAGGAATATATCCGCGCCGGCGATATCTTCCAGGTCGTGCTCTCGCAGCGTTTCGAGGCGGATTTCACCCTGCCCGCCACCGCGCTCTATCGCGCGCTGCGGCGCACCAATCCCTCGCCCTACATGTATTTCCTCGATTTCGATGGCTTCTCGGTCGCCGGATCCAGCCCGGAAATTCTGGTGAAGGTGGATAAGGGTCAGGTCACCATCCGACCCATCGCAGGCACTCGCAAGCGCGGCTCGACGCCGACGCGCGACAAGGAACTGGCGGACGAACTGCTGAGCGACCCCAAGGAACTGGCCGAGCACCTTATGCTGCTCGACCTGGGCCGGAACGATGTGGGTCGCGTCGCCAAGATCGGCTCGGTGCAGGTCACCGACAAGTTTTTCCTCGAATACTATTCCCACGTCATGCACATCGTCTCCAATGTCGTGGGGGAACTCGATCCCAGATACGACTTCGTCGATGCGCTTTCGGCGGGCTTTCCGGCGGGCACGGTTTCCGGCGCACCAAAGGTGCGCGCAATGGAAATCATCGACGACCTCGAAAAAGCGCGACGCGGCATCTATGGCGGCTGCGTGGGCTACTTTGGGGCCGATGGAACGATGGATACCTGCATCGTCCTGCGTACGGCCATTGTCGCCAATGGCAAGATCTACGTGCAGTCCGGCGCCGGCATCGTGGCCGACAGCAAGCCCGAGCTCGAACAACTCGAATGCGAGAATAAGGCGCGCGCGCTGTTCTCGGCGGCCGAGGAAGCCCTGCGCTATGCAGGCGAGGCGAGGATCGGGCAGTGAGGATCGAACGGGACCATCACCTGATCCCGCATCCTTGCCCGCGATGGCGGGGCTTCATGGATAAGTCGATTTCGCCCTGAACCGAATTTCGGAGCCAGGCGCGCTTTGGCTTCGGCCCGGCGGCGCGCTAAGGTTCCGACAGGAGAAAAACCATGAAACTCCTCGTCATCGATAACTACGACAGCTTTACCTACAACCTCGTCCAGTTCCTGGGCGATCTCGGCGCGCAGTCCGACGTCCGCCGCAACGACAAGATCACGCTCGAAGAGATCGAGGCGCTGGCGCCCGAGGCCATCGTGCTCTCGCCCGGCCCCGGCACGCCCGACGACGCCGGCGTGTGCCTTGCGGTCATCGACCGTTTCGGCGCTTCCATTCCGCTACTGGGCGTGTGCCTGGGGCATCAGGCCATCGGCCAGGCCATGGGCGGGGACGTCATTCGCGCGCCACACCTGATGCATGGCAAGACCAGCCGCATCACGCATGGCGGCAAGGGCATCTTCCGTGGCCTCAATTCGGGCTTCGAAGCGACCCGCTATCACTCGTTGATCGTCAAACCCGAGACGCTGCCGCAAGTGCTCGAAGTGACCGCGACTACCGAGGATGGCCTCATCATGGGGTTACAGCACAAGTCGCAGCCCATTCACGGCGTGCAGTTCCATCCCGAGAGCATTGCTTCGGAAAACGGGCATGCGCTCCTGCAGAATTTTCTCAACATCGCGCGCGACTTCAATGTCCGCCGTGCCGCCTAACCGACGAACGGGGGATAACGTCGTGGATATCAAAGCCGCACTCAACAAGATCGCTCAAGGCCGGGACCTTTCGGGCGAGGAAATGCGCAGCGTCATTTCCTCGATCATGTCCGGCGAGGCTACGGCCTCCCAAATCGGCGCATTCCTCATGGGCATGCGCGTCAAGGGCGAGACGGTGACCGAGATCGCCGCTGCCGTTTCGATCCTGCGCGAGAAGATGATTCCGGTCGAAGCGCCCGAGGGCTCGATCGACATCGTCGGCACGGGCGGGGATGGCGCCGGCACGCTCAACATTTCGACCGCAAGCGCCTTCGTCGTGGCTTCCGCCGGCGTGCCGGTGGCCAAGCACGGCAATCGGGCGCTTTCGTCCAAGTCGGGCTCGGCCGAGGCCATCCAGGCTCTCGGCGTCAAGCTCGACCTCACGCCTGAGCAGATCGCGCAGAATATCCGCGAAACCGGCCTCGGCTTCATGTTTGCCCCGTCGCACCACCCTGCCCTCAAGCATGTCGGCCCTGCCCGCGTGGAACTGGGTACGCGGACGATGTTCAACCTTCTGGGGCCTCAGGCCAATCCGGCCGGCGTGCATCGCTACCTGCTCGGCGTTTATTCCGAGGATTGGGTCGAGCCGGTTGCGGCTGCACTTCTCGCCAACCGTGCAGTCAAGGCATGGGTAGTCCATGGCTCGGACGGGCTCGACGAAATCACGACCACTGGCCCGACCAGCGTAGCGCAGATTGCCGGCGGCAGCCTGACGGCCTTCCAGATTTCGCCTGAAGACGTGGGCCTGCCGGTCTCTACGCTCGCCGAACTCAAGGGCGGTGACCCCGAGGCCAATGCGGTGGCGCTGCGCGCCCTGCTCGACGGCGCGCATGGGCCCTATCGCAACATCGTGCTGTTCAACAGCGCCGCGGCGTTCCTCGTGGCCGACCGCGTCGAGGACATTCGCGAAGGCATCGCGTTGGCGGCTCACCAGATCGACACCGGCGCTGCCAGGGCGACGCTGGACAAACTCATTGCCGTCTCCAACGGACAAGCCTGATGACCGATATCCTTCAGAAAATCGAAGCCTATAAGCGCGAGGAAATCGCCGCCGCCAAGGCGGCTCGTCCGTGGGACGAGGTGGTGGCGATTGCCCACGACCAGCCGGCGCCACGCGGCTTCATCAAGGCGCTCAAGGCCAAAAGGGCGGCGGGCGAATACGCGCTGATCGCCGAGGTGAAGAAGGCGAGCCCCTCCAAGGGGCTCATCCGCCCGGACTTCAACCCGGCGGCAATTGCCCGCGCCTACCAGCAAGGCGGCGCGGCATGCCTTTCGGTGCTGACGGATGGCCCCTCGTTCCAGGGTTCGCCGGAATTTCTCATCGAGGCGCGCTCGGCCGTGACCTTGCCGGTGCTGCGCAAGGATTTCCTCTTCGAGACCTACCAGGTGGCCGAGGCCCGTGCGATGGGTGCCGACTGCATCCTCGTCATCCTGGCGGCCGTCGGGGACGATACGGCGCGATATCTTCTCGATGCCGCGCAGGAATGGGGCATGGATGCCCTGGTCGAAGTGCATGACCAGATCGAGCTCGACCGTGCGCTGATACTGGATGCCGAGTTCATCGGCATCAACAACCGCAACCTGCGCACGTTCGAAACGACGCTGCAGACCTCAATCACCCTTGCCGGCGGCGTTCCCGCCGGCAAGCTGCTGGTTTCGGAGAGCGGCATCGTCAACCACGAGCATGTCGAACAGCTCGAACGCGAAGCCAATATCGGCACGTTCCTCGTCGGCGAAAGCCTGATGCGGCAGGCCGATGTCGTTGCCGCTACGCGGTCGCTGCTCAACGGCGTCGAGGTCGCCTGACATGGCGAACGGGCTCACCCATCTCAACGAGCGAGGCGAGGCCCATATGGTCGATGTGGGCGACAAGGACGCCACGCGCCGCCGTGCCGTCGCCCGCGCCGTGCTCGAAGCGCAGCCTGAGACGGTCGAGGCGATCATCGGAGGCGCGCTCAAGAAGGGCGATGCGCTGGCCGTGGCACGCATTGCGGGCATTATGGCGGCCAAGAAGACCGCTGACCTCATTCCGCTCTGCCACCCCATTCCTCTGACCAAGGTGGAAGTCGAGATCATCGGCGAAGGGGTCGCATTGGTGATTACGGCCAGCGCGGAAACGACGGGGCAAACCGGCGTCGAGATGGAAGCGCTGACTGCGGCTTCCGTCACGGCGCTGACGCTCTACGATATGGCCAAGGCCATCGATCGCGGCATGACCATCACGAATGTCCAGCTCGTCGAGAAGACAGGCGGCAAATCCGGGGACTATCGGCGCGAGTCATGAGCCTGCTTCCCGTCGAAACCGCACTCGCCAAGATCTTCGAGCGCATTCCCGCCCCGCAGCCTGAGATAGTGGCCCTGCCGGAAGCAAACGGCCGCGTCTTGCTGGAACCGCTTCTGGCTCGGCACAACCAACCGCCCTTCAATGCCAGCGCGATGGACGGCTATGCCGTGCGCGCAGAGGATTTCGCGGAAGGTGCCAGCACATCGGTGCGGCTGATCGGCACCTCGCAGGCGGGTAGCGCCTATTCGGGCGCGCTAAACTCTGGCGAGGCCGTACGCATCTTCACCGGCGCGCCGGTTCCTGATGGCGCGAATTGCGTTATGATGCAGGAGGTTGCGACCGTTACCGAAGGTCGCGTGTCATTCTCGGAATTGCCGAAGGCGGGTAAGTCGATCCGCCCGATGGGCTACGATTTCGCGAACGGCGAGGCGTTGCTGGCACCCGGCACGAGGCTTACGCCGTATTCGCTGGCGCTTGCGGCCGCAGCCAATGCGCCGACGCTCACGGTTGCGCGGCGGCCCGCTATTTCGGTGCTCTCGACGGGCGATGAGCTCGTCCTGCCCGGAGCAACGCTTGCACCAAGCCAGATCGTGGCATCGAATGCATTCGGACTGGTGCCGCTGCTGTCGCCGTTCGCGCAGACCGTCACCGATCACGGCATCGCGCGGGACGATTTTTCCCATCTGCGCGGCAAACTCGAGGCCGCGTTGGAGGCCGACATTGTCGTCACGAGCGGCGGGGCGAGCGTGGGTGACCACGATATCGTGCAGGACGTGCTCAAGGACCTCGGCGTCGAAATCGATTTCTGGCGTATCAACATGCGGCCGGGCAAGCCGCTGATGTTCGGCACGCGCGGCAAGTCGCTGATCTTCGGGCTTCCGGGCAATCCGGTGTCTGCCATGGTTACGGCCACTGTGTTTCTGCTGCCTGCGCTGCGTCGCTGGCTCGGCGAAGACGAACCTCTCGGTCCGCGTCTGGTGTTGCCGCTGGCCGAGCCCCTGCCGCCCAACACCGCGCGCAGGCATTTTCAGCGCGCTACCATCGAGACGGCCGGCTCAGGCGCTACGCGAGTTCGCCCGATTTCCGAGACCGATAGCGGTCATACCTCTTCACTTGCGCAGGCGCATGCCCTCATCATCCAGCCGGAGAATGATCCGGGACAGCCTGCCGGCGCCCTCGTCGAGGTCATTCCGCTCTAGCTAAGGGGAAACGGCATGCCCGACATACTCGGACCGGATTGGGAATCGCGCATTATCGAGCTTCCGCCGGACGAGGAAGGTCCGGTCGTCGCCACGCTCGTACATCGCCCCGGCGCGCCGCAGCGAGCCAGGGCCGTGCTCTATGTGCACGGATTCGTCGACTACTTCTTCCAGACCCACATGGCCGAGCAATGGGAAGCGCGCGGCTATGCCTTCTATGCGCTGGACCTGCGCAAATACGGCCGGTCGTTGCTGCCTCACCAGACGCCGAACTACTGCACTGACCTGGCGGAGTACGATGCCGACCTTGACGCTGCCGTCGCCATTCTCAAGGGCGAGCTCGGGGTAGAGACGCTCGTCCTCATGGCCCATTCTACCGGGGGGCTCATCGCCAGCCTTTGGGCACACAAGCGCCGCGCGGCTTGCCCGATCGAGGCGCTGGTCTGCAACAGTCCGTGGTTCGATTTCAACGGCAGTCTTTTCGAGCGGACCGCCGTCACCTGGCTTGTCGATGTGCTTGGCGGCATCGCTCCGCATATGCGTATCGGCAAGCTCGGCGAGCACTATGGGCGCAGCCTTCACGTTTCGACGGGTGGCAACTGGGACTACGATCTTGGCCTCAAGCCGATCGCGGGTTTTCCGGTCCGTGCCGGCTGGCTGCGAGCAGTGCGGCGGGGACACGCGCAACTGCATAGGGGGCTCGCCATCCCCTGCCCGATCCTCGTCTGCGCCTCAACGGAAAGCGGCCCTGATCGCCGCTGGCATGATGCGATCAACCGCACTGACAGTGTGCTCGACGTCAACGACATCGCCAAACAATCCGTGCGACTGGGCCGACTGGTGACGCTGGCGCGCATCGAGGGTGGCATCCACGACCTCGCGCTTTCGGCCGAACCAGCCCGCACTGCGTTCTTCCGCGAAGTCTTCCGCTGGGCGGCGGCCTACGTTCCGGCCTAGAGGGCACCGGGCGAGGAGCGATTGGTCAACGTACCGGTGGCAAAGGCGATGGTCGCTGCGGCGACCAGCGAGTCGCTGTGAGCGGTTGCCTTGGAGAGGCGCGCCTGAAGCAGGCCTGTCTGTGCCACGCTGACGTCGGCCAGCGTGCCGAGCCCGTTCTTGTAGTAGTCGAGCGCCGCGTCATAGGTGGTCTGAGCGGCGTTGGTGAGCTCGGTGGCTGCGGCGTAGCCGGAAAGGCTGGTGCGCAGGAGGTCGTAGGCTACCACGATCTGCTGGGCAGCCGAGTTCTGCAGTGCCGCCAAATCCTGTTCGGAAGCGGCGGCCTGCGCCATAGCCGCCTGTAGCCGCGCATCGCGCAGGCCGCCATCGAAGATCGGCATGGTGATGCCGACCAACAGGTTGGCGTTAGGCTGATTGGCGCTCAGATGCGCGACCTCGCCGAAACGGCTGTCGTCCACTTCGAACGAGCCGATCAGGCGATTGACGCTGCCGGTCAGCGCCACCTTGGGCAGGAATTCGGCGCGAGCGGCGGCGATGCCCTTCTGGTCCGCACGGAACTTGGCGAAAGCCGCCTGCACGTCCGGGCGCCGCTGCAGCGATGCTTCGATGAGGCGGTTGAGATCCTGGGGCACGGCGCGCGGCAGGCGACGGCCGCTCGCGTCCTGCACGCGGATCTTGATCGTGGGCGATACGCCCATGGCCTGCAGCAAAGCGAGGTAGGCGCTGCGCTCGTGACCCTGGGACTGCGTGAGGCCGAACTGGGCCTGGGCAACGGCCTGCTTGGCCTGCGCAACCTCGATGGTGGTGGCCACGCCGGTCTTGAGCCGCGCCTCAGCGGCTGAGAGCACCGTCTGGCTGTTGGCGAGCGTTTCGCGGGCGATCTGAAGCTGCACGCGCGCTGAAGACAGGCTGAAATAGGCGCTGCTGACGTCGAAGATCAGCTTCTGGTGCGTGCCGTTGAAGGTGACGTTGGCGGCGTAGGAGAGATCCTTCGCCGCGGCGTTGGCAGCATCGCGGCCACCGAAATCGAAGAGCAGCCACTGAACGGTCACGGCAGGGACTACCTGCCCGCCCGTCGTGGTCAGCGTGCCCGGCGGCACCTGGATCAAAGCGCCGTTGATGCCCGGTGCAGTGGTGGACGTCTGCTGCACGCCTGCCAGCACGTTGGCAGACAACGACGGCAAATAGGCCGCCTCCGTCACGCCAATAGCCAAGGCTGCCTGTCGGGCGCGCTCCCAGCTTGCGCGGGTCACCGGGTTGCTGAGCTGCGCGATGTCGATGAGTTCGGGCAGAGTGTAGTTGTGCCTGGCATCCAGTTGCGGGGCCGCGATGGTGATCGGCATCGAGGCATCCTGCGCCAGCCCGTAGTCGGGCGCGCCGGCCGCAGTCTGGGTCTGGTGGCCGGGTGTCTGGAACGGGGTTTGCGCGCTGGCCGGCGCGAACTTCATGGCCGACGAGGTGCAGCCCGCGAGAAACAGGGATGCCATTGCCGTGGCCGCGAGGACGCGACCGAATACCCGCAGTCTCCCCACGCGCTTGCCCTCAAGCCCTAACGCCATGTCACGCAACCCTTACATTCGCTGCCATTTGCGCGATCCGAGCGTCCATCTGTCGATAGAGCCGCAACCGCGCTGCCATTTCCTTGCGAACTGCCGCCGGCAGTCTCCTGCCCTGGTCCGCGGCCTGCCGCTGCGCCCGCGCGAACGCGATCTCGACAGTCTTGACGCTGCCGTCCCATGGCCGCGTCCGGTCCGCCCAATGCCCGTTCTTTATATCGGAAGCCCGGTTATCCAGCCACTGCGCCACAGCACTTTCAAAGCGAACCGTTGCAGCTTTTACATACCTGGGGACGCCTCTGAGACTCTGGCTCTCTGAAGCCAACACGAGAACAGGCGCTGATAGTGCTTTGATTTCACTAAGCAAGATATCGGCTTCGCCCGACGTAATCTCGCTTTTGCGAACGCGTTCGGATTCGAACTCTAGCAGCTCGCTTCCACGGTCTGCTTCGCGCGCCGACATGTAGAAAGCACTCGCTCGATGCGTAGTCAGCGGCTTTCCGCGCAATGCCGAGGCGAGAACATCGATTGCGCCGGCCAGCGCCTTGCGGACATTTCCGCCAATGCTGACCGGCCAAATGGTCGAGAAAATCACGCTGACGACGATGTTGCCGAAGATGATTCCGATGATGCGGTTGGTGGCCACGCCGATATCGAAAACCGGTCCGAACCCGCCCAGCGTGCAGAGGAAGAACGCCAGCGCCGCCTGCCAGCCCATATAGGAGATGCGCTCGGAACCGTTGGATATCCACGCCGCAATGAAGCTCCCTGCCCCGATCAGCAACACGAGATGGCCGATATCGGTCATGTGCGGCATGAGGAAGATGATGGCGCCCACGCCCATGGCCGCACCGATGAGGCAGCCGACGATGCGCAGCGTCAGCTTGTGCATCGTCTCGCCCGTCGTGCCGAGCGCCACGTAGAAGCAGGTGATCATCGCGGTATGGATCTCGAACCAGTCGAGCGCGGTGTAGGCGATGTAGCAAATCATCACCGCGAGCAGCGTCTTGAGCGCAAACTGGGTGTAGCGCGAGTTATGGAAGGCATCGGGGGCCAGAAGCGGCTCGCCGGGCTCCGTTTCGACCATAGCCGGGACGTAGGCGGGTGAAAGCGCTATGCCGGTCTCGTCGATGAGTTCGGTCAGTTCGTCCCGCGCGCCGAGCACCGCCATCGGCCTCTCGACCAGCCGCTTGTCGCTGACCGCTTCGGCATAGCCATGGAGGCGAGCCGCAAGCTCGGGCTGGGGCTCCCTGCCTTCCTGCGTCCGAACCAGCGAGAGCGCCAACATACGGTAGCTCAGGTCGATCAGCCTGCCGGACCTAGCGTTGTCGGTCTTGGTCGCCAGCGAAAGAAGGCGGGCCATGCGCTGGTAGGTGGAGGCCTTTTCGTTCCCCTCGCCCAACAGCGTTTGCGCGCGCTTTTCGGCCCCCTCGACGCCGGCCACAAGGTCGGCGGCAGCATTGAAGCGGTTTGCCAATATCTCGCGCAGCAGCCGCGCGGGACTTCTCGGCGCCACCACGTTGATCAGTACGAGGAAGAACATCGGGAAGAAAACGACGACCCACATCCAGGTCAGCGCGCGCGTGAGGATTTCGGCGATGGGGATGATGTCGTAGAGCGTCATCACGAAGGCGAAGACGAAGCCTACCGTGCCCGCCATCGGGCCGAGCCGCGTTGCCTGCGAGAAATACATGCCTCCGAAGGTGAAGGCGGCGATGAAGGCCAGCCGCATGAAGGGCGACCCGGCCGAAATCATGAGAAACAGCACGCCCAGCATGATGCCGACCGAGGCTGCGAAGATGAGACCGAGGCCGATGATGATGCCCGAGCCGGAATTGTCCTTGGAGGCAAAGAAGATGAGGTAACAGGAGAGCGCGGCTTCCGGCACCTTGTTGGCCATGGCCACGACGACTACCAGCACGCAGAGCACGGCCATGCGCACCGAGAGATCGAGCCGGCCCGGATAGGGCTGGAGCTCGTCCCAGACAGTGCGCAGCAGGCTCGGTCTAGTGGCTGGCCGGTACAGCATCGGCATCGTCCGGCAGTTCACCCACGATCACGATAGCGGTCGAGCCGATGCGCATCAGCTCCGCCGGCGGCTCTTCGAGATGGATGTAGACCGGGAAGCGCTTGGCGACCTTCACCCAGTTGAGCGAGCTCGACACCACGGGCAGCCCGAGAATGTTGGCCGATTCCTCAGAACGCACGCCCCAGCCGATGCTCTCCACGGTACCCTCGATACGGCGCGAACGATCCGCCATCACGAAGACGTCCGCCCTGCTGCCGAGGCGGATGGCATCGAGTTCCGTTTCGCGGAAGAAGGCGACGGCTTCCCAGCGCGACGTATCGATGAGGGTAAAGACAGATTGCGCCGTCAGCACATAATTGCCCGGCGCCATTTCGAGGCCCGTCACCTTGCCGTCGAACGGCGCGCGGACGGTGGTGTTGTCGAGGTCGCGCTGGGCAAGCGCCACGGCCGCTTCCGCCACTTCGACCTGTGCCTTGCGCGTATCGAGCGTGCCGATGACCTGCGTGGCGCCCTCCGATTGCTGCAGGGCCTGGTCGAGGCTCACCTGAGCGTCGCTATAGGCAGTGCGGGCCTGATCGACCTGCTGGGCGGTGACGTAGCCCTTGGGCAGCAGCGGTTCGAGGCGTTCGAGGGTCTGTCGCGCAAGCTCGGCATTGAACTTGGCGCGCTCGATCTGCTTGGCGGCGACATCGGCGTTGGATTGGGCGGTTGCGATGTTCCGTCCGCCCTGCGCGACTTCAGATTCGGCCGCGCGCAGTTCGGCCTGCGCCTGGTTGAGCCGCAACTGGTAGGGCTCGGGGTCGATCTGGAACAGCACGTCGCCCTTCTTTACCGCAGCATTGTTGCTCACGGCGATCGAGACGATCCGGCCAGGGACGGTCGCCGAGACCTGGATGGTTGGCGCCGAGATCTCCGCTACATCCGTACGCGGGCTGCGATTGATCTCGTTGAGCACGAAATAAGTGCCGATAGCGGCCGCGCCGATGCTAATTATGGCGATGAGCAGGCCGATCAACCGCGGAATGGTGTTCTCGCCCTTCATTGCGGAATCCCCCCGAACCAGAGGAACCAGAAGCCAATTCCCGAGGCGATGGCCATGGCCAGGTAGACCAGCAGCGGCACAGGCAAATATCCGTCGATATCGACGATGATCAGCACCTGACGAATAACGACGGCGACAATCACGCCCAATACGGCACAGACGATCCAGGCTGGGAAATAGGAACCGAATATTGCTAGCGACGGCGCCGAAGGCGTCGAACTGCAGGCGGTCAAGAGACAGGCAAGAAACAGCGCCAATCCCATTTTTGGCGCGCGCGCCCACAGGGCACGGTTCATTGACGCTAGCTGCACCTTTACGCTCCGCTCTACACCGAAGGCCCGCCGTAACGGCCGTTTCCGGGCAGTGATCGGCTCAAATCCCAGGTGCCGTCAAGCTTTGTGGGCTGACTTTGCGGTGAGCGCTAACGCCTTCTTCACCGTTTTGTTGCAGAACATAACTGGAACACGTATAAGAAGTTCAGCCTTTGTTCTGATTCCTGTCGGGGCCGCCATGCTGACGCGCAAGCAACACGAACTGCTCATGTTCATCCACGACCGGATGAAGGAAACGGGTATTCCTCCATCCTTCGACGAGATGAAGGATGCACTCGATCTTGCCTCCAAATCCGGTATCCACAGGCTGATTACAGCCCTTGAGGAGCGCGGGTTCATCCGCCGCCTGCCCAACCGGGCTCGTGCGCTTGAGGTCATCAAGCTGCCGGATTCGATGAACCCATCGCTCGGCGGTCGCCGCGCCCGGTTCGAGCCCAATGTCATCGAGGGCAATCTCGGCAAGGTCGCCGCTCCACCGCCGCGCGCGGATGTTTCCGGCATCGCCGAAAGTGGTCGGCCGGTCGCCATTCCGGTCATGGGCCGGATCGCGGCCGGTACGCCGATCGAGGCGATCCAGACGCATAGCCATACTATTTCCGTTCCGCCCGAAATGCTGGGGCCTGGTGAGCATTATGCGCTTGAAGTGCGTGGTGACTCGATGATCGAGGCCGGCATCTTCGATGGCGATACGGTGCTCATCAAGAAGCAGGACTCTGCGGGTACGGGCGAGATCGTCGTGGCTCTCGTGGATGATGAGGAAGCAACCCTCAAACGTCTGCGCCGCAAGGGTAATTCCGTGGCGCTGGAAGCTGCGAATCCCGCCTATGAGACCCGGATTTTCGGACCGGATCGCGTAAAGGTTCAGGGCCGATTGGTGGGCCTTCTCCGCAAGTACTGAGTCCTGTCCCGGAGACGAAAACGCCGCCCCGAAGGGCGGCGTTTTGTTTTGGGCGATCGGTTCGTGCGTCAGTGATTGTCGCGCGGAAGGCCGGCCGTCTGAGCCAGGCGCTGGTAGTTCACGGCAGGCTTGAGCACCGCGCCATTGCCGAGCTGGTCGACGATGCCGCGCTGGATCTCCTGCCATGGCGTCTGGTTCTTCGGATACTTATAGCCACCATTGGCCGCCAGTTCCTGGCGACGACGGGCGATTTCCTCTTCCGGGATCAGGATATCGGCAGCGCCGGTATTGAGGTCGATCCGCACGCGGTCACCCGTGCGCAGGATGGCGAGATTGCCGCCTGCAGCAGCTTCGGGCGAAGCATTGAGGATCGAGGGCGAACCCGAAGTGCCCGACTGCCGGCCGTCGCCGATGCATGGAAGCGAGGTGACGCCCTTCTTGATGAGGTATGCAGGCGGACGCATGTTGACGACCTCGGCCGCACCCGGATAGCCGATCGGACCGGCGCCACGCATGAAGAGCATGGTGTGCTCGTCGATGGCGAGTGCGGGATCGTCGATGCGGTGGTGGTAGTCTTCCGGACCATCGAACACCACGGCCTTGCCCTCGAAGGCATTGGGGCTGGCCGGATCGTTCAGGTAGCGGTCGCGGAATTCCTGGCTGATCACGCTGGTCTTCATGATCGCGTTGTCGAAGAGATTGCCGCGCAGCACCAGGAAGCCAGCTTCGGCCTTGAGCGGATTGTCGAAGCGGCGGATGACCTTGTCGTCGCCAATCGGGGTATTGCGGCAATTCTCGCCGATGGTCTTGCCGTTCACTGTCGGAGCGTTCTCGGCGATCAGACCCTGCGTCATCAACTCGTTGACCACGGCCGGCACGCCGCCGGCATGGTAGTAATCTTCGCCGAGATATTCGCCGGCGGGCTGCAGGTTGACCAGCAGCGGCACCTTGTGCCCTTCCTCCCGCCAATCGTCGATATCGAGCTCCACGCCGATGTGGCGGGCGATGGCATTGATGTGGATCGGCGCGTTGGTCGAACCGCCGATGGCCGAGTTGACCACGATGGCGTTATGGAAGTTGTCGCGCGTCAGGATGTCGGAGGGCTTGAGATCCTCATGCACCATTTCGACGATGCGCTTGCCGGTGCGGTAAGCCATTTCCTGGCGATCGCGGTAGGGCGCCGGAATCGCGGCGGAGCCGGGGAGCTGCATGCCCAGCGCTTCGGCCAGCGAATTCATCGTGGTGGCCGTGCCCATGGTGTTGCAATAGCCGGTGGAGGGCGCCGAGGAGGCGACCAGGTCGATGAATTGCGGGTAATCGATTTCGCCCTTGGCCATCATCTGGCGGGCCTTCCACACGATCGTGCCCGAACCAGTCCGCTCGCCGCGGAAATAGCCATTGAGCATCGGGCCCACGGAAAGCGCGATGGCCGGGATGTTGACGGTCGCCGCGCCCATGAGCATGGCCGGCGTGGTCTTGTCGCAACCGATGGTGAGCACGACGCCGTCGAGCGGATAGCCGTAGAGCACTTCCACCAGGCCAAGATAGGCGAGGTTGCGGTCAAGCCCGGCTGTCGGGCGCTTGCCCGTCTCCTGGATGGGATGGACGGGGAATTCGATGGCGATGCCGCCGGCCTCGCGGATGCCCTCGCGGACGCGTTCGGCGAGCACGATGTGGTGGCGATTGCAGGGGGAAAGGTCCGAGCCGGTCTGCGCAATGCCGATGATGGGCTTGCCCGATTGCAGTTCTTCACGCGACAGACCGAAGTTGAGATAACGCTCCAGGTAGAGCGCGGTCATGTCGGGATTTTCCGGATTGTCGAACCAGGCGCGCGAACGCAGCTTCTTTCCGGCCCCGTTGGAGCCGTTATTCCCCGTCATCGTAATACTCCTCCACCGCGCCGCTTGCGGCACGTAAATCAGGTCGAGCCTGTTATAGTGCATCGCCGAGGAAAATGTTCGGGAAAACACTCCGGCAAATAGGAAGATTTCTACGGTTTTGAAGAGCGGGCTGGAAGTCGCCGCCGTGATCAGGTTAGGTACGCCGCGCACCGGCAAGCCTCGCCGGCGCCTGGGGAGGAGAGGTTTGAATAAATTGCAGACCGAGTGGATCGCGGTGGATTGGGGAACCTCCAATCTGCGCGCCTGGGGAATTTCGCGCGACGGTGGGATAAGCTTTTCGCGGTCATCGGATCGGGGCATGGGCAAGCTCGCGCGTGAGGACTATCCGGGCGTGCTTTCGGGTCTGCTCGATGAAGAAGTGTCGGGGGTCTCCGAGGTCGTGATTTGCGGCATGGCCGGCGCGCGGCAGGGCTGGCGCGAAGCGCCCTATCTCGATGCGCCTGCCGACTTGGCCGGCCTCATTTTCAGTGCTGTGGCGCCTGATATGCCGGGCAGCCAGCTCCAGCCACGCATCCTGCCCGGCGTCTGCCAGAAGGCGAGCGGCGCCGAAGACGTCATGCGCGGCGAGGAGACCCAGTTGCTCGGGCTTTCGGCCCTCCACCCCGGCTTTTCGGGGCTGGTCATCATGCCCGGCACGCATTCGAAATGGGCGCTGCTCGACGGCACAAAGATCGACCGCTTCACGACAGCAATGACCGGCGAGCTTTTCGAAGTTCTCAAGACCCACTCTGTCCTGCGCCACTCGCTGCAGGGCGATCTCGATGGTCCCGAGCGCAGCGAAGGCTTTGCCGCCGGGCTCGCCATCGGCATCGAGCACCCCGAGCGGCTTACCGCTACGCTCTTCAAAGTGCGCGCGGGCTCGCTGCTGTCCGGCCGCACGGCTCCCTGGTGTGCCGGCTTCCTTTCGGGGCTCCTGATCGGAGCCGAGGTCGGCGGCCAAAAGGACTGGCTCGTCGGCGGCGAGGTGCCGCTCATCGGCGGCACTGCCCTTTGCAATCTCTATGTCCAGGCGCTGGCCAGAGTGGGGGCGATCGGGCGCATCATCGATGCGACCGAGGCAACCATTGCCGGGCTCAAGACCGCCAGAAAGGCACAAGCATGACGCAACGCAGAGAAATCATCGCCATCCTGCGCGGGATTACACCGGACGAGAGCGTGGACGTATGTCGCGCTCTAATCGAGGCGGGCATCACCATGATCGAGGTGCCACTCAATTCGCCGGAGGCCTTCCGCAGCATCGAACTGGCCAGCAAGGCCTTCGAGCGCGACGCGATGATCGGCGCCGGCACGGTGCTCTCGCGCCGCGACGTCCATGGCGTTGCCGAGGCCGGAGGCACCTTCATCGTCTCGCCCGACGCCAACAAGAAGGTGATCGAGGAGACCGTGCGCCTCACGCTCAAATCCTATCCGGGCGTGTTCTCGCCCACCGAGGCGTTCCGGGCCATCCGCGCCGGCGCCACGGGGCTCAAGTTCTTCCCCGCCGAAGTGCTGGGGGCGAAGGGCATCAAGGCCATCAAGGCGGTCCTGCCGCCCGCCATGCCGGTCTATGCCGTGGGCGGAGCGCATCCTGGCAATTTCGGCGAATTCTTCGCTGCCGGCTGCACCGGCTTTGGCCTGGGCACGTTCCTCTACAAGCCGGGCCGCCCCGCCGCCGAAGTCGCCGAGAAGGCCCGCGAGGCGGTCACTGCCTATGACAGGGACAAGGCTCTATGACCACGAAGGCCGAACTCTTCATCGACAGCCGGTGCGAACTGGGCGAAGGCCCGTTCTGGAACCATCTCGTCGGGCGGCTCTTCTGGTTCGACATTCTCAACAACACATTGTTCAGCGCCAGCGCCGATGGCCGGATCGTCGACCGCTTCACGTTCGACGATCGCGCGACGGCCGCCGCGATGGTGGACAAGAACAAGCTGGTGATCGCCACGGCGGGCGCGCTGGTGGAGCTCGATCTCGTCGCCGGCACCAAGCGGTTCCTCGCTTCGCTCGAAGCCGACAAGGTCGGCAATCGCTCCAACGACAGCCGGGTCAATCCGGCCGGCGGCTTCTGGATCGGCACGATGAGCCGCCGGGGCGATGACGATGTCGGCGCGGGGGCGGTCTATCAGTATCGCAGCGGCCACCTCGAGCTGCTGTTCGATCGTGTCACCATTCCCAATTCCATCTGCTTTTCGCCTGATGGCGGCACGGCCTATTTCACCGACACGCCGACGCGGCAGATCCTCAAGCGCGCCATCGATCCGGCAACGGGCCTTCCGGTCGGCGACTGGCAGCTCTTTGCCGAGATCGATCGCGGCTATCCGGATGGCTCGGTGGTCGACTCCGAGGGCTTCCTCTGGAATGCCCGCTGGGAAGGCTTTTGCGTGGTGCGCCATGCGCCGGACGGCTCGATCGACCGTGTGATCGAGGTCCCCACCAGCCGCCCCACCTGCCCCGCCTTCGGCGGAGCCGACTTCAAGACCCTCTACATCACCACTGCCCGCGAACACATGTCACCCGAGGAACTGGCCGCCGACGTGCATGCCGGCAGCGTCTTCGCCCTCGAAACCGACGTCGCCGGCCTTCCTGAACCCCTGCTCAAGCTCTGAAAGCTCGCTTCGAATGTCCAAGCCCACACTCGGCGTCTGCTACTACCCCGAACATTGGCCGGAAGAGCGCTGGGAAAGCGATGCCGCCCGGATGGCCGAGGTCGGGATCACCTATGTGCGCATCGGCGAGTTCGCCTGGTCCAAGCTCGAACCGCGTCCTGGCGAGCTGGATTTCGGCTGGATGGTGCGCGCCATGGATACGCTGGGCCGCCACGGCCTCAAGGTGATCGTCGGCACGCCTACGGCGACGCCGCCGCGCTGGATGATGGACAAACATCCAGACATGGTCGCCGTCGATGCCAACGGCCGGCCGCGCAATTTCGGCTCGCGCCGGCACTATTGCTTCTCGCATCTCGGCTATCGCGAGGAATCGGCGCGCATTACGCGTCTCCTTATCGAGCATGTCGGCCAGCATCCCTCGCTCGGCGGCTGGCAGACCGACAACGAATATGGCTGCCATGACACCACGTGCTCTTATTCGGAAGCGGCCCGATTGGGTTTCCGCACCTGGCTCAAGGCGCGCTACGGCTCGATCGACGCGCTCAACGAAGCCTGGGGCAATATCTTCTGGTCGATGGAGTATAACGACTTCGACCAGATCGACCTGCCGCTGCTGACGGTCACCGAGCCGAACCCAAATGCGACGCTGGATTTCCGGCGCTATTCGTCCGATCAGGTCGCGGCTTTCAACAAGGTGCAGTTCGACCTGCTCAAGGCGGCCCGCCCGGATCTGCCCGTGATCCATAACTTCATGGGCCGCTTCACGGCGTTCGACCATTTCGAGGTTGCCAAGACGCTCGATGTCGCAAGCTGGGATTCCTATCCGCTTGGGCACCTCGACGTCAGCGACGAGAGCGCCGAGGTCAAGGCGCAGTTTATGCGGCAGGGCGAGCCCGACGCTCAGGGCCTGCAGCACGATATCTATCGCGCCGTCGGCCGTGGCCGCTGGTGGATCATGGAGCAGCAACCCGGCCCCGTGAACTGGGCCAGCTACAATCCCGACCCCCTGCCCGGCATGGCCCGGCTCTGGGCATGGGAGGCCTTCGCCCATGGCGCCGAGGTCGTCTCCTATTTCCGCTGGCGGCAATATCACTCCGCGCAGGAGCAGATGCATGCCGGCCTGCTGCGTCCCGATAGCGAGCCGGCGCCGGCCTATCACGAGGCCATGCAGGTTTCGCGCGAGCTCGCGGCCACCGGCATTGCCGGCGAGGCGCGCAAGGCGCGCGTGGCCATCGTCTATGACTATGAAAGCGAATGGGCCTGGGAAGTGCAGCCACAGGCCAAGGGCTTTTCGCACCACGCCCATGTGCGTGCAGCCTATGTTCCGCTGCGCAAGCGCGGGGTGGATGTCGACATTCTCTCGGCCCAGACGGACACCTTCGAAGGCTATGACCTCGTCATCATTCCGGCGCTCTTCGCCTGGAACGACAAGCTGCGTACAGCCATTGCGAATTACGAAGGTCACCTGCTGATCGGGCCGCGCACAGGTTCGAAGACCGGGAACTTCACCATTCCGCAGGCGCTGGCACCCGACCTGCCGCGCAACATGCTCGATGCCAGGGTCGTGCGGGTCGACAGCACAAACCCCGCTATCGAGGTTTCGGTGCGCGGCGGCGGCGCGGTGCGTCACTGGCGCGAACGGCTCGAAACACGCGCGGCCGTGGAGCTCGAGGATGTGGAGGGCTTTCCCGTCCTCGTTTCGCAGGGCAAGCTCTTCTACCTCGCGGCCAGCGGCGACCGCGCACTGATGCAGCGCGTCATCGATCGCATGCTCGACGAGGCCGATCTGCCCACCCTCAACCTGCCCGCGGGCGTGCGCTGCCGCGTACGCGACGGCTTCCGTGTCTATTTCAACTACGGTTCGACGTCGGCCACGCTAACGCGCGCGGACGACGAGACGGAATACGTAGTCGGATCGGAAAGCATGGGCCCGGCCGGGGTCACCGTGGCACGACTCGCCAAGGCCGGTTGAGATCGACAATGGCGGGGCGGACTTCAAAGCCGCCCCCCAGCCATTTCAGCCAATGCACACCGCCGCGACGCAGATCACCCGCGTCGATCACCGTCGCCTCGCTCCGGCAATAGGCGGGCGCGTAGAGACGCGTAACGACGAGATCAACTGCCGCGCAATCCTCGCCGAACGCGGCCGCATCGCGCACGACGGCAATCCGATAGCCACCGGCCGCCTCAGCGATACAGCCGAGGGAATCGCAGGCGACGCCGCTCGTAGCCTTCTCGATCGGCTCCGAATAAGTGTCCTCCCATATCTGCACTGCGAATGAGCCAGGCTTGCCGGTGGCAAGCGCAAGGCCGTCAGGGCCGCGGAAGGCCAATGCCTGCGTCGTGTCGGCAATCAACACGTCCGGTGGACGGTCGATGGCGAAGAGCGGCACCGTTATTGCTACGAGGACAGGCCCCAGCAGTCGCCAGCGCGTCTTGAAGAAAGCGAACCAGGCCAGGCCCGCCAGCCCAATAGCGAGGGCCAACGGTGTCAGTAGGGGGCTCGCGCTGATGTGGCGGCTATAGGTCGCCACGAGCGCCGCGCAATCCAGCATGCGGTCGACCGACCAGCCCATGACCGTAACGGGAAGCCATTCCAGGCCGAGCGGCATGGCGAGGACACCCAGAAGCGCCGCGGGCATCATGATGAAGCCCACCAGCGGCAACGAAACGAGATTGCCGACGACGCCAAGCGGAGAGGTTTGCTGGAAGTGGTAGACCGAGAACAGCAATGTCGCCGCGCCCGCGACAAAGCTGGTCGCCGCGATGCCGAGGAAATAGTTCAGCAGCCGCCTGCCCCGTCCTTGGTTGTGCCGCCCGCCACCGATATGCACTTCATAGGCGCCGACCAGCGCGATAACTGCCGAGAATGAGAGTTGGAAGCTCGGGCGGAAGACGCTCGCTGGATCGCTCAGGATGACGATCAGGCCGGCAATGGCCACATTCCGCATGGTCAGCGCGCGCCGCCCGGCCACGATGGCGCCGAAGACCAGCAGAATCATGATCGTCGAACGCAAGGCTGCGACGTTGCCGCCGGAAATCGAGTAGTAGAGCACGGCCGAGGTCATGCCTCCGATGGCAGCTATTGCCTTCACCGACCGCATCCAGCCCGCCGCCGCGAACAGCAATCTCAGGACGAAATAAACGCCACCAGCCACAAGCGTCAGGTGCAGCCCCGAAATCGAGAGCACGTGCGCCAGGCCGGCCGTCGACATCACCTCGCGCGCCTCGTCGGTAACCGCGCTCTGGTCGCCATTGATCACAGCCCGGGCAATGCCCGCCGACGGTTCAGCCAACACACCGTCGATCCGCGCGGCGATGCCTCGTCGCACATTCTCGATGATCCGCTCCGGTAGCGCGTCGCTGCCTTGATTGACGATCACCGGCGGCGCGTTGGTAGTGCCGTAAGCGCCGATACCGTCGAAGTAGGAGTGGAACTGTGCGTCGAACGCGCCTGGCACCGCCGGCCCAGGCACCTGGTAGAAGCGAAATGGAGCCGAGATTACGTCGCCCGGCTCGAGATCGGGTCCCTTCCGCACGAAGACGCGCGCGCGTCGGATGTCCACCGGCTTTGCTCCCTCCAGCGGCGTAATTCGGGACACCACAATCCGCTGTTCGCCATCGGCCTTCGAGAGAATCTCATCCACTCGCGCCTCGAACGCGCCGTAGGCCGGACGCGTGAGCATCGGCGTGCCGAACAATGCGCCATGCACGCTGAACAGCGAAAAGCCGGTCCAGAAAGCGGCAGCGAGGCACGCTACCCGCAATACGCGGATCGAGCCCCGCCCGAGCACGAGTACAAGTGCGATGACCGCAGCCCCCGCGCCCAGCATCAACGGCTCGGGGTATGAAGCCGTTTCAAGCGACGCAATCAGCCCCGCGATCATTGCGAAAGGCGCCAGGATAAAAATACGGCGCTCTTCGAGCGAGTCCGACAATGCGGTCGCAAGTGTGGGCGCCCGTGCCTTGGGCCGCCCGGCGACCGGGAGGTTCGAGCGCGGCGCGTCCTCGACGAACCGCGAGGGCTCGGTGGAAATGCGTACTGGCGCATCGATCACCTGGCTCATGGGAAGAGGCCGCCCTTGCACTGGGCCGGTCCTGTGATACACACGGGGCCGATTGTTTCTCCATTCCCATCGCGAGCCATGTCCAAGCCCGTCGTCACCCGTTTTGCCCCCTCGCCCACCGGTTACCTGCATATTGGTGGTGCTCGGACGGCTTTGTTCAATTGGGCTTTTTCACGACATACGGGCGGCAAGATGCTGCTGCGTATCGAGGACACCGACCGTGAACGCTCGACGGAAGCTGCCATCGAGGCGATCTATGACGGCCTGCGCTGGCTGGGCCTCGACTGGGACGGCGATCCGATCCTCCAGTTCAGCCGCGCCGCGCGCCACGCCGAGGTCGCCCACGAGCTGCTCGAGCGCGGCATGGCCTACAAATGCTATTGCTCGCCCGAGGAACTGAACCAGATGCGCGAGGAGGCCCGCGCCGCCGGCAAGCCTCCGCGCTACAACGGCTACTGGCGCGACCGCGATCCCTCGGAGGCGCCCGAGGGCGTAGCCCCGGTCATCCGCATCAAGGCCCCGCTGTCCGGCGAGATCGTCGTTGAGGACCATGTGCAGGGCAAGGTGGTCTTCAAGGCCGAGAACCTCGACGACTTCATCATCCTGCGCTCGGACGGCACGCCGACTTACATGCTCGCGGTGGTGGTGGACGACCACGACATGGGCGTGACCCATATCATTCGCGGCGACGACCACCTGACCAATGCTGCGCGCCAGATCGTGATCTACCAGGGCATGGGCTGGGAAGTGCCGGAGATGGCGCATATTCCGCTCATCCACGGCCCGGATGGCGCCAAGCTTTCCAAGCGCCACGGCGCGCTGGGCGTCGAGGCCTATCGCCAGATGGGGTACCTGCCCGAGGCGATGCGCAATTACCTGGCGCGCCTCGGCTGGTCGCACGGCGACGACGAAATCTTCACCACCGACCAGATGGTCGACTGGTTCTCGCTCGATGCCCTCAACAAGGGCGCGGCGCGCTTCGACTTCGTGAAGCTCGAGAACATCAACGGCCATTACATTCGCGAGGCTTCGCCCGAGCGTCTCTACACGATCATGCTTGAGACCGCCGAGGAAGTGGCGCGCAATGCCGATGTCGTTGGCCTGTCGCAAAACAAGGACACAGTGCTCGCAGCCCTCCCCGAGTTGCAGCCGCGTGCCAAGACGGTGCTTGAACTGATTGATCTGGCTCAGTTTATCTACGCACAGCGTCCGCTGCCGATCGATGAATCGGCCTCGAGCCAGCTCACGCCAGAGTCGCGCGCGATGATCGGCGATTTCGCTGAAATCCTGCGTGGTCTCAACGATTGGTCGGTCTCGGCAATCGACGCGGCGGCCCGTGCCTTCGCCGAAGCGCGCGGTCTCAAGCTGGGCAAGGTCGCCCAGCCACTACGCGCGGCCCTGACCGGTCGCACGGTCTCCCCCGGCATCTTCGAAGTGATGGTTCTGATCGGCAAGCAGGAAGCGCTGGATCGTCTTTCCGACCAGGTAATGTCCTCCTGAAGTCTAGGCGCTGGGGGCGCGACGTTTTGTTGCATGGGTGGGGTAAATCGGATACTCCCAACCCGCTGAAAGTGTCAGCAAGCCTGCCTCATCCGGCCTGCCCGGCCGGGTGAGATCGCCAAGGAGAACAATATGGCTGAGGAAGTCGCAAAACTCGTTGTGGGGGACCAAACCTTCGAGTTTCCTGTGCTGCATGGCACCGTCGGGCCGGACGTGATCGATATCCGATCGCTCTACGCCAAGACGGGCATGTTCACTTACGATCCGGGTTTCACCTCGACCGCAGCCTGCGATTCCTCGATCACCTATATCGATGGCGACAAGGGCGAGCTGATGTACCGGGGTTACCCGATCGAGCAGCTTGCCGAAAAGAGCAATTACCTCGAAGTCTGCTACCTGCTGCTCTACGGCGAGCTCCCCAATGCCTGGCAGCTCAATGACTTCAAGGATCGCGTGACGCGCCACACCATGGTGCACGAGCAGATCCACTACTTCTTCCGTGGCTTCCGTCGCGACGCGCACCCGATGGCCGTGGTCTGCGGCGTGGTCGGCGCCATGGCGGCCTTCTACCACGACTCGATCGACATCTCGGACGCTCAGCAGCGCGAGATCGCCTCGATCCGCATGATTGCCAAGATCCCGACGATCGTGGCCATGGCCTACAAATATTCCGTGGGCCAGCCCTTCGTCTATCCGCGCAACGACCTCGACTATTCATCGAACTTCCTGCGCATGTGCTTCTCGGTTCCCGCCGAGGAATATGTGGTCAACCCGGTCATCGCCCGGGCGCTCGACCTCATCTTCACGCTCCATGCCGACCATGAGCAGAACGCCTCGACCTCGACCGTTCGCCTTGCCGGCTCCTCGGACGCCAACCCCTTCGCCTGTATCGCAGCCGGCGTGGCCTGCCTCTGGGGCCCTGCCCATGGCGGCGCCAACGAAGCGGCGCTTAACATGCTGCGCGAAATCGGCACAGTCGACCGCATTCCGGAGTTCATCGCCAAGGCGAAGGACAAGAACAGCGGCGTGCGCCTGATGGGCTTCGGCCACCGCGTCTACAAGAACTACGACCCGCGCGCCAAGGTGATGCAGGATACGGCCAAGGAAGTTCTCGCGCTGATGGGCGTCGAGAACAACCCGACGCTGCAGGTGGCGCAGGAACTCGAAAAGATCGCGCTTTCCGATCCCTACTTCATCGAGCGTAAGCTCTACCCGAACGTCGATTTCTACTCGGGCATCATTCTCGATGCCATCGGCTTCCCGACCTCGATGTTCACCGCCATCTTCGCGCTCAGCCGTACCGTAGGCTGGATCGCGCAGTGGAAGGAAATGATCGCCGACCCGCAGAAGAAGATCGGCCGCCCGCGTCAGCTCTACGACGGAGCCGTCACGCGCGATTACAAGCCGCTCATCGACCGCGAATAGTCTTTCTGACTTCGGTCCTGCATCCACGTCTCCCTCCCCCTTTTGGGGAGGGAACAAGGGGGACGGCCCCACTCGCAGACTGTGGCCCTCGTGACCTTGATTGAGCTTTGCTCTCAACGTCGACGCCCGCACCCAACAAGAGCTCAGGCAGCCTGCACGGATCGCCCAAGCGGTCGACGCCAAGACACTTCAAATACGTGAAATAGCCGGCGCTGACCTAAGCCAGCCGCTTCTGTATATGTGAAAGCACCCGATCTGCCGGGTCTTCCCGCGGAGCATCGGGCAGCCCCTCTTCCATCATCCGGCGCAGCAGTGCATAGGCCTCTCGCTGCGCGGTCTGCTTGTCGGGGTCACCCAGAATGGCCTCTGCTGCTCCCAGTACCGGCGACGGCAGCACTGCCGGCAGAATAAGCTCTGGCGCCACGCTGGCGTCGAGGATGATGTTGGGCAGCCCAACGTTCGGCCGGCCCGCCCGCTCGTAGAACGCCGCCTGCGCCCCTTCCATCACATAGGGGATGATCATCGGCACGCCGGCGAGCGCAATCTCAAGCGTCGCAGTTCCCGACGTGCAGATGGCAAACATGGACTGCTGGTAGAGCTCTCGCCGCTCGTTGCGATCCGGCGCGATACGCACCGGTACCGACCAGGTTGCGACCTCGGCCCTCAGTCGCTCGGCATGGATAGGCAGCGTCGGAATGAAGAACTCCTCGATGCCGAACCGACCGCCCAGCATCTCGGCGACACTACGCAACAATGGCATGTGCCGCCGCAGTTCCCCTGCCCGGCTTCCCGGCAGCAGCGCTACCTTGTGGCCACCGGCGTAGCGGCCCGCTTCCTTCAATGCTGGATGGCCGACATAGGAAGTCGGTGGTCCGCCCAGCCGTCGCATCGCAGCCGGTTCGAACGGCAATACCGCCAGCACCTCGTTGAAAAGCGGCTTGATCCGAGCGGCGCGCTCGGGATGGCGCGCCCAGACGGACGGAGCTACGTAAAGAATGATCGGCTTGGTCCAGCCTGACTTGCGCAGGCTTTTCGCGACACGTTCGGAAAACTCCTGCGCGTCGACCAGCACGACGATATCCGGGTCCGCCGCGCGGATGGCGCGGGCGGTCTGGCTGATACGCCAGAAAAGCAGCGGCAGGCGCAGGATGACATCTCGAATGCCCATCACCGCCAGATCGCTCATCGGGTAGATGGAGGCCAAGCCCACGGCCGTCAGCTCCTGCCCACCGACGCCGACAAGCGCCAGATCACTGCGTTCGCGCAGCCTCCGCACGAGATCGGCAGCGATACGGTCGCCGGACGGTTCCCCCGCCAGGATGAAGAGCTTGAGCGGGTCAGCCATCGATGGTCATGCCGACGACGGAGATATTTTCACGCTCCGCCGCCGCGATCAGCCGTTCGCGCTCGATAACAATGCTCTTGCCGGCCTCGACGGCGACGATGGAAACGCCCGCAGCCTTGGCATTCGTCACGGTATCCGGCCCGATGGCCGGCAAGTCAGCAAAGAGTGGCTGCTGCGGCTTCACTGCCTTGGCCAGCACGAGCGGCGCATCGCCACCACCGGCCAGGCCTTTGGCATGATAGCCGCCAACTCGCGCCAGAAGGCCATCGGTGCCGCTGATGTCCTCGGCCGATATCACGTGTTCGCCGACCACGACGACGGCTTGACCAATATCCAGCCGCCCGATTTCCCGTGCCATGCGTAGCGCGAAAGCCGCCGAGCGCGACTGTTCATCGGTCAGCGCAGGGCCAGCAAGAAGGCCTTTTTCGGCCAAGAGGTCAGGCGCGATTTCGTGCACGCCGACCAGATCGGCACCAGTCATCTTCTTGAGCACCGTCGCCAGCCCCGTCAGCGCTGCATCGCCGAGCGCCTGGGATGACGCGCCGGACGGGCGATCAGAATTGTTGTTGGCGAATTTTGCCAGGCCTTCGCGCTGCCCATCGGTCAGCGTGATGCCGCCCGCCAGCACCACGTGGCTGGTGCGGAATATCTTGAGGTTCCAGATGAGCCCAAGCGGATTGCCGAGGTCTGCATTGATGACCTTGACGCCGGCAAGGTCGGTCCTGGGCGTAAGCGCCAGGACTTGCACCTTGTAGCCGGCCTTGAGCGCCGCCTCGACCGCATGCGGCACGAGATCGCCCGTGCCGGCAAAGACGGAAAGGCGTTTGGCCATTATTCTTCGTGGTGACCGTTGCGCGGCAGGCAGATCGGACGATCGGCAGCGGCAGCAATGAAGCTGACCACGTCCTGCACCATCGGTGCCGCCTTGAACATCTCGGCGGCGTCTTCGACGCGCTCCAGCAGCGTGCCCTCGCTCGAGAAGATCATGCGATAGGCCGCGCGCAGCGTATGGATCGCCTCACGATCAAAGCCCGAGCGCTTGAGGCCGACGAGGTTTAGCCCCGCCAGGTTCGCACGGTTGCCCACGGCCATGCCGTAGGGAATGACGTCGCCATCGACCATGCTCTGCGCGCCGATGAAAGCATGCTTGCCAATACGCACAAACTGATGGACGCCGCAGATGCCGCCGAAGCGGACATAGTCTTCCACCACGCAATGACCGGCAATGGCCACGTAGTTGGCCAAGACGACGTGATTGCCGATCTTGCAGTCATGGGCGACATGCGCGCTGGCCATGATCAGGCAATCATCGCCGATGCTCGTTTCCATCCCGCCACCGGCCGTGCCGGGGTTGATGGTGGTATTCTCGCGGATCACCGTGCGCTCGCCGATGATGAGGCGGCTGGGCTCTCCACGATACTTGAGATCCTGCGGCGGGTGCCCGACCGAGGCGAACGGATAGATAATCGAATTGGCGCCGATATCCGTGTGACCGGCAATGGCCACGTGGGAAACCAGTTCAACACCGTCGTGCAGCGTTACCGAGTCTTCAACGACGCAGTATGGCCCGATCTTCACGCCGGTGCCGATCTTGGCACCCGGCGCAATGATAGCGGTGGGATGGATGACGGTGGTGCCTTCTGGCTGATGAACTGGAACGGCCAACTTCTATTCCCCGACGATCATGGCGCCGATTTCGGCTTCGGCGATGACCGTTCCGTCGACCATTGCCTTGGCCTCGTAGCGGCCGACCGAGCGGCGGCGCTGAATCTTGCGGATATGGTATTCGATACGGTCTCCAGGCTCCGCCGGCTTGCGGAACTTGGCCTTATCGATGGTGAGCAGCAGAACGATGCTCTTGCCGCCGCCCGTCTTAGCGTCGTGCGCGATCACGGTCGCGCCGGCGGTCTGGGCCATGCCTTCGATGATGAGGACACCCGGGAAGATCGGCTTGCCCGGAAAATGGCCTTGGAAGATCGGCTCATTGAACGTCACGTTCTTGACGCCGACGGCGCTGTCATCGCCGTTCATGTTGATGATGCGGTCGATCATCAGGAACGGATAGCGATGCGGGAGGCACTCGAGAATCCTCGCGATGTCCAGACTGTTGAGTTCGGCCTTTTCCACCGGCTGCTCCATCACACTGGTATCCATCAACGCTTCTCCCCTTTGGTCAATCGCCGCACGACCGCGATTTCGCGCCAGAAGTCCCTTATATCCTGCGCCGGAGCGCCTGCAAGCTTGGAACCGGCTGGCCAGTCCTTGGTGACCGCGGCCCTGCCATGCACCATCGAGCCTGCGCCGATGGTGAGGTGGCCGGAAGTCCCTACGCCCCCGCCCAGGAGAACGCCGTCTTCGACGATGGTCGAACCCGAAAGCCCGCTCATCGCAGCTATCAGGCAATAACGCCCGATTCGGCAATTGTGCCCGATCTGCACGAGGTTATCGATCTTGGTGCCTTCGCCGATCACGGTGTCACCAAGCGCGCCGCGGTCGATCGTGGTGTTTGCGCCGATCTCGACGCTGTCCTGCACGATCACGCGCCCGAGCTGCGGCACCTTGCGGTTGCTGCGGGCCAGGCCCAGCCAGCCAAAGCCTTCCGTGCCGAGACGCGCGCCCGGGTGCACCACCACCTTGTTGCCGAGATAGGTACAGTCGATTGTAACGTTCGAGGCGATCACGCAATCGCGGCCGATGGTGACGCCCGCCCCGATAACGGTATTGGCGCCGATCACCGTGTTGCGGCCGATCTCGACATTCGGGCCGATCGAGACGTTTGCGCCGATCAGCACGTTTTCCTCGATTATCGGTTCCCCCTGGCCCAGACCGGCCTTGATGATCGAGCGCGTATCCTGGGGATAAAGCCAGTCCAGCATGTCGGCGAAGACATCGTGCGCCTGCTCGGTCACGAGCGCAATCGTGCCCGCGGGTACCAGTTCCAACAGCGCAGGCGTTACGACGACTGCGCCGGCATCGGTCTGGCGCAGGTCCTCGGCATAATCGTTATGCGCCGCCAGGGCGAGTTCGCTCGGTCCGGCGATTGAAAGTTCGTCTGCTCCGGCGATCAGCAGATCCGTCGAGCGCGAAGCCTCGACCGAACGGCTCGTCGCAGCCATGAGCTGGCTGAGTGAGGCAGGCCCTGAAGACGCGTGAAATCGGGTATCGACCATTGATCAACTTTGAAAAAAAGAAGCCGCGGCGCACCGCGGCTTCGATTGGTTTCTCACGCTATGCCGATTAGAGCAAGGTCGAGAGCGTGAGCGAGAACACCTGCGTACGGTCGCTGGTCGCCTTGTTGAGGACGTAGGCGAAATCGCCACGCAGCGGGCCGAACGGCGAGTTCCAGATGAGCGAGGCACCGATCGAGCTCTTGAACTTCTGGTCCACGCTATCCGGATCAACCGAGCCAGCAAGGAAAGCCGGGGTGCCATCAATCCAGGCAGCGTCTGCCCAGACCGCGCCACGCAGGCCGTAGGTCTCCGGAATAACCGGGATCGGGAACTCGATTTCCGCCGAGAGGCCAGCATACATCGTGGCGCCGAGGAATTCACCCGACTGGAGGCGCGGGCCAACGCCACGGCCCTGGAAACCGCGCACGAGGGTCGAGCCGAGCGGGAAAGCTTCCGTTGCCGACACTTCACCATCGCTTAGGTTGTTGATGATGCCTGCAGTACCGCGGATGCTGCCCACGATGCCACTGTCTTCCATCAGCGGGACGAAATAGCGGGCACGAGCTTCCGACTTCACGTAGTTCACATCCCAGCCGACATACTGCTGAGTGAAGGTGGCGATCAGACCGTTCGTCGGAGCCTTCTGGTCGTCAAGGATGTTGTAGGTCAGCGTATAACCGAGCCAAGCCTTGTTACGAACCTCACCATCGGTGACGATCTGGGAGGCCAACCGACCGCCATCGACATTCGACGTGGAGAACGTCTTGTGTTCGAGACCGGTGAAGATGGTCGCAGAGAGGTCACGGGTGATCGGCACGCCGAAGCGGAGCTGGCCGCCGGTAGCAGTGTAGCCATAGTAGGTCGAGGTCGAGCTGGTCGGCTCGGCAATGACACGGTAGTAGGCGTCCACGCCAGCGGACATCTTGAGGCCCATGAAGCGCGGCTCGGTGAACGAGAAGTCGAACGTGCGACCACCGTTCTGACCATCGCCGAGGCCCGCCGTAGCGCCGATGGAGGCACGGACGTACTGGCCACGACCAAGGAAGTTACGCTCAGTCACCGAGATTTCGCCAAGAAGGCCGTCGTTGGTCGAGTAACCAGCCGTCAGGCCATACTCGCCGGTCGACTGTTCGACAACGTTGATGTTGATCACGACCTTGTCGGCAGCGCTGCCTGGTTCGGTGGTGATATCGACCGCCTTGAAGAAGCCAAGAGCTTCGATCGAACGCTTTCCACGCAGAACCACGGAGCGGTTGAAGGGGTCGCCTTCAGCGAAGGACAGCTCACGACGGATCACGAAGTCGCGGGTCTTCTGGTTGCCGGTGATATTGACGCGCTCGACATAGACACGCGGACCTTCGTCAACGAGGTAGGTAACGTTGAAGGTCTTGCTGGCCGGGTCGCGATCGAGGCGCGGACGCACGTCGGCGAAGGAGTAGCCCTGGTCGGTCGCATCGAGAGCCATCTGCTCGACGGTCTTCTGCAGATCGACATAGGAGTAGCGCGAGCCCTGCCCCGTCTTCACCGTCCCCTTGAGGGAATTGGTGTTGAGGCCCGGGATGCTGGTCTCGATACCAACGTTACCGAACGCGTAGCGCTCGCCTTCGTTGATCGTGAAATTGATGAAGTAGGCGTTGCGAGCCGCATCGAACTCGCCGACCGAGGTCACCTGCGTATCAGGGTAACCGTGGTTGGCGTAGTAGAGACGGATGAGGTCGCGGTCGACGGCGAGCTGCTGCTCGTCATAGTTGTCGTCACGGAAGAGCCAGCTCAGGAAGCCGCTTTCCTTGGTGCGGATCACGCCCTTGAGCGTGCCGCCGTTGACGGCATTGTTGCCCGTGAAGTTGATCGCGGCGATGCCGGCGCGGTTGCCTTCGTTGACGACGAAGGTCACGCGAACACGGCCACCTTCCACGTTCTCGACCTTGGGGGTCACGGTGACGTTGTTGAAACCGGCCTTGTCATAAGCGAGGCGGATGCTTTCGGCATCAGACGCCACACCCTGGGCCGAGTAGGTACCGCGAGTGGCGGTATCGACCATGGTCAGCAACTGCGCATCGGAGAATCGCCGGTTGCCATCGAAGAGAACGGAGGCGATCAGCGGCGCTTTGGACTGCGCCTGCACCTGCTGGACCCCGACGATTGCACCGCCAGCCCCTGGCAGGGAACCCGCGGCAAACAAGGCCAGCGCCACAAACACGCCGCGCATCAGCTTGGTGGGATCAATCATGTTTCTTATTGCCTCATGCGACCAGACGCATGGAATCGCCCCAGACGAGCTGCCCCACGCTTACTCATTGAACGGTTTTACTGTTTTTTTAACCAAGGGCAAGGCGCAAACGCCGGTTCGGTTACCAAAACATTGGGGCGCGTGCATCCGTGCAACACCCCGGAAATAATGGTTACCAAGGCGTTAGAGCAGATCGTTCACCAGCGTGAAGATGGTGAGCGTGAAAACCAGCGCGAGTCCAATGCGGAAACCCACCTCTTGCACGCGCTGACTCAGCGGCCGTCCCCGAACCGCCTCGATGAGATAGTAGACGAGGTGTCCGCCGTCGAGCATGGGCACCGGCAGAAGGTTAAAGACTCCGATATTGAGCGAGATCATCGCGATGAGGTTGACGAAGGCCGCAAAGCCCAACGTCGCCACTTCGCCGGAAACCTGCGCCACCTTGACCGGACCGCCGAGCTGCTCGCGGTCTCCCCTGCCCACGAAGAAGTCACCGATAAAGGCGACCGTGCGGTCGACGATGAAGCGGATCTCCTCGAACGTCATGCCGACCGCTTCCACCGGGCCGGGCCGGTAAAGTGTCACGTCGGCGTTCTCCACATCCCTGCTCACGCCGAGCCGGCCGATGCGATGGGTCTTGCCGAACCGGTCGGTGGTTTCGGCGGCCTCGGGCACGGCAACGATAGTTTTTTCCACACCCGTGCGATCGAGCACGATCGTCACGGGGCGCTGCGGCGCCGTTGCGACCAGGCGCTGGAAGTCCTCGAAGCCGCGAACCGCGAAGCCATCGACGGAGAGAATCTTGTCACCCGGCTCGAGGCCTACTTCGGCAGCAACCGAGCCTGCCATCACATTGCCGATCACTGGCGGGATAGTGTAGCGGCCATAGCCGAGCAGCAGTGCATAGAGAATAAGGAAGGTGAGGATGACGTTGGCCAGCGGCCCTGCGATCACCACCGCGATGCGTTGCCAGACATTCTTGTTGACGAAGAGCCTTTCGCGCAGCTCCGGGCTGGCATTGGCGATGACGTCGTCATCGGGCAAGGCGCTCGTCGCGTTCATGTCGCCAACGAAGCGGACATAGCCGCCAAGTGGAATTGCCGAGATACGCCAGCGCGTTCCGTGCTTGTCGTTCCAGCCGAAGAGCTCGGGACCGAAGCCGATCGAGAAGGTCTGGATGGCGATCTTGTTCCACCGCGCCACCAGGTAGTGCCCCATCTCGTGCACGAAGACGATGACGGTCAGCACGACCAGGAAGGACAGGAGGGTGGTGAAGAACGACGGCAGCATGAACTGTCCTTAGGATAGGCGCGCCTTGGCTACCAATGCAGCAGGCCGACGGCGACGTCGTCGAGCCCTGCATGCAGGAACCCGACGATCAACACGAAGATCACGCCGAATGTGAGGCTGTCGAGCCGGTCCATCAAGCCCCCATGGCCGGGAATAATGTCGCCGCTATCCTTGATACGGAAATTGCGCTTGATGGCGCTTTCCGTGAGGTCGCCGATCTGACCCAGCAGGCTGATCGTTACCGCCAGGATCGCGCCGATCCACCAGGGAGAATCCGTCACTACCAGCCAGACGAGGAATCCGGCCGTAGAGCCAAGCGCCAGGCCGCCAAGGGCGCCCGACCAGGTCTTGGAGGGAGAAATCACCGGCGCCAGCTTTTCGCCACCGATCTGGCGGCCCGTAAAGAAGGCAGCGGAATCGGTCATCCAGACGGTAACGGCGAGGAACACACCCGCCTGCACGCCTTCCCAGCCCGTGCCGCGCATGGCGATCACGGCGAAGATCACGAGACCGAAGAAGGCAAGGCCTGCAGCACGCCACAGACGCCCTTCCCCACCGAACAGAACCGCTATGACGATAGCGAGGGCGATAACGCCAGCCGAACCGGCGAGGCCCCAGACGGGGTAGATCACGCCCGAAAGCGCAACGAGCCCGACCGTGATCGCTCCGGGGATCGAAATGGGGGCACGCGCCACCATCTGCTCCCATTCGCGATAGGCGCCAGCAAAGACGATGCCTACGGTCAGGGCAAAGATATAGCCACCGAGATAAAGACTTAGCGCCGTCAGCGGAAGCAGTACGAAAGCGGAGCCTAAACGCGGTCCGAGGTCGGACCAGGACCGGCGAGAAGTCGAAGATTCGGCCCCGGGATCGCCCTTTGAACTCAAGTGACTGCCTCTATCCCGCCAAACCGCCGCTCACGGCTCGCATATTCTTCGAGGACGCGCACGAACGTGCTTTCGTCGAAATCCGGCCAGTTCTCTTCCACGAAGATGAGTTCGGAATAAGCGCTCTGCCAGAGCAGGAAGTTCGAAAACCGCCGCTCGCCGCTGGTGCGGATGATGATGTCAGGATCCGGGATCCCGGAGGTATAGAGCGCCTGCTCCACCGTCGCCTCGGTAATCGCGTCGGGCGCGATCCGGCCCGCCGCGACATCGCGCGCGATCGAGCGCATGGCTTCAGTAATCTCGGCCTTGCCGCCGTAGTTGAAGGCCACGACGAGCTGCAGGCCGGTATTGGCGGCCGTCTTTGCCTCGACCTCGGCGATAAGCCGCTGCAGGGATTCATCCAGGCCCTGGCGCGAACCGATGATCCGCACCTGGACGTTGTTCCGCATCAGCTTTTCGAGGTCGGAGGCGACGAAACGACGGAGCAGCCCGAAGATGAAGTTCACTTCATCGCGCGGACGCGTCCAGTTCTCGGAGGAGAAACTGAAGACCGTGAGGTGATCGACCCCGTAGCGCATGCACAATTCGACCAGCCGTCGAAGCGCCTTGACGCCGGCGATATGGCCTTCGGTGCGCGGCTTGCCGCGGGCGCGAGCCCAGCGGCCATTGCCGTCCATGATCACGCCGAGATGCCGCGGAATCCGAAGCCCGGGCCTCTGGCGCAACTCGCTGTCGATGGCGGGGTCGGTGGACATGGGATTCCTGATGAATTCCGGGCCGGTCGGCTGCAGCCTAAACCTGCATGATTTCCTGTTCTTTAGTCGCAACGATCTGGTCGATCTCGGCCACGGCGGAGTCAGTGGCCTTCTGCACCAGATCGGACTTACCGCGGCTGTCGTCCTGGCTCATGTCGCCATCTTTTTCCAGCTTCTTGAGCAGGTCCATGCCGTCGCGACGGATATGGCGAACGGCAACGCGCGCCTGCTCGGCATAATTGTGGGCGACCTTTGTGAGTTCCTTGCGGCGTTCCTGGTTCAATTCCGGAAGCGGCACACGGATGACCGTGCCTTCGCTAGCAGGGTTGAGGCCAAGACCGCTGTCGCGGATGGCGCGTTCGACGGCACTGGCCATCGAGCGATCCCAGACCTGGACACTGAGCATGCGCGGCTCAGGCACGGTGACCGTGGCGAGCTGGGTAAGCGGCATGCGCGCGCCATAGGCTTCAACCGTGATCGGCTCGAGGAGGCTGGCGCTGGCGCGGCCGGTACGAAGGCCCGCAAGCTCTTCCTTGAGCGAGGCGATCGACTTCTGCATGCGCGTCTTGAGAGCCTCGAGCGAAAAGGTTTCTGCCATTGTTTAATTCCTCACTGGTTTCACACGCGGTCAGCCGACGCGCGTAGAGCGCGTACGGCCTTCAAGGACGCCTGCCAGGCCTTCCTTGTCGTCAAGCGCATAAACTAATATCGGCAAGCCGTTATCGCGGGCAAGCGCGAAGGCCGCCGTATCCATGACGCGCAGGTTCCGGGCGATCACCTCTTCATGGCTGATCGTGTCGAAGCGCTTGGCGTCGGGGTTCTTGAACGGATCTTCCGAATAGACGCCGTCAACCTTCGTGCCCTTGAGCAGCACGTCGCAATCGAGCTCGATCGCCTTGAGTGCCGCCGCGGTATCGGTGGTGAAGAACGGGTTGCCGGTACCGCCGGCAAGCACGACCACGTAGCCCTCTTCGAGGGCAGCCTTGGCTGCGCGGGCGGTGAAAGTGTCGGCGACGGAGGGCATGCTCACGGCGCTGAAAACCTTGGACTTGACCCCTGCCCTGGTGATCGCGTTGGACAGCGCCAGCGAGTTGATGACAGTGCCCAGCATACCCATGAGGTCGGCGGTCACGCGGTCGGTGCCGTTGGCGGCCACGGCCATGCCGCGGAAGATGTTGCCCGCGCCGATCACTACGCCGATCTGGACGCCCTTCTTGGCGACGTCGGCAATCTGCTGCGCCATCGCCTTGAGAAATTCAGGTTCTATGCCGAAGGATTGGTCGCCCGCCAGCACCTCGCCGGACACTTTGAGCAGGATGCGTTTATATGCGGATTTTGTCACCGGCCGACCCCTCTAACTGCCGCACCCGAGCTCGAATCCGCTGGCGCCGGCTAGACGTTAGAGCATTTTCCGCCCGATTGGATACCGGCAGATACTAGAAAATGCACTATTGGATATAAGGCGCCTAAATGAGGCGCAAATTGAACCGCTCCCCGGAAAGTCTTCCGGGGAGCGAAACTTTGCCAATCAGGCGCCGGCAGCGGCGGCAACCTCGGCGGCGAAGTCGGTCTCTTCCTTTTCGATGCCTTCGCCCAGGGCGTAGCGCACGAAAGCGGTCAGCTTGATCGAAGCGCCGACTTCCTTCTCGGCGTTCTTGAGAACGTCCGAAATCTTGGTCTCGCCGTCGATCACGAAGGTCTGCGCCAAGAGCGTGACTTCTTCGTAGAACTTGCGCACGCGGCCTTCGACCATCTTCTCGATGATCTCGGCCGGCTTGCCGGATTCCTTGGCCTGCTCCGTGAACACGGCGCGCTCACGAGCGACGACGGTCGGATCGAGATCTTCGGGGGACACCGACAACGGATTGGTGTTGGCGATGTGCATGGCGATCTGCTTGCCCAAGGCAGCCAGAGCGTCCTTGTTGCCGGTCGATTCAAGGCCGACGATGATGCCGAGCTTGCCGAGACCCGGCTTGACCGTGTTGTGCACGTAGTTGCCGATCACGCCGTCCGAGACGGAGATCGAGGCGGTACGGCGCAGGTTCATGTTCTCGCCGATCGTGGCGATCGCATCGGTCAGTTCGCCCGAAACCGAGCGGCCCGAACCGGGATACGGCATTTCGCTCAGGCGCGCGACGTCGCCGTCGGCTTCCAGAGCGAGCTTGGCAATGTTGCCGACGATCGTCTGGAACTGCTCGTTGCGGGCAACGAAGTCGGTTTCCGAGTTCACTTCGACGATGGCGCCGCGGGTGCCGTCGATGGCAACGCCGACCAGGCCTTCAGCAGCAACGCGGCCAGCCTTCTTGGCAGCCTTGGCGAGACCACGGGTACGCAGCCAATCGACCGCAGCTTCCATGTCGCCATTGGTCTCCTGCAAGGCCTTCTTGCAGTCCATCATGCCCACGCCGGTCAGATCGCGCAGTTCTTTAACCTTGGCAGCAGTGATTTCCATAATGTCACCTCTTTGGCGGCCCCGTTATGCCGGAGCCGCACAGTTGGGATGTCAGTGTGTCAACCCGATGAACGGGCTGGCCGGTTACGCGTTGGTGTCGCTTTCCTGGACTTCGGTCAGGGCGGGCTCGATCGGAGCCTCGGCCGAAGCACCCAGGTCGGCGCCGGCAGCGGCCGACGAGCGCGAGATGCCGTCGATGGCAGCGCGCGACACGAGCGAGCAATAGAGCTCGAGAGCGCGGCTGGCGTCGTCGTTGCCCGGGATCGGGTAGTCGACGAGGTCAGGGTCGCTGTTGGTGTCGACGATGGCCACCACCGGAATGCCCAGGCGGCGGGCTTCCTTGATCGCGTTGGCTTCCTTGTTCGTGTCGATCACGAACAGGAGGTTCGGAAGGTTGCCCATGTCCTTGATACCGCCGAGGTCGCGCTCAAGACGCTCCTTCTCGCGGGAGAGCATCAGGCGCTCCTTCTTGTTGCGGCCGTCCATGCCCTCGGCTTCCTGGGACTCGAGCTCGCGCAGGCGGGCGATCGAGTGCGAGATCGTCTGCCAGTTGGTCAGCGTGCCGCCGAGCCAGCGCGAGTTGACGAAGTACTGGGCCGACTGGCGGGCAGCTTCGGCAACGAGGGGAGCAGCCTGGCGCTTGGTGCCCACGAACAGCACGCGGCCGCCATCGGCAACGGTGTCCGAGATCAGCTGGAGCGCACGGCTCAGCTGCGGGACGGCCTGGCTCAGGTCGAGAATATGGATGTCATTGCGCACGCCGAAGATGTAGCGTTCCATCTTCGGGTTCCAGCGGTGCTTCTGGTGGCCGAAGTGGACGCCGGCTTCCAGGAGTTGGCGCATAGAAAAATCAGGCAGTGCCATTGGCAGCGTTCCTTTACCGGTTGTGCCTCCGCAAAAAGCTAATGCGACGGTTTTCGCCGTCACCGGATGGACACCAGCTCAATCTGGCGGCCGCTTCTGCGTGTGAAATCGCGCCGGGGAATCCCCGAGCGCTGCGCGGATATAGTGTAGCGGGCCGCGAAACGCAACATCTGCCTTCGGCATACCGACGTCGAAGGTAAAACTTATGCCGGGCATTACAAAATCAGAGTCTGCGATTGAATATCGTCGCGCTGCGTCGTGAGGAAGCTCGTTTTAGCGCAGCCACCTGGACGGACCGACAATCAGATGGAGACGTGGGGGACTATGGCAGACGTTAAAGGCGCAGTATTGGCGCCAGCGGCGGAGGCGCGCGATTTCGCGCCGGTGCTGCGTTGGATACTGCTCAATGCCATGGTAGCGATCGCGCTGCTTGCGCTGTGGCACTTTGGGCTCGTGCAGGCGATGTTCGCCACCGATCACACCAGGATTTCCCTGATCATCCTGGCGATATTCGCCTTTACGGCCCTCGCCTGCCTCTATCAGACGGTCGTGACCTCGCAGGAACTGGTAGCCGCCCGCAAGGCGCGCGAAATTATCGCCAAGGCCCGCATGCCGGGCTTCCGCGTGACCTCGGAAGGCGTCACCACGGCTGACGGCCAATTGCTGCCGCCCGGAACGCTCACCACCCATATCGGCAATCTCGTCATCAAGGCCGAAAAGCAGAATGGCGGTCACATCGACCAGACGCTGCTGCTGCGCGCCTTGGCCGACCGGCTGCGCTCGCGCGAAAAGCTGGGCTGGTTCATTTCCGAAGCCCTTCTGCGCCTGGCGCTTCTCGGCACGGCAATCGGTTTCATCCTGATGCTGCTGCCGATCGCGCAGATCACCTCGTTCGATGCAGAGACCCTCCGCCCTGCCCTCACCGGCATGACTGGCGGCATGGCCATCGCGCTCAACGTCACGGTGACCGGCATCGCCACGGCGCTTGTGCTCAAGCTCGAATATTACTTCCTCAACAAGGCTATCGCTGAACTCTTCGATCTCGTCACCGAAATCACGGAAATCTATGTGATCCCGACCCTGGAGCAGGGTTCGAATGGAGAACGATAGCCTTTTCTCGGGCGGTGGCAGCGATGACGGCACGTTCGTTCCGTTCACCGACATCCTGTTCAACGCCCTGCTCGGCTTCACCGTCATGGTGTTCATCGCCTTCGCCCTCATCAAGGAAGAGGCGAAGACGGGCAGCGTCGAACTCAAGGCCGAGATGCTGATTACGGTCACCTGGCCCGACAACAATCCGGACGATATCGACACCTATGTGATGGACCCAGCCGGGAACGTGGTGTGGTACCACTCGCTGGCTGCCGGCCTCGTAACGCTCGATCGCGACGACCGCGGCAACTACCTGGACACGATCAAGGTGGACGGCAAGGAAGTGCAGTTCCCGCTCAACCAGGAAACGGTGACCATTCGCGGCACCATTCCTGGGGAATACGTGATCAATGTCTACGAGTTCACCAACGATTCCAAGCAGCCGGTGCCGGTGACCGTCAAAGTTGAGAAGATCAATCCCAAGCTCAAGGTGATCTACTACGACACCATCAACCTCACCCATGAAGGCGATGAAAAGACCGTGGTGCGCTTCACCATCGATTCCGATGGCGAGGTCAGCGACATCAACACCCGGCCGATCTCGCTGATCAGGGAGGTGCGCAAGTGATCCAGACCGCCATTTTCGGCATTCTCGCCGCCTATGCGGTGCTGGCCATTCTGCTTTTGAGCCTCAACATCGCTTCGCTCTGGCGCTGGTGGATCAAGGGCGGCGCCATCGTGCTTACCGCCATCATCTTTGTCGGCTCCTATGTTGCCATCAATGGCCTGATTGGCTGGCCAAGCACGAGCGCCATGCCGGACCGATTCCAGTTGCTCTACACCAATGTGCTCGAGCCCGATCGCAAGACCGGCTCGGCCGGTGCGGTCTATATGTGGGTGCAGGAGATCGACAAGGATTCCCTGCCCGTCTCGCCGCCGCGCGCCTACCAGATTCCCTATTCCACCTCGCTTGCCGAGGATATCCAGGCCGCCCAGGAGCATATCAATGCCGGCGACCAGATCATGGGCGAAACCGGTACGACCGAGGAAGGCAAGAGCGAGGACGCCAAGCAGGCCGAAGGCGAGCTTGGCGCCACCAACGACAACAACAAGGCGCAGCAGAGCGACATGCAGGGCGGCCAGCAGACGGCCGGTTCGGGCGAACTCGCTGCGCCCGGCGTGCCGCTCGGCCTCCGCTTCTCGCCGATGCCGGCGATCCGGTTGCCCGACAAGGGCGCCGTCGTTCTCGGCAACTGATCCTCCCTTGCCCAACGGCCGGTCTTGATACCAAGATCGGCCGTTGCGTTTTCGGGAGGGTTTTGATGTCGCCGGACGAAATCGTCGCGCTCATCCTGAGGTTGCCCTCGACCGAGCAATCCTCGCATTTCGGCAATGCCGACTTTCGCGTCGGCGGAAAGATCTTCGCCAGCCATCCCAAGCCCGGCCAGTTCAATCTCAATATTACGCCAGAGCAGCAGGCTATGCTGACCGAAGCCGAGCCACGGGCCTTTGCGGCGCTTCCCAACAAATGGGGTGAGAAAGGTTGGACCAGCGCGTGGGCCGAGCATCTCGACGAAACCACGGCGCTTTCGGCCTTCCGCATGGCCTGGGCCAACGTTGCGCCGAGGGCGCTCGTGAATGCCGAGCTTTCGCCACAAGCGGGCGCGACAACTACCCCTTCAAACGGTCGGGGACAGCCCCGACAACCTGGGAGATAAGGCCGCCTTCGATTCTGGAGGCAATGAACGCGATGACGAAAGAGCAACTGGCCCGCCGCATCTGGGGAAGCCCCACAAGACCCTTCACGCTCGCTGAAGTGGTTGCCGACGGCATAGTGCACGTCGTGGGCCTCATCGCGGCCATCGCGCTCGGTTCGATCATCCTTGCTTTCGCGATCTCTGAAACCGCGCCGCGCGAAGCTCCGGCCCTCGCCATCCACATCGCTTCGCTGCTGGCGGTGCTCTCGGTTTCCCTGGCCTACAATCTGTCGCCCATTTCCTCCCTCAAGGGTTGGCTTGCGCGCTTCGACCAGGCCGCGATTTTCCTCTTCATCGCAGGCACTTACACGCCATTCCTCGCCATACTTGGCGGCTCGCCCACGACAATCGCGCTCGGCGCCTTCGTATGGGGTGCCTCGATCGTCGGCATTGCGCTCAAACTCATCGTTCCCGAGCGCTTCGGGCGCCTGGCCATCACGCTCTATCTCGCCATCGGCTGGAGCGGGGTTGCCGTCTTCCAGTCCCTCGCCAACACATTGCCTCCAGCCACCTTCTGGCTGCTGCTGGCCGGCGGAGTGGTCTATTCCGCGGGCATCGTCTTCCACCTGTGGGAGAAGCTCAAATTCCAGAACGTTCTCTGGCACGTGTTCGTGGTGGTCGGCGCCGTACTGCACCTCGTCGCGATACTCGATTGCATGGTGATCAGCCGGCTCTAACCCAGGCCGAGATCAGGCCGAGTTCGACCTCAAAGCCCCCAACTCCCTTCTCCCCTTGTGGGAGAAGGTGGCGCGTCAGCGCCGGATGAGGGGGATCGGACCGTACGGCGGGGTCGGTCCTGCCCTACTTCTTCACGCGATCATGCTCGAACTTGTCTCCCACCTTGAGCCCGATCTCCTGCGAGCGGCCTCCGGGGATTTCGAGTACGAACTGCACGGGTACTTCCGACGAGATCGGCGTCGTGTCGAGCGGGCGGGCGTTGACGTGGATGGTCTTGACCGTCCCGTCCGCCGCGATGAACACCATGTCGAGCGGAATGAACGTGTTCTGCATCCAGAACGAGGTGTTTCGCTCGCTCAGGAAATCGAACAGCATGCCCGCGTCCTTGGCCAGTTCCTGCCGGAACATCAGGCCCTTGGCGCGGGTTTCATTGGTGTCGACCACCTCGACGTTGAACGTATAGTCGCCCGTTGATGTGTGCAGCACCGCCTTGTTCTCGTCGCTGCAGGCAGCAAGCGGGAGGAAGGCGATGGTGGCGGCGAGCGCGAGCCCACCGAATTTCGCGGCTGCAAGTGCAGGGCGGAAGGAAGCGGAACTCGTGGCGGTCATGTTGAACTTCAGTGCGAGGATGGAGCGTCGCCCCAACCATCCGGGCGGATTTCGGCGACCATAAGGCCTTTCGGGCCATGGCCGTACCGCACCAGCACGAATTGTCCCGGACGAAGCTCGGTGATGCCGAAGCGGCGCAGCGTTTCCATGTGGACGAAGATGTCCGGCGCGCCCTCACCTGCCGAAAGGAAGCCGAAGCCGCGGATGCGGTTGAACCACTTCACTTCCAGCCGCTCGAGCTTGGAAGTCGGCTCGACCGTCACATGCGTACGGGCTGCCGGCAACTGCGCCGGATGCAGCGCCGTCGAGTCATCCATGGACAGAATGCGGAACGCCTGGAGGCCGCCAGGGCGGCTGAGCGCTTCAACGATGATGCGCGCGCCCTCATAGGCGGTCTGGTAGCCGTCGCGCCTCAGGCACGTCACATGCAGGAGAACATCGGCCATGCCGTTGTCGGGCACGATGAAGCCGAACCCCTTGGCCACGTCGAACCACTTGATGGTCCCCGCGATCTCGATCACGTCGAGATCGTGAGCCGGGCTGGCGCCGCTGGCCTGAGGCTGCGGTTGCTTGCCTTCCTCCCCTTTCGGGATTCCGGTCTCGCCACGATCGGGTGAAAACTTACCCCCCATGCCCCCTAAGCCTCTTTAAATACATCCCCCGCTTTGCGCGAGGTACTCTACAACCCGGACTCACTGTGGCCGATTCAAACCCAAAAGTTAAGGAGTGGTTGCGAAATTTGTTTGCGACATCCCCCGTCTTTTCTTTGAAAGCGGTGGAGTTGCAGGCGTCAAACCACCCTTGATAGGTTGTCGTGCCCATCAAAGACACCAAGCAAACGGGAGAAAGCCCATGCAGTACCTGCACACCATGGTCCGTGTGACCGATATCGACGCAAGCCTCAAGTTCTACTGCGAAGGGCTGGGCCTGGAGGAAGTGCGGCGCTCCGAGAACGAGCGCGGCCGCTACACCCTCGTTTTCCTGCGCGCGCCCGGCGACCAGGGCGGCGAGGTGGAACTTACCTATAACTGGGATCCTGAGGTCTATACTGGCGGGCGCAATTTCGGCCATCTGGCCTATCGCGTGAAGGACATCTACGCCCTTTGCCAGCACCTGATGGATATGGGCGTCACCATCAACCGCCCGCCACGCGATGGCCACATGGCCTTCGTACGGTCTCCTGACGGCATCTCGGTCGAACTCATCCAGGACGGCACCCTGCCCCAGCAGGAACCCTGGGCTTCGATGCCCAATACCGGCAGCTGGTAAGCCCATTTACCGCCCGTTAACCAGCGAGGTTAGCGGGCGGTTAGCATAATCGATCATATTTTAACGACCGACAACGGACCCGGCTTGGTTGATGCATTTTTGCATCAGGTCGGGCCGGAGAGTGGTCGATGCGTGCTATCCTTCTCGCGCTGGTATGCGCGATTTCCCTGAGTGGCTGCCTGCCGATGGCGATCTTCGCCAGCAGCAGCGATCCGGCCTATCGCGGCAAATCCAATAGCTGGGGCACCGTCACGGCCAGTTCCGAGGTCAATGCCTTCTGCATTTCGCCCAAGCTGCGCCTCATCATCTGGGATTTCGAGGGGCGGTTCGGGCGGAAGGTCATCATGCAGTCCGGCTATCGCGACAACTACCACAATGGGCAGGCCGGCGGCGCTGACGGCTCCTATCACATGAAGTGCATGGCCGCCGACTTCTACATTCCCGGCGTTCCCAAGGGCGAACTCATCGCCTTTGCGATGAACAATGACGGCGTGGGCGGCCTCGGCTGCTATCCCGGCCGCAGCTTCATCCATGTGGATGTCCGCGACCGGCCGCGTGGCTACAACCGCCCTGTGACGTTCAGCGGCTGCTGATCGTCAGTCCCAGCTCAGCGCGCCTCCGTTCTGGTATTCGATGACGCGCGTCTCGAAGAAGTTCTTCTCCTTCTTGAGGTCCATCGCTTCGCTCATCCACGGGAACGGGTTCTCCGTTTCCGCAAAGACCGGCGCCAGCCCGAGCTGGGCGCACCGGCGGTTGGCGATGAAGTGCATGTATTGCTCGCAGAGCGCCGCGTTCAGGCCAAGGAAGCCGCGCGGCATGGTATCGCGACCATAGGCGGCCTCGAGCTCGGCGGCCCTCTTGATCATCGAGCGGACTTCTTCCTGGAATTCCGGTATCCAGACATGCGGGTTCTCCGCCTTGATCTGGTTGATGACATCGATGCCGAAATTGAGGTGAATGCTCTCGTCGCGCAGGATGTACTGGTACTGCTCGGCGATGCCGACCATCTTGTTCCGCCGGCCCAACGAGAGAATCTGCGCGAAACCGGTATAGAACCACATCCCCTCAAAGATCACGTAGAACGCCACGAGGTCGCGCACGAAGGCCCGATCGGTTTCCGGCGTGCCGGTTGTGAAATCGGGATCGTCGAGATGCTGCGTGAAATCAAGCGCCCAGGCGGCCTTGTCCGTGATCGATGGCACCTCCCGGTACATGTTGAAAAGCTCACCCTCATCGAGCCCCAGGCTTTCGACGATGTACTGGAAGGTGTGCGTATGCACCGCCTCCTCGAAGGCCTGCCGCAACAGGTATTGCCGGCATTCGGGGTTGGTGAGGTGCCGGTAGATGGCCAGCACGATGTTGTTGGCCACCAGGCTCTCGGAAGCGGCGAAGAAGCCGAGATTGCGCTTGATGGTGTGCCGCTCGTCCTCGGTGAGGCCATCGCGGCTCTTCCAGAGCGCGATATCGGCCTGCATCGAGACTTCCGTGGGCATCCAGTGGTTGTTGCAGCCGGCCAGGTACTTTTCCCAGGCCCACCGGTATTTGAGCGGCAGGAGTTGGTTCACGTCGGCCCGGCAGTTGATCATCGCCTTGTCGTCCACGGACACGCGTCCGCCCGAACGGTCGATGCGTTCGATTGCTTCGGTCATTTCTGTCCCTCGGATTCTTATTGGCAGGCTTCGCAATCGGGGTCGTCGATGAGGCAGGCAGGCCCATCGATCACCGGCAGGACCAGTCCTGTCCGCACAGGAGCCGGCTCCGCTGGCGCGGCGACCACGATCGGGGCGGAAACCGCCACGGCATTAAGCTTGCCGTCCGTGCCTTTGAGTGTCGATTTCTCGACATGCGTCGCCGAGCGCGAGCGCAGGTAATAGGTCGTCTTGAGCCCCGCCCTCCATGCCGAACGATAGAGCGCATCAAGCGCCTTGCCCGATGGATTGGCGATGTAGAGGTTGAGCGACTGTGCCTGGTCGATCCATTTCTGCCGACGTGAAGCGGCGCGGATCAGCCAGCCTGCGTCGATCTCGAATGCCGTGGCGTAGAGCGCCTTGAGGTCGTCCGGAATGCGGTCGATCTGCCCGACCGAGCCATCGAAGTACTTGAGATCGGAGATCATCACCTCGTCCCACAAGCCTCGCGCCTTGAGGTCGCGGACGAGCAGTGCGTTCACGACGGTGAAATCGCCGCTCATGTTCGATTTGACGAAGAGGTTCTGATAGCCCGGTTCGATCGACTGGCTGACGCCGCAGATGTTGGAGATCGTCGCAGTTGGCGCGATCGCCATAGTGTTGGAATTGCGCATTCCGACGCTCATCACCCGCTGCCGCAACGTGTCCCAGTCGAGCCGCTGGGTGCGGTCGACCTCGATTTCGCTGCGCGTAGCCGCCAGCAATTCGAGGCTGTCGATGGGCAGCACACCTTTGCTCCAGAGCGAGCCTGGGAAAGAGGAATAGGCGCCGCGCTCCTCGGCAAGATCGGCAGACGCCGAGATCGTGTAATAGCTGATCGCCTCCATCGAGGCGTCGGCGAATTCCACGGCCGCATCGGACGCATAGGCGATACCCTGCATCTGCAGCGCATCGGCAAAACCCATCAGCCCCAGGCCTACCGGACGATGCCGCAAGTTTGCGCGGCGTGCTTCGGGGATCGTGTAGAAATTGATGTCGATGACGTTGTCGAGCATCCGCATCGCCACCTTTACGGTGCGCTCAAGCCGCGCGAAGTCGAGCCCCTTGTCGCTGACATGGGCCACGAGGTTCACTGATCCCAGATTGCAGACCGCCACCTCGTCACGGCTCGTATTGAGCGTGATCTCGGTGCAAAGGTTCGATGAATGCACGACGCCGACATGGTTCTGCGGCGAACGGATGTTGCACGGGTCCTTGAACGTGATCCACGGATGCCCGGTCTCGAAGAGCATGGTCAGCATCTTGCGCCAGAGATCGACCGCGCGGACAGTGCGGAAAACCTTGAACTCGCCTGCCGCGGCCCGCGCCTCGTAGGTCTCGTAGGCGGTCTTGAATTCCGGCCCGTAGAGATCGTGCAGGTCCGGCGTTTCGTTGGGCGAGAACAGCGTCCAGTCGCCATTGGCTTCGACGCGCTCCATGAAGAGGTCCGGCACCCAGTTCGCCGTATTCATGTCATGCGTGCGGCGGCGGTCGTCGCCGGTGTTCTTGCGCAGGTCGAGGAATTCCTCGATGTCGACATGCCAGGTCTCGAGATAGGCGCAGACTGCACCCTTGCGCTTGCCGCCCTGGTTGACCGCGATGGCTGTGTCGTTCGCCACCTTGAGGAACGGCACCACCCCCTGGCTCTCGCCATTCGTCCCCTTGATATGCGCGCCCAATCCGCGCACCGGCGTCCAGTCGTTGCCGAGCCCGCCCGAGTATTTTGCAAGCAGCGCGTTATCCTTGATGCTCTTGAAGATGCCGTCGAGGTCGTCAGACACCGTGGTCAGGAAGCACGAGGAAAGCTGCGGCCGCAGCGTGCCCGAATTGAAGAGCGTCGGGGTCGAGGCCATGAAGTCGAAGCTCGACAGCAGGTCGTAGAACTCGATCGCCCGCGCTTCGCGATCGATCTCGCGCGCCGCCAGCCCCATGGCTACCCGCATGAAAAACGCCTGCGGCAGCTCGAAGCGCGTGCCGCCCTCGCGCAGAAAATAGCGATCGTAGAGGGTCTGGAGCCCCAGATACTGGAATTTGAGGTCGCGTGCGGGCTTGAGCGCAGCGGCGATCCGGGCAAGGTCGAAGCGCGCCAGTTCCGGATCGATCAGTTCGGCGGCAATGCCGCGGTCGAGATAGGCGCGGAAGTAGTCGGCATAGCGTCCCTCCATCTCATGCTGGGTCGCCTGCTCCGATCGGCCCGCCACGTGGGTCAGCGCTTCGCGTCGCAACTTGTCGAGGAGGAGGCGCGCAGAGACATAGGCATAGTTCGGCTCGGTCTCGACCAGCGTCCGCGCCGCCAGGATCGGAGCCAATGCCAGTTCGTCCTGCGAAATGCCGTCGTAGAGGTTGTGCCTGGTCTCCGCCAGCACCGTCGCGGAAACTGCGCCATCGAGGTCCTCGCAGGCCTCCCCGATAATCGCCTCCAGCCGCGCCTCATTGAGCGGCAGCAGCGTCCCATCTGTGCCCTTCATGCGCAGCTTTGGAGCAGCGGCGACTTCCGTCGTAGCCGACGCCCGCTCACGCGCCCGCTCCTCGCGATAGAGCACGTATGCCCGGGCGACGCGCTGGTGTTCGCCGCGCATCAGGGCAAGCTCCACCTGGTCCTGCACTTCCTCGATGTGGAACACGCGCCCGTCACGCGCCCTCCGCATCAGGGCGGCCACGACATCGTCGGTCAGCGCCTCGACGGTTTCATGCACCCGACGCGAAGCCGCCGCCTTGCTACCCTCCACGGCCAGGAACGCCTTGGTGAGCGCCACAGCGATCTTGCTGGCATCGAACGGCACGGTGCCGCCATTGCGCTTGATGATGGAATAGCCTGGCTCCGCCGTCGGTCGGCGCTCGGAAGCGAGCGCAAGCGGCGCGTTAGCGCCCGTCGGCTCTGATTGCATGGAAATGGAAATGGACATTGGACCTATGACCCCGTGGTTGAGAACGGGGCAGCCGAACGCGCAAAGGCTCCCGGCGCCTGCCAGGTCCCAGATGCGCGGCCAACCGGACACCCCGCCCGTGGACGTTATCGATCCAAGGCAGGTCTTCTGACTCGCGGGTCGTCGCCTCTCTCACCTTCCCGGCTTTTCGGCCAGTGGTTCTGGAGTTCGGCTATCCGCTTACAGCTGCGGGGGCAGTTCCGGCATTTCACCGGATTCCCATCTTCGGCCCAGATATTGCGTTCTGAGCAACCTTGAACACCACCAATGGTGTTCTTGATCGAGATTCGCGTCAATACGGTTGGAGAATTCTTTCTACCCACCAGCCGCAAAACAATCACATAAAGATATCTTTATATCCTTATTGACTCGTAGCGATGAACCGTCCATGGTGAGCGTGTCCACGGTCCCCGCAAGGGGATAACAGGGAATTCGGTGCGCCTTCTGGCAAGTCCGGAGCTGCCCCCGCAACTGTATGCGGTGACGGATACCCACGATGTCACTGGCCCGCTTCGCGCGGCGCTGGGAAGGCGGGTGTCCGGACGATCCGCGAGCCAGGAGACCTACCGCGGAAGCAGGCTCACACAGGGCCGGTCGGGCGGACCGGTTGAGGATTACATGATGACGAAACGTCAGACGCTCCCGCATTTTCCCCCGCGCCTCGCGACGGCGCGAATGCGTCGCTAGCAGCGTCGAAAACCACTCAACTCCAGTGCGCCGATACCGCCCCGCTCCTGGGTGCGGCAGATGCTTCGCGCGCCTGAAACCAGCCATTCCTGCTCGTGCCGTGGCGGCATGAGGCAGCACATCCCCATCGGTAGATCATGACCAAGTCAGCCAATCTCGGCTTCCCCCGCATCGGCGCTCACCGCGAGCTCAAGAAGGCCCTCGAAGCCTATTGGAAGGGCACCAGCGACAAGGCCGCCCTCCTCTCGACCGCCGCCGAGCTCCGCGCCCGCCATTGGGCGGTACAGCGCGCCGCCGGCATCGACATCATTCCGTCGAATGATTTCTCGCTCTACGACCACATGCTCGATACGGCCCAAGCCCTGGGTGCCATCCCTCCGCGCTTTGCGGCCATCGCCGACCCGCTCGACCAATACTTCGCCATGGCCCGCGGCACCGCCGACGCGCCGGCCATGGAGATGACCAAGTGGTTCGACACCAACTACCACTATATCGTCCCCGAATTTCACACCGGCCAGCGGTTCCGCCTCTCGACCAGCAAAGCGATCGATGAGTTCCGCGAGGCGCTTCGCCTCGGCATCAGTACACGCCCGGTCCTGGTTGGACCGGTGACTTTCCTCACCCTGGGCAAGCCCAAGGACGACGGTCTTGAGCCGCTTTCGCTGCTCGATGCCGTGCTGCCGGTCTATGCCGAGCTTCTTGCCGCCCTCAGGGCGGAGGGCGCCGAGTGGGTGCAGATCGACGAGCCCATCCTCGCCCTCGATCTCAGCGACGCTCAGCGCCAGGCCCTCCGCCGTGCCTACATAGCGCTGGCCACTCCCGCCGCGCCCCGCATCATGCTCGCCACCTATTTCGAAGGCCTGCTCGACAACACGGAACTCGCCGTCGCCCTGCCGGTGGCCGGCCTCCACATCGATCTTGTCCGCGCCCCGCAGCAACTAGGCCCCGTGCTCAAGGCGCTGCCCGCCGACAAGACGCTCTCCATCGGCGTCATCGACGGCCGCAACATCTGGCGCGCCGATCTCGATGCCCGCCTGGAATTCGTTGCCCGCGCCTGGGATAGCGTCGGCCCTGATCGCCTTGAAATCGCGCCATCCTGCTCCCTGCTCCACTCCCCGGTCGATCTCGACGGCGAGACGCTGCTCGATCCCGAACTCAAATCCTGGCTCGCCTTCGCCCGCCAGAAGCTCGAGGAGGTGGTGGCCCTCACCACGGCCATGCAACGCGGCAAGACCGCCGCCAAGCCAGCCTTCGAAGCCAGCGCTGCCGCCGTCGCCTCGCACCGCGCTTCTCCGCGCATCCATCGCGCCGAGGTCAAGTCCCGTAGCGCATCGGTCGCGCCCAGCGACCATGAACGCGGCCTGCCCTTCTCGCAGCGCCGCAACCTCCAGCGCGCCCGCTTCAACCTGCCCGCCTACCCGACCACGACCATCGGCTCCTTCCCCCAGACTGCCGAAGTCCGCGAGCACCGCGCCGCTTTCAAGCGCGGCGACATCGACGCCGCCGCCTATGACACCTTCCTCAAGACCGAAACCGAAAAGGCAGTCCGCATCCAGGAACGCCTCGATATCGACGTGCTCGTGCACGGCGAGTTCGAACGCAACGACATGGTCGAGTATTTCGGCGAACAGCTCGATGGCTTCGCCTTCACGAAGAACGGCTGGGTGCAGTCCTACGGCTCCCGCTGCGTGAAACCGCCGGTGATCTACGGCGACACTTCCCGCCCGGCTCCCATGACCGTCGCCTGGTCTGCTTATGCCGCTTCACTCACCAACCGTCCGATGAAGGGCATGCTCACCGGCCCCGTGACCATCCTCCAATGGTCATTCGTCCGTGTCGACCAGCCACGCTCCGAAACCTGTCGACAGATCGCGCTCGCTATCCGTGACGAGGTGGTCGATCTCGAAAAGGCTGGCATCGGCATCATCCAGATCGACGAGCCGGCTCTGCGCGAAGGCCTCCCGCTGCGCCGCGGCGACTGGAATGGCTATCTGCGCTGGGCCGTCGACTGCTTCCGCCTCTCGGCCGCCGGCGTCGCCGACGACACGCAGATCCACACTCACATGTGCTACGCCGAGTTCAACGACATCATGCCGGCCATCGCCGAGATGGATGCCGATGTCATCTCCATCGAGACCTCACGCTCGGACATGGAGCTGATCTCCGCCTTCCGCGATTTCCGCTATCCCAACGAGATCGGTCCCGGAGTCTGGGACATCCATTCGCCCCGCGTCCCCAGCCGCGCCGACATGGAATCGCTTCTGCGCAAGGCCAGCGAGGCAATCCCGCCCGACCAGCTCTGGGTCAATCCGGATTGCGGCCTCAAGACCCGTGGCTGGCCCGAGGTCGAAGCCGCCCTCGCCCATCTCGTTGAAACCGCCAAATCCCTGCGCCATCGCTGACCGCAGGGTAACGGACCTCCGGGGGACCTGCCCTCTCCCGGAGGTTCAATCGTCGGGCGGCTGCCCGCGAAAGCCAGTTTGCTGTCGACGGCCGGCACGAAACGTGCCCTTCTCTCCAGGTCCGTCGCAAAATAGTCAGATCGTTTCAGCATGCTTGGCCCAACAAGGAGCCGCCAATGTCTTTGCACGTTCGTCCGGGCGTAGCCGCCCTCGCCGCGATGCTCGCCTTCACCACTTTCGCCCATGCCAGCCCGCAACCCAGCAAGGCACCGCCCTCGGATTGCGGCGCCGCCGCCCTTGAGGGCAGCATCGGCAAGCCGGTTACCGGCACGACGGCTGAAGATGTGAAAATCGGCGACGAGCCGGTGCTGTCCAAGGGCCAGGTCCGAGTCATCGCGCCGGGCGACATGGTCACCCAGGACTTCGTCGAAGAACGCCTCAACCTCGAAATCGACGCAGCCGGCAACCTGACACGAGCTCGCTGCGGTTAATTACCTGATTCGATGAGCGAATCTCGAACGCTCTGCGCTGGCCCGGTTCGGACCAGCCGGTCTATCCGAAAACTTTTGGAGAGAATTTGACTGGCGCGCCCTAGGGGAATCGAACCCCTGTTCCCGCCGTGAGAGGGCGGTGTCCTGACCGCTAGACGAAGGGCGCGGCGCTGGTCAATATCGGCAGCAAGTGCCTTTGCGTCAACTCCCTCCTCTTACAAGAGGAAGTGGCGCGCCCTAGGGGAATCGAACCCCTCTCTCCACCGTGAAAGGGTGGCGTCCTGACCGATAGACGAAGGGCGCTTGCTGAGCGCCCGCACCCTATAGGGGTGTTGTTCGCGCCGCGCAAGCGCCTTTTTGCGCTTTTTGAAAACGGCGTCGCGACGCTGTGGAAAGCCGCTCGTCACCCCAATGCAATCCTGCCCTGGAAGCCGGGCGCGCCTCTCCTGCAACAGATGCAGGGAATTCGGAGGAAAGCCGTTGGACTGCGCCGCGCGGTTGACTAGAAGGGATTTCGAGTTGCGGAGTTCCCGATGCCGACCAGCCTGCTGATTTCCCGCCGTGCTCTCCTTGCGAGTGCAGCCTTCGCCCTGGTGGCTTCCGCCATGCCGGGCGTCGCCACGGCGCTTGAGGAGGAAACCCTGCTCGGCGTCGACATTCCCGACTCCTTCACCGGCAACGTCGACGCGCCGGTCACCATCATCGAATATTGGTCGCCCACCTGCGGCTATTGCACGACCTTCCTCAACGAGACCTACCCGCGCCTCAAGAGCGATTACCTCGACACCGGCAAGGCCCGTCTCGCCATCCGTCCCTTCGTGCGCAATGCGCTCGATGCCGTCGTCTTCCTGGTCGCCGAGGTTGCCGGGCGCGATCGCGCGCCGGTTGTGGTCGAATATTTCATGCGCAACCAGGAGCGGTGGATCAACACCGAGGACCGTCTGGCTGCCATGAAGGAAGTGGCCGCGGAGGCCGGCATTACGCCCATACTCTTCGAGTCCGCGCTCCTCAACCGCGAGATGCTCAACCGACTCAATCTCATGCGCAAGCAGGCGATCGAGGTCTTCGGCATCCAGGGCACGCCGGCCGTTTTCGTCAATGGCACGCTGCTGCCGGGCGCGGCGAACTACGACAGCATCGCGGCGCAGATCGCCAGCACCCCATAAACATACCGAACTGATTAGCGGCACATGCGTTTGCCTCGCGAGCCCCTTCGCGAGAGGAGAATGCCATGATGTCCCCGCAAGTGCAGAAATGCATCGATGATTGCCTCGCCTGCTACCAGGCCTGCCTGTCGACGGCGATGGGCCATTGCCTCGAAGTGGGCGGCGCGCATGTCGAGAAAGACCACATGACATTGATAATGGCCTGCGCCGAAATCTGCCGTACGGCAGCGCATTTCATGCTCATCGGCTCAGACCATCACCCTTATATCTGCGCCGAATGCGCCGAGATCTGCGACCAGTGCGCGCGCGACTGCAAGCGGTTGGGCGGCATGGAGCTTTGCGTCGCCGCCTGCGAGAGATGCGCCGCCAGTTGCAGGGAGATGGCCATCCCCATGACCGCGGGCTAGGATGCAAACGAGGAGGAGGACCGATGAACACAGCGAACCTGCAACTCGAAGGCCTCTACGTAGCCATGGCCGCCCTGGTCGAAGCCATTCGCCAGAAGGGCTTGCTCGACGCCGAGGAAATAGAGGCAGCCCTGCTCCGCGCCGAAGAAATTGCGCCCCGGCGGAGCGAACCGATGCCCGAAGCCAACATCGCCGCTATCAAGTTTCCCGCCCGCCTGCTGCGTGTCGCCAACCGCGCCGCCGCTAATGGCGAGCACCTGTCCTTCGAGGACATGACGCGGCGCGTACGCGGCGTGCAGGGCACGCCTCGACAGAAGCTGACGGAGTCGGAATATCTGGAACTGGCTCAGGACCAGATACGGGATACGGACGCTTAGGATACCTCCCGCGACTCCGCCCCCACCACGCTAGTGCGGCGCGGACGGCATCGCTATGCCCGCTCCCCTAACCTATCGACAATCATGTGCGCGATCGGAATAGCCGACGTTGCCGCCGGCGAGGGTGCATTGCATACATGCAGCATGCGCGGCGACTCCACGAACAGAAAATCGTGAACCATCGAGCCATCCCGCATCACCGCCTGCGCGCGGATACCTGCTTCCACCGGCACGAGATCCTCCAGTTCCAGATCCGGACAATACTTGCGGCAAGCCTCCAGATAGCGCTGCTTGAAGATCGAGTTGCCGAACTCCGACAGACCCGACCGCCAGTTCTCCGTCGCCAGCTTCCAGAAGCCGGGAAACGCCGCATAGTCCGCCACGTCGCGTGCGCTTACCGCCGTGCGACGATAACCCTCCCGCGCCCGCCCGAGCACGGCATTTGGGCCGAGCGTCAGCCTCCCGTCGATCGTCGGAGTCAGGTGGATACCCAAAAACGGCAATGCCGGATCGGGCACCGGGTAGATGAGGTGATGGACCAGCCCGCGTTTGCCCGGCGCCACATCGTAATATTCCCCGCGGAACGGCACGATGCGGTGCTCCACTTCCAGCCCTGCCCGGCGCGCCAACCGGTCCGATTGCAGGCCGGCGCAGGCCACGAGATATCGCGCCCGGAAGCTGACGCCGCGCCCGGTCACGGTCACCTCGCCCTGGCTTTCCTCGATCCGGTCGGCGGTCGTGCCGAAATAGATGGTGCCGCCAAGCCGGCGGATATCGTCGGCCATGGCATTGCACACGGCCTTGTAATCGACGATCCCTGTCTCGGGCACCAGCAGGGCCGCCACGCCGCGAATAGCCGGCTCACGCGCCCGCAGTTCGGCGCCGTCGAGCGCCTCGATTTCGATGCCGTTGGCCCGCGCGTTGGCGTGCAGCGCCTTCATCGCGATCTCTTCTTGCGCGGTCGAAGCCACGATCAGCTTGCCGCGTGTCTCGAAGGCGATGCCTTTTTCAGTGCAATAGGCCTTGGTCGCCTTGGCCCCTGCCCGGCAGAGTTCGGCCTTGAGCGAGCCCGGCTTGTAATAGACCCCGGCATGGATGACGCCGCTATTGTGGCCCGTCTGGTGACGGCCCGGGCCGTCCTCCTTTTCCAGAACAAGTACGCCGGCGCCTCTATGTGTATCGAGCAATTGCCGCGCTACGGCCAGCCCGACAATCCCGCCCCCGATTACGCAATAGTCGTAGAGAATGGTCCCGCTCCGTCAGTGTGTGCCATCGGTCGAGTCGTTCCTGTGCGGCAACTGCACACCATTGCCCCGGTGGAGGGCGGCGTCCAGCGTCCCCTCCGCCACGAGCGCGGTGAGTTCCCGTGCGCGATCGTAGCGCGAGCCCACCACGTCGTCCCAGTCGAGCGCCGAGGCCTCGAAAGCATCGAGCATCTGGCTGATGCACTGGTCGAGCGTCCATTGCGGCGCCGCCGCCGGCAGCAATCGCGTAAGCTTGTCGCAATTGAGCCTGCAGGATTCCTGGTGCGGCAGCGCCGCAGCACCCTCCTCGATCTGCGCAGGAGGCGAAAGTTCGGCAATGATCGCTGCCGCATCGCGGATGCGGACGCTGCCCGCTACAGTGCCGACATTGAAAATCTGATTGTGAACGGCAGGCCTCGGCTCGCGCAGCAGCGCCGACGCGACGCGCGCCACGTCCTGCACGTGCACAAATGGGCGCCAGGCCTCGCTATGCAGCGGCAACGGCAACCGGTCCTCCGTAAAGGCCGTCGCGATCAGCCAGTTGAAAAGCAGGTCGAGCCGCAGACGCGGCGAGAGCCCACACAGCATAGGCAGCCGCAGGAAGGTCGGTGAAAAATCCGCATTGGCCAGCGCAGCGACGTCACGCTCCGCCATCACCTTGGCCACCGCATCGGCAGTCAGAGGCTTGAGCGCGCCGGTTTCATCCACCGGGTCCCCGCCGCTCTCTCCATAAGCCGCGGCTGACGATGCCAGAAGGAAGCGCGATGCACCCGCCTGCCGAGCCGCCAGCGCGACGCGCACGCAGGCCCGGTGGTTGACATCCTCGACGAGGTGCTGCCCGATCGCCTGGGCGGTGGTATCCGGCAGTGCGGCCAGGTGCACCACCGCTTCAAAGCCGATGAAATCCTCGGGCACCGCGTCGCGAATGTCCTTCTGCATGGTCGGCACCGCGCGATATGGCCCGCCATGCGAATAGGTACAGTGCCCGAAATAGTCGAGGTCGTAGCCGGAAACGTCGTGCCCGGCCTCCAGCAGCATGGGTACGACCACAGCGCCGAGATACCCCCTGTGCCCTGTGACCAGAACCTTCATCGTGGACCTCTACTCTACCGTCAGCAGCGTACAGGTCAGTGGGTCAGCAATTGGAGGCGAACTTAGGGCTGAACGGCCTACGCCCTTTGCTGGAAAACGCAGCGCAAAGTGTCGTCTTGCAATAGTGCGACGGCGCGGACCGCATCGTCGCAATCAAAATAGAGTCCAGCGGTGGCAGGCGTTTAGCTGCCTCAGTCTCCACTCGCCAATAGAGAGAATAGGTATTGCCAATGCAGCGATCTGGAGTCCACCTGAGCGCGCCTTGATTGTCATTCAAAGCAATCGAAACTCAATCCAGGCAAAACTTCCTGCCAACGACGACAAAGGCAAAGCCGGCATTTGCTTACTATCAAATTTTCATGTGGCTTCTAAGCTTGCTTGCGCGCCATCAGTGAGCCGCCTACAATATTCATCTCTGGGGGCTCTGTCGTTAACTACCAAGGGAGCGCAAGGCTAATTGGTCGGGTCGGTTCGCTGAAGCTGGGGCTGCGAACCGGAGGCATCCATATTTGGTCGGTCCGGTTGCCGTTGCGGCAGCGCGGTCGACTGCCTCCGTTATGCACCATCGGACAAAAGCGGAAATCCATCAGAAGCTCTGTGCTTTCCGTTGTTTTATGTGGTGCTTATGAACGCTCTAGGGTCCGAGCTACTTCATTTTTTCAGGTTTGATGAACTACCCGACAAGGGCAGCGAGGCCGCCGCTTTTGCCGCTGAAACCCTCGATGCGCGCGTGCGCGTCTATTCGCCTGCCACCCCGATCCTGCGCGAAGGCGAGCGCTCGTTCTGCGTGCGCTTCCTCAAGACCGGCTGGGCCTATAGCGATACGCAATTGCGCGATGGCACACGGCAGATCGTCGACATCTATGTGGCCGGCGATCTCCTCGAGCCGCCCACCGTGGCCGGCCATAGTCGCGTTTCCGTGCGCGCCGTGGACTACACGACCGTAATCGAAATTCCCTTTTCCGGCCTCGCACCGCTGGTCAAGCGCTGGCCTGCGATCGGCGATCGCTTCGCCGCAGCGGCGGCGCGACACGACGCCATCCATGTCGAACGCCTCATCAGCCTCGGCAAGCGCGACGCCACGGCCCGTACTGCCCATCTCCTCCTCGAACTCGCCGAGCGCGTACAGCCCGCATCCGCCGAGATCGAGGTCGAATTCCCCTGCCCGCTCACCCAGATCGACCTGGCCGATGCCCTGGGGATGACCGCCATCCACTTCAACCGGACGCTGCGCGATCTGCGCCTTCTCGGCCTCGTGGTCATGCGCAAGGGCACGGTGGTGATTTCCAACCGCTTCCGCTTGGCGCAATTGGCAGAGTTCAGCCCGGAATATCTGCAGCGCCGGCCCTTCGATTGGTGGCAGGAACCCGCCCCCACGCCCGAGATCGGTACGGGTACGGACCCGGGGCAGCGCAAGGCACATCTTTAGGTGGAACACCTACCCGCATAACGGCGTATGCCTTTCGATCTAGCATCGCCTTAAGTTTTGATAACACGTTGGTTTTTTCCTAACTGGTATTAACAATTGTTAATTACCCTACCCACGTAGGGGAACCTAATGACCCCATAGTGCTGGGGTTCTGAGACTGATCTGCATTTCAACTATACGAAGCGAATAGCGCCCTGGGGCGTCATTATCGCCGGGAATTCCCTGCACTGAGAGCGTTTGAACAGACTAGTTACAAACTGATCTTGGGAGCTATCGCATCTAGCGGAGGAGATGCGAGCCACACTTGGGAGTTCAATTCTATGCTTGCAGGGAGCACCTTCTCCGACATTTCGAAAACTCGTGTAAAAGTGCCAGCAGGCACCATACATCCGCATATTGGCGCCAACGACGATACGGCCGCACAAGAAGCGCGGATGCTGGCAGACAATATTCCCGAAGTGGTCGTCATCGACCGCCGCCAACTCGAACGGGAATGCTTTGTCTGCGGCCTGATGGCACAGAACCCGGATACCCGTTTCGCGACCTTCGGCTCTTTGCAGGAGTGGCGCGATTCACAGCAGAACCATCCTAGCGTTTCCGTCATTCTGGTGGTGATCGGGTCGCGCAAGATGACCGATCTGGGTGTCGCCGGCGATATCGCCAAGGCAGTACAGGAGTTCGCACCGGTCCCGATCGTCGTGGTCGCCGATACGGACGACCTGTCGCAGATCCTCAAGGCGCTCGAATGCGGCGCCAAGGGATTCATTCCCACAACGGTCGGGTTGCGCGTGGCAGCAGAAGCTATTTCCATGACCCTTGCGGGTGGCGTGTTCGTTCCGGCCAGCAGCATCATGGCCATGCGGAACGTCATCGACACTGGCGGGCCGACGGTACGGCCGATGGCCGGACTCTTCACCGAAAGACAGATGGCCGTTGTCGAGGCTTTGCGGCGCGGGCGCGCCAATAAGATCATTGCCCATGAGTTGCAGCTGCGCGAAAGCACGGTGAAGGTTCATATCCGCAACATCATGAAAAAGCTCAATGCGACCAACCGCACCGAGGTCGCCTTCAAGATCAGGGACATGTTCCCCGAGCAGTCCGGTCCCGATATCTGACCATGACCTCCAGGCCTGGTCCACACACCGCTCTCTTCCACGGAAGGGGGCGGTTTTTCGTTTCGAGCTGCTGCTATGGGCGGAGGGGGTTCATCCGAAGGGCCTAGGGGTGGGGGCTTGAGATGCCCAGATTCCGCCACGGAAATGACCCGATTCGGGAGCGGCCTAGTATGTCAGAACGGCGCGGGGGCGCCGAAGGGTTCGTTAGGGCAAAGGGCAAGGAGGATGGTTTGCACCGTCGGTGGCAATGCTGTCGGCGACGGTGAGGAGTCTCAACAATCGCGGGTAGTTGAGGGAGTTGCAGATGAGTGCTGCACGGCCGCTCCGGGTAGGCATGCTGGTGGCTTCGACCATCCAGCCGCGCGGAGTTATCGAAGTCGTCAAGTCGCTGGCGTCCGCCCTGGAGCGGCGCGGCAGTTTTTCCGCCGAAGTGTTCAGTCTCGAACACCAGGACGGCGAGAGCCTGGATATGGGCTCCATTCCGCTTCATGTGGCCCCGTCGCTGGGCCCCAAAGCATTCCGGTTCGCTCCGGACCTCGTCAACATGATGATCGAGCACGATCTCGATTGCGTGCATGTGCACGGCATGTGGAACTATCTCTCCGTCGCGGCGCAACGCTGGCACCAGCTCACGCAGCGGCCTTACATCGTCAGCCCACACGGCATGCTTGATCGTTGGGCGCTGGGCGACACGACCAAGCGCGTCGCGCGCGTCCTCTTCGAGGATGGCCATATCCGGCACGCGGCCGCCGTCCATGCCGAAAATGCCAGCGAGCGTCGCTCGCTGCGCGCGGCCGGCTACGACACGCAGACCGACATCATTCCCAATGGCGTCGAGCCCGCCCAGATGGCGGGACCGGCTGCACCGTGGCTCGAGCCTCTCGGCCCCGATGCCCGCGTCCTGCTCTTCGTAGGCCGCGTCGTCCCGAGCAAGGGGCTGGCCACGCTTATCCGGGCCTGGAGCCGCGCCATCCACCAGCCGGATGGCAACGACTGGCATCTCGTGGTCGTGGGGCCTGCGGAGGCGGGACATCTTGAGGAGTTGCGCACTCTCGCCGCTTCGCTGGGTGTCGCCAATTCGGTGCATTTCGAGGGCCCTGCCTTCGATGCGGACAGGAGTGCCGCCTATCGCTCGGCCGATGCCTTCATCCTGCCCTCGATCAACGAGACGCTGCCGATGACGGCGCTGGAGGCCTTCGCCTTCCAGTTGCCGAGCCTGCTGACGCCGCAATGCAACCTGCCCGAAGCCTATGCGCTCTCGGCCGCCATCCGCATCGAGCCCACAGAGACATCGATCGAGGTCGGCCTGGCGCAACTCTTCGCCATGAGCCCCATGGACCGGGCACGCATGGGCCAGGCGGCGTGCGACCTGGCCGATGCGCGCTACGACTGGGACTATGCGGCGGCGCAGTTCGAGATGCTCTATTCCACCGTTCTGGCCCAGGCTCGGGCCTCGCAGGCGGCCTAGCGCGACAGATTTGGCTCGCAATTTCGTTGCGAAGCAGATTCAATGACGAGGGCAGGCCTCGCCTGCCCTCGTCATTTTGAGTCCCCCAGTTTCGGAACGGCCAATGTCTGCACAATCAGAGAATTTTTCGTCTGCCATCGATCCGGTGAAGCTCGACAAGCTCGCCGAAGTCGCCATCAAGGTCGGACTGCAGCTTCAGCCCGGCCAGGACCTGGTAATGACTGCTCCGTCCCAGGCCCTGCCCCTCGTTCGCCGCATCGCGGCGCATGCCTACAAGGCCGGCGCCGGCCTTGTGACCCCCATTCTCTCCGATGAAGGCGTGACGCTCGCGCGCTACGAAAACGCCAATGCCGAGAGCTTCGACCGCGCTGCCGGCTGGCTCTACGAGGGCATGGCCAAGGCCTATGGCGAAAACGCCGCCCGCCTCGCGATTGCCGGCGACAACCCGATGATGCTTTCGGGCCAGGACCCGGACAAGGTCGCCCGCGCCAACCGCGCCCAGTCGAATGCCTATAAGCCCGCGCTCGAAAAGATCGTCAGCTTCGACATCAACTGGAACATCGTCGCCTATCCCTCGCTCGCCTGGGCCAAGCTCGTTTTCCCGAACGATACCGACGAGGTCGCGGTCAAGAAGCTCGCTGACGCCATCTTCGCCGCCTCGCGCGTCGACAATGACGATCCGATCGGCGCCTGGCGCGAGCACAATGCCAATCTGCGCAAGCGCACCGACTGGCTCAACAGCCACCGTTTCTCGGCCCTGCATTATTCCGGCCCCGGCACCGATCTCACCATTGGCCTTGCCGACGAGCATGAATGGGCCGGTGGCGCCGCGACCGCCAAGAACGGCATCGTCTGCAATGCGAACATCCCAACCGAGGAAGTCTTCACCACCCCGCACGCCTATCGCGTCGAGGGCACCGTGGTCAGCACCAAGCCGCTTTCGCATAACGGCACGCTGATCGACGACATCCAGGTGCGCTTCGAAGGCGGTCGGATCGTCGAGGCCAAGGCCAGCAAGGGTGAGGCCGTGCTCAACAAGGTGCTCGACACCGACGAAGGCTCGCGGCGGCTGGGCGAAGTGGCCCTCGTGCCGCACTCCTCGCCAATCTCCAAGAGCGGCCTGCTGTTCTACAATACCCTGTTCGATGAAAACGCGGCCTGCCATATCGCGCTCGGCCAATGCTACGCCAAGTGCTTCGTCAACGGCACCAAGCTCACGCAGGACGAGATCGCCGCGCGTGGCGGCAACAAGAGCCTGATCCACATCGACTGGATGATCGGTTCGGACAAGATCGACATCGACGGCATCAAGCCGGACGGCACGCGCGTGCCGGTGTTCCGCAAGGGCGAATGGGCCTGATTCAGGCCCTCTTCGCCTCCGCCTCGATTTCGGGCGGATGGGTGCTCGACCAGATCATGGTGAACTTGCGCCCCGGCTGTTCGACATAAACCTGGCGCTCCGCAGAATTGACGTCGCCCCGCACACGGGCGGCGTCGATGGCGGCGAAGGTGGCAATGTCGGGGCTCTCGAACGGCCCAAGCGACTTGCCCTCCATATCCACCCACCATTTCTCGCGGGATCTGAGGACGAGATAAAGCACACTAGCCATGTGCGCAGAATACCGCAGGGACTGCGCCGCCCGAAGCGGGGGCCGGCGGTATGGTTCAAGTTTGATTAAAATTGCGCACGCTTATAGGGCAAGCCCGGGCCAGCACGTCTCCCTCCCCCTTGCGGGGAGGGGACAGGGGTGGGGGTGAGCAAGGGGCGCGGAGCTATCCATCTTACCCCGTCGTCGTTCTCTCATCTCCGCGTTGCGGGGCGAGGGTTGGGCGTGTCCAAACTTCGTGTTTGTGGACCCCCACCCCTATCCCCTCCCCGCAAGGGGGAGGGAGACCTGCCGGCGCAGTCACGCAATTCATCTTGCTTCATGATCTTTGCCTGATCCGCCTTCCGCTCTTAGCAATTCCACCTCCCGGCATCTTCCGCCACCCCACTTCCCACTTCCCACCTTCCTCACCCCAACCACCGCACTTCCCCGGCCGCAGAGCCGGGGCCCACGGGTCCCTCCACTCGAGTGGAACGGTGCAATAGGCCCCGGATCAAGTCCGGGGAAGTAAGGTGGTGGGGGTGAGAGCGCGGGTGGTAGGAGAGCAAAAGCAGCAGTCCCAAAAAACTTATCCCCGCCCCCATCACCCTCCCGCATACTGTCTCCATCCCTCCGCCAACGGCGAGGCACAGTACGCAGTGCCGCGGCGGCTGGCGGCAGGACTGGATGCAGACAAGGTCGACACCTGCATCTCGCCCTGCCGCCAGGTTCTGGGAGTTGGGGGAAGTCCGGGGGCGCCTGGGCTTACGGCCTAAGAGTGACGTGACCGGCCCGGAGTGCGCTCGCGGGCAACTTGCGTGAACGGGCTTGTCGAAACCTCAAACGCTCAAGGGGCGAGGCCATGCCTCGCATACATCGCTAGCACCATAGACTTGAGGCAAACCTCGCCCCGAGCCGCCAAGGAACCACCAGCAAACCCGACCGGAGCAGTCCGTGCCGGCGCCTTGGCGCGTCTCAACAATAACGTGCATCGGTTTGCATGTGCCTCGAAATGCTTTATCAAGGGCGGTCCCACTCGGGGCGCATGGCACCCCGCACATTTTCGGTGATTTCAATGCCCGCTTATCGCTCACGTACAACCACCCACGGCCGCAACATGGCCGGTGCCCGCGGCCTCTGGCGCGCGACCGGCATGAAGGACAGCGATTTCGGAAAGCCTATTATCGCCGTAGTGAACTCGTTCACCCAGTTCGTGCCGGGGCACGTCCACTTGAAGGACCTCGGCCAGCTGGTCGCCCGCGAGATCGAGGCTGCCGGTGGCGTCGCCAAGGAATTCAACACCATCGCAGTCGATGACGGCATCGCGATGGGCCACGATGGCATGCTCTATTCGCTCCCGAGCCGCGAGCTGATCGCCGACTCGGTCGAGTACATGGTCAACGCCCACTGCGCCGACGCCATGGTCTGCATCTCGAACTGCGACAAGATCACGCCGGGCATGCTGATGGCGGCGCTCCGCATCAACATCCCGGTGATCTTCGTCTCCGGCGGCCCGATGGAAGCCGGCAAGGTTGTGCTGTCCGGCCAGCTGCAGGCGCTCGACCTCGTGGACGCCATGGTCGCCGCCGCCGACGACAAGGTCAGCGATGCCGACCTCAAGGCCATCGAAGAATCCGCATGCCCGACCTGCGGTTCGTGCTCGGGCATGTTCACCGCCAATTCGATGAACTGCCTCACCGAAGCCCTGGGCCTCTCGCTCCCGGGCAACGGCTCGACTCTTGCCACCCATGCCGACCGCAAACGCCTCTTCCAGGAAGCCGGTCACCTCATCGTCGACCTCGCCCGCCGCTATTACGAGCAGGATGATGAGACCGTGCTGCCGCGCACCATTGCCTCCAAGGGCGCCTTCGAGAACGCCATGGCCCTCGATATCGCAATGGGCGGCTCGACCAACACCGTGCTGCACATCCTGGCCGCCGCCCATGAGGGCGAGGTCGATTTCACCATGGACGACATCGACGCCCTGTCGCGCCGCGTGCCCGTGCTCTGCAAGGTGGCTCCGGCCAAGAACGACGTGCATATGGAAGACGTGCACCGTGCCGGTGGCATCATGTCGATCCTCGGCCAGCTCGATCGCGCCGAACTGCTCAACCGCGAATTGCCGACCGTCCACACTGCCACCATGGGCGATGCGCTCGATCGCTGGGACATCTCGCGCACCAACAGCGACAGCGTCCGCCAGTTCTACATGGCCGCTCCGGGCGGCGTCCGCACCACCGAGGCTTTCTCGCAGAGCCAGCGCTGGAAGGAGCTCGATCTCGACCGCAAGAACGGCGTGATCCGCAGCGCCGAGCACCCGTTCTCCAAGGACGGCGGTCTCGCCGTGCTCAAGGGCAACGTCGCCATCGACGGCTGCATCGTCAAGACGGCGGGCGTCGATGAGAGCATCCTCAAGTTCACCGGCCCGGCCAAGGTCTTCGAGAGCCAGGACGCCGCCGTCAAGGGCATCCTCGGCAATGAGGTCAAGGCCGGCGACGTGGTGGTCATCCGCTACGAAGGTCCGCGCGGCGGCCCGGGCATGCAGGAAATGCTCTATCCGACGAGCTACCTCAAGTCGAAGGGGCTCGGGAAGTCCTGTGCCCTCCTCACCGATGGTCGCTTCTCGGGCGGCACTTCGGGCCTCTCGATCGGCCACGTCTCGCCTGAGGCGGCCGAGGGCGGCACGATCGGCCTCGTGCGCGAAGGCGACATCATCGAGATCGATATCCCGAACCGCACGATCCACCTCAAGATCTCCGACGACGAGCTGGTGCAGCGTCGTCACGATCAGGATCAACTGGGCTGGAAGCCAGCTCACCCGCGCAAGCGCAACGTCTCGACGGCGCTCAGGGCCTATGCGGCCTTCGCCACCAGCGCTGCCCGCGGCGCCGTGCGCGACCTCGACGCCAAGTAAGCAAAAGGGCCGGTTCGCACCGGCCCTTCGCGAAATCCGATAAGTCGAGGGCGCCGCGAGGCGCCCTCTTTCGTTCAGGCCTTGGCGCCACCCATGCCGCCGACGTCTTCCTTGAGGTCCTTCCAGACCCTGCGGGCCGCCATGGCGATGTAGATGTAGCTCCAGCCGGTGAAGATCATGGCGATGCCGGCAATGGTGCCGACCGTCACCAGCCCCGAGGCTGGGAACGTCCAGGTCAACGCGATGCCCGCCAGCACGGCGAGAACGCCCGAGGCGATCATCCAGCCCCAGCCGTCGACCGGTCGCAGGCGGAAGCCCATCACGATCTCGACCACGCCCTGCGCAATGAAGGTAATGGCGATGACCAGGGTGATGGCCAGCGCGCCGGCAATCGGATTCCATAGCGCATAGCCGCCGCCCACCAGCGTGATGATGCCCATCAGCAGGTGCCAGACCACGCCCTGCCAGCCATTCATCTGGAACGACTGGATGATCTGGACAATGCCACCGACCACGAGGAAGGAGGCGATGACGATGGTGAAGGCGATCGATGACATCACCGGCAGGAAGATCGCGGCGATGCCGCCGATCAGGTAGATGATGCCCAGTGCAAGAAACCAGCCCCATCTGCGACGCACATGGTGCGTGAAGCGTTCGAGGGGGTTGGAGGAGTCGCTAGCCGTCATGAGAGCCTCCTTGGACTGCCGCAAGCGAGTAAGACGCACGTCACCCGATTATCTTGATCTCATAATGGGATAATGGCAAGCAGCAGCCGATGGCAGGCAATCTGTCCTCCCTCGTGCCGCAATGCGACAATGGCCACGTCCGACAAGCGAGGGAGCGAGGATGAATCTCAAGCCGGGCATTGCCTGGATCATCGGTGGAGGCTCGGGGATCGGCGCGGCCGTGGCGCGCGAGCTCGCCGGACGCGGCTGGCAGGTTGCCATTTCGGGCCGCCGCCTCGAGAGGCTCGAGGAAGTCGCCGCTTCCCATCCCGGCATCCACGCCTACCCTCTCGATATCACAGATGCCGAAGCCGTTGCCGCAACGGTCGCCGCCATCGCTGCCGATTTCGGTCGAATCGACCTTCTGCTCTACGGCGCGGTCGCTGCCACCGGAACGCCGCCCGGCTCCTACAATGCCGCTCCTTTCGCCGCGGCCTTCGACGTTAATGTCATGGGCCTCGTGCGCCTCCTCGATCCCGTCATCACCCAGATGAGTCGGCAGCCCACCGGCGGCCAGATCGCGGTGATTTCCTCCCTGGCCGGCTATGTCGGGCTGCCGCGCGGCGGCGCCTATGCGGCCACGAAATCTGCGCTGATCACCCTCTGCCAGACCATGCGGGTCGAACTCGAACCCAAACGCATCATCGTGCGACTCATCACGCCCGGCTTCGTCAAATCCGAGCTGACGGCACGCAATCGCTACCGCATGCCGATGCTGATGGAGACCGAGGATGCCGCCTGGCGGATCGTGGATGGCCTCGTGCGCTCCACGCGCTTCGAGATCGCGTTCCCCTGGCCGATGGTATTTGTGATGAAGGCGGCAAGGCTGCTGCCTTACCGCCTTTTCTTCTGGCTCTCGGCCCTGACGCTGCGCGCCAGGTAAGCCGGCGTCACGCCGGACGGCGATATTGGTAGATACCGACGTCGATATTGCCTTCGGTGAAGCCTGCCTCGCAGTAGCAGAGGTAGTAGACCCACTTGCGCTTGAATTCCTCGTCGTAGCCAAGCGGCGCAATCATCGGCCAACGCTCGAGGAAGCGCTCGCACCAGAGGCGCAGCGTGCGGGCGTAGGAGAGCCCGAACGTCTCCACCTTCTCCAGCACCAGGCCGACTCGCTCGCTCTGTTCGCGCATGGCGGTCTTGGTCAGCAGCATGCCACCGGGGAAGATGAAGCGCTGGATGAAGTCGGGGCCGGATTTGTAGCCCTCGAACTCGTCCTCATCGATGGTGATCGCCTGGATCGCCGCCGTGCCGCCCGGCTTGAGTCGGTCGTGGACCGCCTGGAAATAGGTCGGCCAGTGCTCTTCGCCCACGGCCTCGATCATCTCGATCGAGCCGATATGGTCGTACTCGCCCCTGGTGTCGCGATAGTCCTCGAACTTGAGCGTCACGAGGTTATCGAGCCCCTGCTTGTGCATGCGCTCCTGGGCGAAGGCCAACTGCTCGCTGGATAGCGTGATGCCGTAGAGATGGGCGCTGTAGTCGCGCGCCACCGTCTCTGCGAAGCCGCCCCAGCCACAACCGATCTCCAGAACCGACTCGCCTTCCTTGACGCCCGCCATGTCCGCGATGCGCCGATACTTGGCGTGCTGAGCTTCCTCGAGGCTCTGGTCACCCGAGGTGAACACCGCCGACGAATAGGTCATCGAAGGGTCGAGCCACTGGCCGTAGAAGTCGTTCCCGAGGTCGTAATGCTCGGAAATGTTGGCCTTGGAGCCCTCGCGGGTATTGGCCCGCGAGATGTGGTAGGTGAGGTCCTTGGCGGCGCGGCGGAAAAAGCCACGGCCGGCATCCTCGAACATCTTCTTGTTCTGCACGAAGAAGCGGAACAAGGCCGTGAGGTCGTCCACCTCGATATCGCCGCTGATATAGGCGGCGGCGAAGCCCACCGTGCCACGGCGCATGGCTTCGCCGATGACCTTGAAATTGTTGAGCTTGAGCACCGAGTGCAGCCCCGTATGGGGGTTGCCCAGCGTCCGGCTGCGGCCGTTCGGGAAAATAATCGTAACGGCTCCCTGTTCGGGCGCCTTGAGCAGGCGACCGCCCACCCATTCGATAAAGCCCGACATCAGGCGAGTCCCCAGCCCAGGCTCACCAAGCCTCTGATCTACTACGCTTTTAGTCATATTTGATTATCCGCACCGGGCCCGATGAAGTGGCCCGTTATCGCCTATCTTCCGCCGAAATTTAAATGTCCCTGATATGCGTCCGCGACCGAAAAGCCCCCGGTCTGCGGTCGGTATTCAATGAATACCTTATTCCGCATCATCAAATATGCAAGCGGCAGTTTCAAGAGATTCCAGACTGCCGGAGCGGAAAGGCTTGCCAATACAAGACTTTGAAATCGCCTAACGTGTCGGCGGCTGTGCGATGTCGACGACGCGCAATTGCACCTGCTCGCGCCCCTGCCAGTGGTCGATTCCGAGTGTCCCGGCGATGTGGAGCGGCGCGTCGTTTCCGGCATTGAGCAGCAGGTCGCCGGTCGGTTGCCCGGCTGCGCGGAAGGCAATTGCCTTGAGTCGCGCGCCATCGTCCGAAGTCAGCGTGAAGCGGACATGCCCGCCCTGCCCCACGACCTCGGCGAACTTGGCCTTGTGCGCCGGGAACACGAAAGTCGGCGTCGGATTGCCCGAGCCGAACGGCCCTGCCCGCTCGACCTCATGAACGAATTCGGGCGACGCCCCGCGCGCGGTCAGTGCCGCGTCGATCGGCAGCGCCGTTGCAGCCCTTGCTGCGCTAACCTGTGCGACCAGTGCCTCGGCCATATGCGCGCGGAACGGCCCAAGCTGGCCCGATCGTATCGTCACGCCCGCCGCCATTGCGTGGCCGCCGCCCTTGGGAATCAGCCCCGCCTCCACGGCCTCGATCACCGCGCGCCCCAGGTCGACGTTCGGCATCGACCGTCCCGAGCCGGTGCCCGTACCATCCGGCCCAAGCGCGATGGCAAAGGCTGGCCGCTCGAACCGCTCACGCAGCCGCGCCGCGATGAGGCCAACGACGCCCGCGTGCCAGTTTTCCGACGCCAACACCAGCACTGGTGGCCCGTCGCCATTGCCGATCTCGGCCTCGGCAACGCGCGTCGCCTCCTCGACCGCTTCGAGTTCGATCCGCTGCCGCTCGGTGTTGAGCTCATCGAGTCGCGCCGCTACCGCCAGGGCTTCATGCTCGTCATCGAGGGTCAGCAGTCGCGTACCGAGCGCCGCGTCGCCGATGCGCCCGCCCGCATTGATGCGGGGCCCGATGAGGTAGCCCAGATGATAAGGATTGAGCGGCCCGTTGATGCGCGCCGCCAGGGCCAGCGCGGAGATCCCGCGATTATTGCCGCGCCGGGCGACTTCGAGGCCCCGCAGCACGAAGGCGCGGTTGAGCCCAACAAGCGGCACCACATCACAAACCGTGGCAAGGGCCACGAGGTCGAGCATGGCCATCAGGTCGGGCAGCCCGGAGCGCCCCATATTGCGCAGTTCGCGGTTCGCCGCGACCAGCACCATGAAGGTCACGCCGGCCGCGCAGAGATAGCCCAGCCCCGAAACGTCATCCGGTCGATTCGGATTGACGATGGCCGTCGCCTCGGGAAGCTCGAAGTCCGACAGGTGGTGGTCGATCACCAACACGTCGACGTTTCGTGAACGAGCATGGGTGATCGGCGCGTCGCTCGTCGTGCCGCAGTCGAGCGTGATGATGAGGTTGGCCCCGCCATCGATCAGCTTGTCGATGGCCGCCACGTTCGGCCCATAGCCCTCGAATATGCGGTCGGGGATATAGACCTGCGGATCGAGCCCGAAATGGCGCAGGAACCGGCTCATCAGCGCACAGGAGCACGCGCCGTCGACATCGTAGTCACCAAAGAGCGCCACTCGCTCGCCATCGACGATCGCCCGCGCCAGCCGCGCGACGAGCTTGTCCATGGCAGTCATGGTCGAGGGATCGGGCATCAGGTCGCGTATGGTCGGATTGAGGAAGCTCTCCGCCTCGTCCGGCCCGATGCCGCGGCCGGCGACGATGCGCGACAGGATCTCCGAAAGGTCCGTACGCTGCGAAATGGCCTGCGCGATGCGGCTGGTATTGGCATCGAGCCTATCCACCCAGGCGCGACCGGTGGCCGAGCGCGAGACATCCAGGAAATAGGCACGTTCGTCGAGCATGGGCCGACCTAACCGCGTTTACCGGGCAAGGTCGAGGCCAAATGCCAGGTTATGCGCAGGTCTTCCATGTGGTTGTCACGATTGGGAGTCAGCGTAAAATCGAGGAAAAGGGGGAGATGAGCATGCAGGTATTCGAGGTCAGCATCGCCATACCGGGCCAAGCCGCCGAAACACTGACCGTCCAGGACGAGCGCAGTCTCGACAAGCTCTCGACGGCGCTCGTCGATAACGGCTTCATCACCACCGAGGAAGTGCGAGTGGTGTGGACCGGCATCGAGTATCAGGGCCGAACCAACGAATACAGCGCCGTCGAACCGGTTGGCGAGATCGCGCTGTATGCGGGAAACGTGCTCTTTATCCGCCGGCTGGAACTCGAAACCTAATGTTCGACGAGGGTGCTTATCACTAGCGGGACACAAGCCCCCGATCCACGCCCCAACCACTGACCTTCCCCGGACTTGATCCGGGGCCTATTCCACCGCTCCACTCGAGTGGAGATATCCGTGGGCCCCGGCTCTGCGGCCGGGGAAGTACGGTGGGTGGGTCTCGCACAAACCCTAGCGCGCGTGCTGCGCCTTGATCCAACGAACGGTCTGGCTCCAGGAGCGCATCACGATAGTCGAAGTCACCACCTCGTCCTTCCGGAACTTCACGCCCTCAAGCAGGCTCCCGTCGGTCACCCCCGTAGCCGCGAACAACACATCGCCCGAGGCCAGGTCAGTCACGCCATACTTGCGGTTGGGGTCGGTGATGCCCATGCGCAGCGCCCGCTCGCGCTTCTCGGCCGTGTCGAGGATCAGCCGACCCTGCATCTGCCCGCCGATGCAGCGCAGCGCCGCCGCCGCCAGCACGCCTTCAGGCGCACCGCCCGAGCCGAGGTAGATGTCGATACCGGTGTCTTCGGTATTGGTCGCATGGATCACGCCGGCAATATCGCCATCGCTGATGAGCTTGACCGCCACGCCGGTCGAGCGCAGCTCTTCGATCAGCGCCGCGTGCCGCGGGCGATCGAGCACACAGGCAGTGATCTCGGAAACCGGCACGCCCTTGGCCGCGGCCAGTGCCCGCACATTCTCGGCAGGCGACTTGTCGAGGTCGACCGTTCCGGCGGGATAGCCGGCGCCGATAGCGATCTTGTGCATGTAGACGTCGGGTGCGTTGAGCAGGCCGCCGCGCTCGGCCATGGCCAGAACGCAGATCGAATCCGGCTGGTTCTTGGCGCAGAGTGTCGTGCCTTCGAGCGGATCGACCGCGATGTCGACGCCGGGGCCTTCGCCGCCGCCGACCTCTTCGCCGATGAACAGCATCGGCGCTTCGTCGCGCTCGCCCTCGCCGATCACGATCCGTCCGGCAATGGCGATCTTCTGGAGTTCGGCGCGCATCGCCTCGACGGCTGCGGCGTCCGCGGCTTTCTCGTCACCCTTGCCGCGCCAGCCGGCAGCAGCGATGGCTGCGCTTTCGGTCACGCGGACCAGTTCGAGCGTGAGATTGCGGGCGATGACCGCCCCGTTGCCGCTGCCGTCTGTCGAGTTCAACTTCATGCGCTTGTCCCCTTGGCCCCAACCAAGGGGCAAGATCAGATTTTCTCGATGCGGATGAGCTGCGGCTCACCCACGATGAAACCATCGCTGGCGATCTGGGCAATAGTACCGCGGACCGTCGCTTCCATGGTTTCGTGGGTAAGCAGCACGACCGTGCGGGTCGCAATGCCGTCCGCGGCAGGGTCGCTAACACGCAAGTCTGGCCGCTGGATGACACTCTCGATCGAGATGCCCCGCTCGCCCATGCGCGAAGCAATAGCAGCAAGCGCGCCGGGAACATCCTTGGCATTTAGTCGGATGTAGTAGCCGCCCTCATGCGCCCGCATCGGTGCCTGGCGATAGGGCGTGAGTTCGTGGCTCGGCACGCCGAGCGGCGGCACGCGCGTACCGCGGGCGATATCGAGAATGTCAGAGAGCACGGAGGAAGCCGTCGGCGGGCCACCCGCGCCCGGGCCGGCCAGCAGCAGTTCGTGCACGTAGTCCGTCTCGAGCGCGATCGCGTTCAGCACGCCATCGACACCCGCCACCGCACTACTCTTGGGCACGAGCGTGGGATGTACCCGCTGCTCGATTCCCTCCGGAGAACGCTGGGCAATGCCCAGCAGCTTGATCTTGTAGCCGAGGTCGGAGGCGACCTTGATATCCGCCTGCGAGATGCCGGTGATACCCTCTACGAAAATCTCGTTGGGCGCGATCTCGCACCCGAAGCAGAGGCTGGCAAGGATGGCGAGTTTATGAGCGGTATCGAATCCTTCGACGTCGAAAGTCGGGTCAGCTTCGGCATAGCCGAGCGCCTGCGCGTCGCGAAGGCATTCCTGGAAGGAGATGCCCTCGTTGCCCATCCGCGTCAGGATATAGTTGCAGGTGCCGTTCATGATGCCGTAGACGCGCCCGATGCGCGCCGAGCCCAGGCCTTCGCGCAGCGTCTTGATCACCGGAATGCCGCCGGCAACGGCCGCTTCGAAGCCAAGCTGCGCGCCGGAATCCTCGGCAATCCGCGCCAGGGCCACGCCGTGCTTGGCCAGCAGCGCCTTGTTGGCGGTCACCACCGGGCGCCCCGCCTCGAGCGCAGCGCGCACGGCGGCCAGCGCCGGCCCGTCCTCGCCGCCGATCAGCTCGACGAAAAGATCGATCGAATCGGACTTGGCCAGGGCCACCGGATCGTCGAACCATTCGAGGCCCGAAATATCGATGCCCCGGTCGCGCGAGCGCGAGCGCGCGGCAACGGCGGTAACCACGACCTGGCGCCCGAGCTTCTTGTTGAGCTCGACGCCATCGTTCTGGAGAATCTTGACGAGCGTCGCCCCGACATTGCCGAGGCCAGCCACACCGATGCGCAGCGGCGCCAGCGCGGAAGCATCGCCCTGCTCCTGCATCGCCTTGAGGATACGCGCACGCGTATCCGAGCGCGGCTCGCGCCCCTCACGCAGGTCGAAGACGAACAGCGGATCGCCGGCAATCGCTCGGCCGAACCGGGTCGGAGTCCAGCCGCGCTGCGCAATGAAGGCTTCAACGGCTTGGCGGAAAGAAACTATGTCGCTCATGGCGCGACACATGAATAGGAAACTGCCTGCACGTCAATAGGAGAAAATTGATAACAGAAACTGCGCAATTCCTGTTATCGTTTGCCTTCACCAAGGAGGTGGATCATGAACGTATCAATCGGCGAACGCTGGGAAGAATTCGTAGCCGAAGCCGTCCGCAGCGGCCGCTACGGATCGGTGAGCGAAGTCGTCCGCGAAGGTTTGCGGCTCGTGGAGGAGCGAGAAACCAAGCTCAAGGCACTTCGCGAGAGCATCCAGGCAGCTCTGGATGAAGGCGGCTCTCATAGCTGGGAAGACGTCCAGATGGGGCTGAACGAAGAGTTGAAGGCATGGCAGGCCGGCAAGCCGGTCCATAAATGAGGAAGCTGGTCCTTACGACGGCCGCCAGACGCCAGATAATCGAGATCGGCATCTTCGTCGCGGACCAGTCACAACGCCCGGAACTGGCAACGAACATTATCGCTCGGATGGGCGAGCAATGCAGCAAGCTCTCCACCCTCCCCGGCACACTTGGCAGGCCAAGGCCAGAACTCGCGCCGGATCTGCGCAGTTTCCCGTTCAGGGGGTATGTTATCTTCTTCCGCTACCTGCCTGACGCAGTCGAGATCGTGGCGGTCCTGCACGGCCACCGCGACGTCATCGCCTATTTCGACGATGACGCCGGGCCTTGAAGATCAGACCTTCGCGTTGGCCTGCATGGGCACCACGTTGCCGTGGCTCGGCACGCCGCCGAGGAACTTCTTGATGGCGCGAGCGGCCTGCCGGATGCGCTGCTCGTTCTCGACGAGGGCGAGGCGGATGTACTGGTCGCCGTATTCGCCGAAGCCCACGCCCGGCGCCACGGCCACGCCGGTCTCCTGGATAAGCAGCTTGGCGAATTCGAGCGAGCCGAGATGGGCGAACTGGTCGGGGATCGGCGCCCAGGCGAACATGGTCGCGCCCGGGGATGGGATGTTCCAGCCGGCACGGCCGAAGCTCTCCACCATCACGTCGCGGCGCAGCTGGTAGATCTTGCGCACGTCCTCGATCACCTCGTCCGAGCCGTTGAGCGCGGTCGCCGCGGCCACCTGGATGGGGGTGAAGGCACCATAGTCGAGATACGACTTCACGCGCGCCAGCGCGGAGATCAGCCGTTCGTTGCCCACGGCAAAGCCGACGCGCCAGCCGGGCATCGAATAGGTCTTGGACATCGAGGTGAATTCCACGGTGATGTCGATGGCTCCCGGCACCTGCAGGACGGACGGCGGCTGCACGCCGTCGAAATAGATCTCGGCATAGGCCAGATCCGACAGGATGAAGATGTCGTGCGCCTTACAATACTTGACGACCTCGGCGTAGAAATCGAGATCGGCTACGTAGGCGGTCGGGTTGGCCGGATAGTTGAGAATCAGCGCGATCGGCTTGGGAATCGAGTGGCGCACGGCGCGGTCGAGCGTACGCAGGAAGTCCTCATTGGGGTCCGCCGGCATCGAGCGCACCACGCCGCCGGCCATGATGAAGCCGAACGAGTGGATGGGATAGGTCGGGTTGGGCACGAGCACCACGTCGCCCGGCGCGGTGATCGCCGCCGCCATGTTCGCAAAACCCTCCTTGGAGCCGAGGGTCGCCACCACCTGCGTATCGGGGTTGAGCTTCACGCCGAAACGACGGCCGTAATAGGAGGCCTGGGCCTTGCGCAGGCCCGGAATGCCCTTGGAAGTCGAGTAGCGGTGTGTGCGCGGATCGAGCGCGGTTTCCTGCAGTTTCTCGACGATATGGTTCGGCGTGGGCAGGTCCGGATTGCCCATGCCCAGGTCGATGATGTCCACGCCATTAGCTCGTGCCTTGGCCTTGATCGGATTGATGTGATCGAACACGTAAGGCGGAAGGCGGCGGATGCGATGGAAATCTTCGCTCATTTAGTCCTCTGTGGGCCGTTGGCTCGCTTGGCCCGGTTGACCGGCATGGCAGAATGTCTGCGCATGGTGCGGCGGTAAGTAGAGTGTCCGCGATTATCGCGGAATTATGGTGTGGATTTGCTTAAGCCCGAAATGGGCGCACGGCCGGGCATTTCGCCGCGGCTTCAGATCGATTTCGCTCCTCCCAGCCGCCCGGCGGCCTGTGGGAAGAGCTAGCGAGCGTTTGCCGCTGCCCTTGAAACGCCTTGGGCGACCGCCAACATCGGGGCGAGGGCTGCCGCAGCCGGACGCGCGTCATCAACCCGGAGATTTCCGGGGATAGCCGTCGAAGCGATGGCAACCATAAGCGGCATCTCTTGCCCTAATATTGCGATTTTTGTAATGAAACCAGCATGTGCTGAGCCTTTTCTACTTGTCCGTCGTCGCCTTGTAAATGGCTGCTGACGGGGGCTTGGCGCAGATAGGGACAATGAGGTTTGCATGGTAAAGCGCATTGCCATTGCCACGATCGGCACGCAGGGCGATGTCCAGCCATATCTGGCCTTAGCCGTTTCATTGAAGGAACGCGGCTATTCCGTCGTTCTCGGTGCAACTGCCGAGTTCGAGCCGATGGCGAGGAATTACGACATCGAGTTTGCGAGCCTCGGCTCGAGCATCCAGTCGTTCCTGCAGACGTCGCGCTTCGACAAGGCGATGTCGCAGAACATGTTGCTGAACGCCCCTGCCCTGCTGCGACAGGGCCAGCGGATCGTGGACACCGCTGCCCGCCTCGCCTGGAACATGGCGCAGGGCGCCGACGCCATCATCCTCAACATGAACACCAGCTTCGGCGTCGACATCGCCGAGGCCCTGCGCATTCCGGCGATTATGGTGGCGCTGCAGCCGCTGAACTCCACCAGCGAGTTCCCGCTCTGCATCTATTACAGCCCCACCTTCGGGCCGACCTTCAACAAGCTCAGCTACACGGCCATGACCGTGCAGCAGATCTACTACAACCTGCCCCGCAACAAGCTGCGGCGCGAGCTGATGGGCCTCGAATCGCGCAAGAAAGGCGGCTTCTTCCGCAATACGGACGGCACTCCGCTCACGACGCTCTATGCCTATTCGAGCCTGGTTTCGCCGCGCCCGCGCGATTGGCCCAAGAACGCCATCGTCACCGGCTATTGGCAGCTCAGGGATCGCTCGGATTGGCAGCCCTCTCCCGAGTTCAAGAAGTTCCTCGCGGCCGGTGAGGCTCCCGTCTATATCGGCTTCGGCTCGATGCCGTTCGGCGCTGAACGCAACACGCAGATTCTCAAGGATGCCGTGAAGGCATGGGGCGGCCGCGCCGTCGTGGCTCGCGGCTGGGGCGGCATCAATCCGGCCGACCTGCCCGAGAACATCTTCGCCTTCGAGAAGGCCCCGCACGACAAGCTCTTCCAGTATGTGAGCGCCGTGGTTCACCATGGCGGCGCGGGCACGACCTCCGCCGGCCTCACGCTGGGCAAGCCGACCTTCGTCGTGCCGCAGACGGTGGACCAGCCCTATTGGGGCCGCCGCGTCTACGAACTTGGCTGCGGCCCCAAGCCGGTGCGGCTGCGCAAGCTGACACCGGAGACCCTGGCGACCGCATTGCAGGACCTCACGACCAACGCGTCTTACCGCAGCCATGCCCAGGCATTGGGTGAGAAGCTTCAGGCCGAGAAGGGCACGGATAACGCCATCAAGGTCATCGAGCGCGTCATGGCCCATTACGTGCCGCGCGAGGAGAGCCGCAAGCGCGCCTAGGCTCGCCTGCTCAACTGGTAGGAATAGATCCCGCCCACGATCAGCGGGATCAGCACTGCCAACAGGAACCCGGCGAACAGCACGAGCGGGTGTATCGGCAGCAGCGCAAGGATTGCAAGCAGGAAGCCGCCGGCCATCATCAGCATGCCGACCAGCCGATGCGTTGCGCGCCAGTTGGCGTGGTCGGCGAGGGTCCAGGGCAGCCTGATACCGGCGAAGCGATTGGGCTGCGACTTGGGCAGGACGTTACCCGTCACGATCAGCAACAGCGCCATACCCAGCATGATGAGTTGTACCATGGCCACTGGCATTCCGAGGCCGGTGAGCAGCAAGCCACTCTGGATCGTCAGGAACAAAACCAGCAGCGCCGAGATGATCACCCCCAGTCCGTACTTGCCACCCTCCACCTGTTCGCGCGGCATGTAACGCACGACGGCGGCGAAGAGACCGCACATGGCCAGCACGATCACCGGCATCATCAGGAATGCCTCGGTTCGGCCCGCGAAACGATCGGCCTGCCCGTCCGGCCCCCAATGCACCGGCAGGATCGCGTCGGCAGGTACAGCGACGAAGGCATAGGCCGTCACGGCCGCCAGCAAGGCGAGCAAAAGCAGATTTATCCTCGTCAGGACGACATCGCGTATCATTCGTCGCGTTCCTTGAAAGCGAGGAAGCCGGTGAGCGCTTCCTCCAGAATGGAGAGGTTGAGGTGATAGATGAGGCTGGTGCCCTGCCGCTCGACGGCGACGAGTTCGGCCTCCTTGAGTTTGGCGAAATGAACGGAGAGCGTCGGCTTGCTCAAATCGAAGTGCTCGGCGAGTTCGCCAGCGCTGAGCGGCCCCTTTTTCAGGAGGCTCAGGATTTTCCGGCGAACCGGATGCGACAGCGCTTCGAAAACCGCGTTAATGCTCATATGCCATAATTAGTCTATTTTCTAATTAGTCTCAAGACGAATATTTGGGCAAAAGAAAAGGGGCCCGGAGGCCCCTTCCCTGTCTGCGATGAGGCGCGGCTACTCTGCCGCGACGGCGACGGCGTCGAGTGCATCAATGCCTTCGGCCGCGTCGTACTGCGCCTGGTTGAGGATACCCTGGCGCTTGGCCACGATGGTTGGCACCAGTGCCTGGCCGGCGACGTTGACCGCCGTACGACCCATGTCGAGGATCGGGTCGATCGCGAGCAGCAGGCCGACGCCCTGAAGCGGCAGGCCGAGCGTGGAGAGCGTCAGGGTCAGCATGACCACGGCACCCGTGAGGCCGGCAGTCGCTGCCGAGCCGATCACCGAGACGAAGGCGATCAGCAGGTATTCCTGGAGCCCAAGCGGGATCTGGTAGAACTGGGCGACGAAGATCGCGGCGATGGCCGGGTAGATGGCGGCACAGCCGTCCATCTTGGTCGTGGCGCCAAGCGGCACGGCGAAGGCGGAATATTCGCGCGGGACGCCAAGGTTGCGTTCGGTCACGGCCTCGGTCACCGGCAGGGTGCCGATCGAGGAACGCGAGACGAAAGCGAGCTGAATTGCCGGCCAGGCGCCCTGGAAGAAGCGGACGGGATTGAGGCCGTTGGCCGAGAGCAGCGCCGGGTAGACCACCAGCAACACGATGGCGAGGCCGATATAGACGGCGACGGTGAACCAGCCGAGCGAAGCCAGCGCATCCCAGCCATAGACGGCCACGGCATTGCCGAGGAGGCCGATCGTCCCGATCGGGGTCAGGCGAATGACCCACCACAGGATCTTGCGGGTGATCGAGAGCAGCGAGCGGTTGAACGCGAGGAACGGCTCGGCCTTGTCGCCCACCTGCAGCGCGGCGATGCCGACGGCGATCGAGACTACGAGTATCTGGAGGACGTTGAAGTTGAGCGAAGTCGTCGCGCCGCTATCGGCCACCTTGGTCGAGGCCTGGAGGCCAAAGACGTTGCCCGGCACGATGCCCTTGAGGAAGTCGAGCCACGAGCCGGTCGAAGACGGTGCCTTCGCAGCCTCCTGCGCAACGGTTGCGGTGGTGCCCGGCTGGATGATGAGGCCGAGGGCGATGCCGATGACCACGGCGATCAGCGCGGTGATAGCGAACCAGAGCAGCGTCTGCCAGACGAGTTGGGCGGCATTGTTGAGCTCACGCAGCTTGACGATGCTGGCGACGATGGCGGTGAAGACCAGGACCGGGACCAGGGCGCGCAGAAGCTGAACGAAGATGGTGCCGATGGTCGAAAGGGTCGTGGTGAGCGCGTTGGCTGCGCCATCTGGACCCGTGCCGATCTGGCGAGCGATGTAACCGAGCACGAGACCCACGACCATGGCGGCGAGGACCTGGAACCCGAACGAAGTGTAGAACGGCTTGGACGGGCTCCGTCCAGCAGCGAGTGAAGCGTTTGACATAACGAATCTCGAAAAATTGCCTCGCGGGACGGCTGGTGGAATCCACCCTGCCCCGTTTGAAAAAGAGGGTAAGCCGTCTGCTGCCTAAAAGAAGCGCAGCGCTTTGCCTTTATCTTAGGCAGTGCGGAAAGTTCGTCTCAACTTCGCCGATTGTCGGCAAGTCGCTGCTACGAGGCCGATCGCGCGGTCAAAGATGCCAATCGTGCCAGCAGCACCGGAACGGCCAGCGCAAGCGGAAAAGCGATGATGAGCGTCGAGGGGAATGGCTGGAGCCAGGCAAGCGCCCCAAGGGCGATGGCTGCGACAACATAAGCCCATCCCGCAATCATGTGCGTACGCCGCCAGACGCCGTCATCAGGCATGGCCCAGGGCAGTCGCAGGCCGGCATAGGTATGCCGCTCCGCCTCGCGCAGCAGGATACCGAGCAGCAGCAATCCTGCAGCCACGGCAAAGGCGAGGATGCGGATGATGTCGAAGTCGGAGCCGTTGGCGATCATCAGCAGCCCGAACTGGATGCAGACGCCAAGGGCCAGAACCGCGCTCAGCGCCGGCTCGACCACATGGCGGGCCATTTCGAGACGGTTCTTGGGCACGAGCAAAGCGCCGAATCCGAAGGCCATGGCAACGACGACGGCGATCACCGGTACGACGGCGAAGGCGATCTCGGGCGGCCAGATCCAATCGGGCTGGCCATGCGCATCCCAATGCATCGCCAATCCCTCGTCAACGGGAACCTTGTAAGCAGCCGTGCCGGTGATCGCGATGATCACCCCGAGCAGCAGGATATGGAAGCGGGTGATGATGCTCTTGGCCATGGCGGACATGTGGGCCGGATGGGGCAAAAAGAAAAGGGCCGGTTTCCCGGCCCTTCGCAAAATTTTCGTATTCCAGAGAAGCTTAGCGCTTGGAGAACTGGAACGAACGACGGGCCTTGGCGCGGCCGTACTTCTTGCGCTCGACGACGCGGCTGTCGCGGGTCAGGAAGCCGCCCTTCTTGAGGACGCCACGCAGCTCGGGCTCGAAGTGGGTGAGCGCCTGCGAGATGCCATGACGGACAGCACCGGCCTGGCCGGAGAGACCGCCACCGGCGACGGTGACGACCACGTCGTACTGGTCAACGCGGCCAGCGGCCACGATCGGCTGACGCAGGATCATCTGCAGAACCGGACGGGCGAAGTAAGCCAGGTAGTCCTTGCCATTGACGGTGACCTTGCCGTTGCCCGGCTTGATCCAGACGCGAGCGACGGCGTCCTTACGCTTGCCGGTGGCATAGGCGCGGCCCTGGTCGTCAAGCTTCTGCTCGTACACGGGGCCGGCATTGGCGACGGGCGCCGCGGTGCCGAGGTCTTCGAGGGAGTTGATGGTCTCGGCCATATTACTTCACCCGCACATTCTTGGAGTTGAACGAGGCAACGTCGAGCTTTGCGGGCTGCTGTGCCTCATGGGGATGCTCGGCGCCGGAGTAAACCTTGAGGTTACGCAGCTGGGCGCGGGTGAGCGGGCCACCCGGCATCATGCGGCGCACGGCGTTCTCGAGCACGCGCTCGGGGAAACGACCCTCGAGCAGCTGGCGGGCCGTACGGTCCTTGATGCCGCCCGGATAGCCGGTGTGCCAGTAGAAACGGTGCTGATCGATCTTGCGGCCGGTCAGCTTCACCTTGCCCGCATTGATGACGACGATGTTGTCGCCCATGTCCATGTGGGGGGTGAAGGTGGCCTTGTGCTTGCCGCGCAGACGGGAGGCGATGATCGAAGCGAGACGACCGACCACCAGACCTTCTGCGTCGATCAAGATCCACTTCTTCTCGATCTCGCTCGGTTTTGCCGAGTAAGTGCTCATGGTGAATTTCCCTAAAATCGGAAGGCGGCGCCTGGGGCACCGCCGGTTTCGTGGCGCGGAATTACAGGGACTCAGAGGACCCGTCAAGCACAAAGATAAATCGCAGCAAAATCAATCACTTACAATCGCGGTATAATGATACCACAAACTAAGCCTTTGATGCGCGGCGCATATCTACCAGGTACGAGATCGTCGCGGCGAGCAGGAGGAAAGCCACCACCTGGTGTGCCACGCCGAGCTCGACCGGGATCACCAGCAGGAGCGTGGTAATGCCCAGCGCAACCTGGAAGAGGATGAGCGCCGAGAGACGCGGCAACCACTTGTGAACGCCGCCGAATCCGCCAGTCGTGCTCTGCTGCCACAGGCGGAACGCGACATAGGCAACGATGACATAGGCGATGCAGCGATGGATGAACTGCACGGTCGTGGTGTTCTCGAAGATGTTCTTCCAGAAGGGATCGAGCGTTGCCATGCCCGGCGGCACGAAGCTATCGCCCATCAGCGGCCAGGTATTGTAGGCGAAGCCCGCATCCAGCCCGGCGACGAACGCGCCAGCGATGAGCTGGATGAAGATCAGCACCAGAAGCGCAATCGCACCCCACCATTCGGCGGGCGTGACCTTGGTCGCGGGCACATCGGGCTCGAGGCTGCGCGCCACGCCGACGAGCGCCATGAGCAGCAAGGCGGCTGCGCTCAGGTGCGCGGCAAGGCGGTATTGGGAAACTGAGGTCAGTTCGCTCAGGCCCGAGGAGACCATCCACCAGCCGAGTGCGCCTTGCAGCCCGCCCAGCACGAAGAGGATGCCCAGCGGGGCCGCCAGGTTCCACGAGAAGCGCTTCTGCACCAGGAACACGACGAAGGGGATCGCGAAGGCGAAGCCGATCATGCGGCCTAGGAAGCGATGGATCCACTCCCACCAGAAGATGGACTTGAAGTCCTCCACGCTCATCCAATGATTGTTGACCTGGAATTGCGGGATCTGCCGGTAGCCCTCGTACTCAGCCTGCCAGTCAGCGTCGGTAATCGGCGGGATGATGCCCGAGATCGGCTTCCAGGTCGTGATCGAGAGGCCCGAGCCGGTGAGGCGCGTGATGCCGCCGACAGCCACCATGATCAGCACCAGGACCGCGATGACATAGAGCCAGATGCGCACCGGGCGCAGGCGGTCGGCGGGCTTGTGGGCGGAGACGGAAGTGCTGGTGTCGATGCTGGCCACGGCAGTTTTCTGGGTATCGGTTTTTCGGCGCGAGTGGTAAGCCCGGGCCACTGCTTTTGGCAACGGGCGTAAGGTCGCATGACGCAAAGTACCAGAAAATTGATCGGGGTGCTTCTGACCCTGGCGGTGCTCGTCGGCTACGCGCTGATCATCATGGTGATCTACGACACCTACCTCACCGGCCTGCCTCAGCCAGTGCTGCTGCTCTTCTTCGTGGTGGCCGGCCTCGCCTGGTGCCTGCCGGCCATGGCCATCATTCGCTGGATGGCAAAGCCCGACAAGACCTGACTATTCTTCCACCCGCCCAAGCAGCGAGAAGAGCCCGCCAGTCGCGAAGACATCGACATAGCGTTTGGACTGGAAGAGCCCGTTGAGCGACACGCGCGGCAGCGACCAGAGCTGCTCCTTGTCGCGCGAGTAGAGACCACCCGGCAAAGTCGTCACCGCCGACACAAAGCCGAGCTCGCGCGCCAGCCCGTATTCGCGAGCGCCGGCGCTGGGCTTGCCCCCAATCGGGAAGGAAAAATGGCGCGGCCGCTTGCCCGTGCGCTGCTCCAGGATCGTCACGGAGTCCGCCATTTCCGTGCGCGCTTCCGCTTCAGGCAGCTTGGATAGCTCGTAGTGATGGACGGTATGTGCGCCAATCGTGCAAAGCGGCTCAGCGACAAAGGTCTGCAGCTCATCCCAGTTCATGATGAGATTTCGGCAATGCGCCTCGATATCGAGGCCATAGGCCTCGCCGAGGTCGCGGATCAGCGCAACGCGTTCATGCTCCGGCATTTTCCGCATGCGTGCATAGAGTTCATCATAAGCCCGCCATTTCTCGGCAAGCGACGCACTGGGCAGGTAGTCTGTTCCGTTTCGACCGGGCACCGCCACGGCGTCACGTCCGGCAATGATGTCCTCGATTGCCTGCCACCACACCTCGCCGACGCCGTCGATGAAGGCCGTCGCCACGTAGAGGGTAAAGGGCGCCGAGTTCGCGCGCATGATTGGCAGGGCGTATTGGAGATTGTCGCGGTAGGCATCGTCGAAGGTGAACACCACGAAAGGACGTTGCCGCTCCTCGGCGCGGAGCCGGCTGATCGCTTCGTCCATGGTGACGATATCGAAGCCCAACTCGCGGACGCGCTTGATGGTGAAATCGAGGAAGTCGGGCGTTACCTGCAGGATGGCATTGGGCGAAAACCGCGCCGGTTTCTCCGGCAGGACGCGGTGCAGGGTCAGGATCAGCCCCCTGCTCTGCGAACGGCTCCGCACCAGGGCCGGCACCTGACTAAGCGCCAGCAGCTCGAAGGCGCCCCGGATAATCGCGTATTTGGCCGACATCACGCGGCTCGTCGCGCCGGTACCGGCACCACCTGGATCAGTTGATAACCCAACACTTCGGCGTCCCCCCGTGCCGCAGCAATTTCCTCCGAGGTCACATCCTGGTTCGTGACCAATACGAGCCGGCAATCCAGGCCGGCGAAGACGGGCAGTGACGATGTTACTCCGACGCGGCCGGTCGACACGATCACGGCCTCGCAGATATCGGCCAGCGCCTCGACCAGCGTAACCGGCTTCATGGACCGGCGGTTGATCGTGGCAACCTGGCCCCACGGCACTTCGGAAAGCCCCTCGCGCACCGATTTCTGCACGACATCGCCGAAACTCACAAGGTCTGCGGCAAGATCGGTGAGGCCTGGTTCATCAGAAGGTAAACCGCTGCCGGCATCGACACGCGCCAACGACAGGCCACGCCGCAATGCATCGCCGATCAGGCTTTCGGCAACCGCCGCACATTCGGATTGCGAGCCGACCGCCGCCAGCAGCACGACGCGGGCGCGACCGATGCCGATATCGGCGGAGAGCTTGGTGAGCTCGCTCAGGCTCGGGCGCGGCGCATCGACGACATTGGCAGCGACGGCAGGCGCATCGTCCCCAGCCTCAACCTCGCTCGATGGCTGAGGCTCGGCCTCTTCGACGATTTCGATCGGATCAACGACCGGGGCAATAGCGAACTGATCCTCGGTTACGGTCTCTGGAACGGCAACGACCCTGGCTGCCGCCGGCTCGGCAGACACCTTCGGCTCGGTGCGAGCGCGGACAACGAGCGCCCTGCCCGACATGAGCTCACCAAAAAGGATCATGCCGATCTGCAGCACGAAGGAAACGATGCCGACTGCCGCGAGGATGAACGTCGTCTTGGGAGCAGCCGGCGTCACAGAGGCGGCGGCGAGCGTAATCACCCGCACGTCAGGCAGCGAGGCATTGATATCAGTACGCGAAGTCGCGTCGCGATAGCGGATCAGATAGCTTTCGAGCAGGTCGCGCTGGGCCTTGGCTTCGCGCTGCAAACCGTCGAGCGTGACGGTCTGACGGGTGGCGTCGCCGGCCGAAGACTTGAGTCTATTCAATTCGTTCTGCAACGAAGTGATGAGATCACTTTCGATCTTGGCCTCGGCCTTGAGCGCCTCGGCGGAGCGCCGCCCTTCGATACCGATCTGCTTATCGATCTCGGCGATCTGGGCGACGATCGCCTGAACGTCCGGATGGTTAGGCAGGAGCGTCGCCAGCTTCTGCGCCTTCTCGCCCTGGAGCTGCGCCTTTTGCTGGGTGAGCTGCTGGATCGTGGCGGAATCGCGAATATCGGTGATGCCTTCGATCGGCTGGCCTTCCTTGAGCATGCCGTCGATGAGGTTGGCACGCGACAGGGCCGTGTTCATCCGCTCCTGCGCCGCCGTGATCTGGCCGGCGACGCTCGACATCTGCTGGTCGACGACGGAGGTATTGGTGCTGCCGCTGGTCAGCAGGTCGTTGTCCACCTTGAACGAGGCGACTTTGGCTTCGGCATCGGCAACCTTCGTACGCAGGCTCTCGATCTGCTGCTCAAGCCAGACAGAGGCCTCGGCGGTATCGGACAGCGAGAGAGCGGCGCGGCGCTGCACGTGGGCATTCGCAATGGCGTTAGCGAGCCGCGCGGCCAGCTGCGGGTCTTCCGAGCGCACGCCGACGGTAATAACCAGCGAGTCCCTGCTGCGCTTGACCGACAGACGCTCGGAGAGATTGGCCAGGATCGTCTCGTCGACATCGCGGGCGGCCGGCTTGCGGCCGAGCAGCGAGCCGATGAGCCCGACGATCGAGGCACCCGGATCGGTGAATTCCTTCACCTCGCGCAAGCCCTGCGTCTCGATCACGCTCTGCAGCGTGTCGCGGGACTTGATGAGTTCGATCTGGCTGGAAATCGCGGAGTCTGCGGTGGATTCGGTCGCGCTTGGACCCGTATCGCCTGCAGCGCGCGTATAAACACTGTCGCGCGGCGCAACGAGGATGCCCGCTTCCGATTCATATGTCTTGGGAACGAAAAGCAGCAGACCATAGGTTGCCGCCAGCAGAAGCACGGTCACGAGAACGATACGGATCTTGCGCGCCCAGATCGCACCAAGCATGGCCCGCATGTCCATGCTCAAATCGCGTTCATCGTGCGACTCGTATGCCATCGGCGCCCCCGTTTCATCTGCTCGCTTATCGGATCGACGTGGTAAGCAATCCGTTAAGAAACTCGCAATTCGCACCTCAACCATCCCCACCTTAAGGGGATTGTTAACCATAGCCGGCACACATTGCGCGCGATGAAAATCGTGGAATTTCAAATGCGCTGGCTGCGATTCTCGCTCGTGATCCTCATGGCACCCCTTGCCGGCTGCGCCGTCAATTCGCAGCCTGCGACCTACCAGGTCGACACCAAGGGCCCCTACAAGCTCGACACTGGCGATACGCTCCGCGTCACCGTCTATGGCGATCCTCAGCTCTCCACGACTTACAAGGTCGATGACAGCGGCTCGGTGGCCCTGCCCCTGGTCGGGCCGGTGGGCGTACGCGGCGCCACCACGCAAGGCGCCTCGACGCGCATCGCCGCTGCGCTGACGCGTGGCTACATGCGTAATCCCAACGTCGCCGTGGAAGTCGCGGAATATCGTCCGTTCTTCATCCAGGGCGAGATCAACAATAGCGGCCAGTTCCCCTATGTGTTCGGCATGACCGTGCGTTCGGCCATCGCGACGGCCGGCGGGTTCAAGGAAACCGCCGATCGCGGCAACGCCATCGTCTATCGCCGCCAGGGCAACGACATGGTCAAGGCGAAGGTCGATCTCGACTTCCCGGTCTTTCCGGGCGATACCGTCGTCATCCTCGAACGCTGGTTCTGAGGCCAGTCGGAACCTACTCATGTCTCAGCAGAAATTGCGTATCCTGCAGGTGTTGCGTGCTCCTGTGGGCGGGTTGTTCCGGCATGTGCTGGACCTGACGGAGGGACTCTCCGAACGAGGCCATGAAATCGGCATCGTCGTCGACTCGCTGAGCTCCGACGCCCTCACCGACCAGAAGCTCGCCCCGATCGCCGGCCGCGCGACGCTCGGCATTCACCGCCTGCCTATGCCGCGGGTGGCCGGTTCCGGCGACCTAACCACCCCATTCCGCATCCATGGCCTGGCCCGCAAGCTCGGCATCGACGTCATCCATGGCCACGGCGCCAAGGGTGGCCTCAATGCCCGGCTGGGCCGGCTGGCGACGCCACGCGCGGCGCTCTACACCCCGCATGGCGGCATGCTGCATTACGCGCCGCAATCGCGCTCGGGCAAAGTCTTCCGTGCCATCGAGCGCGCGCTGCTGCCGCTCACCGATGCGGTGATTTTCGAGAGCGCCTTCGCCCGCGACGCCTATATCCGTACCATCACCCAACCGCGCTGCCCGCACCCGGTGGTGCACAACGGCCTCGCCGAAGCCGAGTTCATCCCCGTCGCCCCCAACGCCGACGCCGCCGACTTCCTCTTCGTGGGCGAACTGCGCGATCTCAAGGGCGTCGATGTCCTCATCGAGGCCTTTGCCGACCTCACCAGGCCCGACGGCACCCTGCCGTCGCTGATGCTGGTCGGCGACGGTCCTGACCGGGCGCGATACGCGCAGATGCTGGAAGGTCGCAACCTCGCCGATCGTGTCACCATGCCAGGGGCCCGCCCGGCGCGCAGCATGTTCCCAACCGGCCGCTGCATGGTCGTCCCCTCGCGCGCCGAGTCCCTGCCCTATGTCGTGCTCGAAGCCACCGCGGCTGGCCTCCCGGTCATCGCCACCGATGTCGGCGGCGTAAAGGAAATCTTCGGCCCGACAGCCGGCGCCCTCGTTGCAGCCGGTGATGTCGAGAGCCTCAGGAAGGCTATGCAGGCCTTCCTGGACCAGCCCGACCGTGCCGCCGAGGAAGCGCGCGAGCGCCTAGATTTCGTACGGCCGCGCTTCTCGCTCGACGTCATGACCGAAGCTATAGAAAGCCTTTACCGTCAGGCGATTGCTAGACGTTAACGCTTCCGTTTCACCCCGGATTCATTCCTCGACCCGATAGTGGCGCGAACAAGAACCCACCTATGGGCCGTTGCGTCATGTTTCACCTGGACCCCAAGCAGGCCGTCCTCGATCACGTCTCCAGCCGCGCTCCGCGCAGCGGCGGACCCGATTTGTCCCCCGAAGCCGAAGCGATCATCGCCGCTCCGGTTGAAAAGACCATGTCGGCAACCGTCATCGTCGGCGCTGCGCAGGCGGTCGAAGCCCTCCTCCTCGCCGCAACCGGCTACGCGATCTACTGGCTCTATGTCGGGCACACGCCGATCTTCTATGTCCCGGTGATCCTGGGCGCGACGCTCTTGGCGAACGTCCTCATCAATGCCGCGCGGATGCACAAGGTGTCGTCCTATCGCCTCGGCCTGCTGCAGATCGGCCGCGTGCTCGCTGCCTGGTCTCTGGTCTTCGTCATGCTGATGGTGCTCGCCTATGTGTTCAAGGCGTCCGAGATGGTCTCGCGCGTCTGGCTGGCCGGATGGTATCTCGTAGGCATCGTGCTGCTCGTCGCCTATCGCATGGCACTGCGCGCACTCGTCATGCGCTGGACCGCCCAAGGCCGGCTCAAGCGCCGTACGGTCATCATCGGCGGCGGCAAGGATGCCGAGGCGCTGATCGATACCATCCGCTCTGGCGCCACCAACGACATCAACCTCCTCGGTCTCTTCGATGACCGGATCGATGAGCGTTCACCCGATATCGTCTCGGGCTACCACAAGCTCGGCAAGGTCGCCGATCTCGTCGAGTTCTCACGCCGTACGCCGGTAGACCTCGTTATCGTCTCGATGCCGCTCTCGGCAGAGAAGCGCGTGCTCGAAATGCTGCGCACGCTCTGGGTCCTGCCCGTCGACATCCGGCTCTCGGCTCACATGAGCCAGCTCCGCTTCACGTCGCGTGCCTACTCGTACGTGGGCGAACTGCCTGTCTTCGACATGGCCGACCGGCCGATTTCGGACTGGAACCTCGTCTTCAAGTGGGTGTTCGACAAGATCGTGGCGCTCACCGCGCTGGTCCTGCTCTCACCGATCATGCTGGCCACGGCCATCGCCATCAGGCTCGAGAGCAAGGGCCCGATCTTCTTCAAGCAGAAGCGGCACGGCTTTAACAACCAGCTCGTCGAGATGTACAAGTTCCGCTCGATGTATACCGACATGACGGACGCGACCGCCTCCAAGCTCGTCACCAAGGACGATCCGCGCGTCACCCGTGTCGGCCGCTTCATCCGCAAGACCTCCATCGACGAGCTGCCGCAGCTCATCAACGTTCTCAAGGGCGAGCTTTCCATCGTCGGCCCGCGCCCGCACGCGCTGCAGGCCAAGGCCGACAACATGCTCTATTACGAGGCCGTGGATGGCTATTTCGCGCGTCACCGCGTCAAGCCGGGTATGACCGGCTGGGCCCAGATCAATGGCTGGCGTGGGGAGACGGACACGATCGACAAGATCATGCAGCGAGTCAATCACGACCTCTATTACATTGAGAACTGGTCGCTTTTCCTCGATCTCTACATCGTGGTGATGACGCCCGTCTCGCTGTTCTCGGCCCGCAAGAACGCCTATTGAGCCATGTAGGCCTCGCCCAGCCGAGCCGTCAGCTCGGCAAGGTGCGCCTGTGACCTCGCCAGGTCCGTCTCCGCATGCGTACCGGTCCAGGCGAGCAATAGCATCCGCCTCAGCAGCACCAGCGTATCCATGGCAGCGATATCGGCCGCCTCGAGCGGCCGGTGCCGCAGGTAGCCCGTGATCCAGGCCTCCTTGAGTTCGGGCAGCACCGCCTGGTCGTCGATGAACGAAACCGCGGCCGCAAAATCGTAGGCGAACCAGCCGAAGCCGCAATCGTCGAAGTCGATCAGCGTCACCTTGTCCCTGGCCACCAACAGGTTGGCCAGACGCATATCGGCATGGATCAGCCCGAACCTGTCGCTCCCCTTGCCGTAAGCGGCCAGGTCCTGTCGCAGCCGTGCATCCAGTCGGGTCAGCGTGGCCCTGACCGGCTCGACGCCCGGTGCCTTCCGCCAATCCCCCCAGATGCCGTCGGTATCAAGCACCCCCTCGTCCCAGAGCGGCCGCTCGATGCGTTCAGGCCGATAGGTGGCCGTATGGATGTGATTGCGCGCGGCATAGCCGCCCAGCGTTTCGAAGAGTGGGGCGAGCTTATCCTCCGGGTGAGGTTCAACTCCGTCCTCGAAAGCGAAAAGCACGGCGTGCCGGGCAGAAATCTCCGGCGTTTCGACGAACTGCACCAGCGCGCCGTTTGCCCCCGGCAGCGGCCGGGGCACCGGCATCTCGCCTTCGGCACGCAAGGCGGCCACCCAGCCAAGCTCACTCTTGATGGCCGTCAGCGAGTGATAACCCGGGCGATGCAGTCGCAGGATGTGCTTGGAGCCGTCGGCGCCATCGATTCTGAACGTGTGGTTTTCCGAAAGGTTGACCAGCGTCGCGTGGCCGCCGGCCAGGTTCGGCCATAGATGCAGGACCTCTTCTATGGCACGTTCGATCAAGCCGGGCTCCCCTGCCGGCTCACGAACTGATTCATCCACCGGCGCTATCGCGTTGATTTTCTGGGGAGGCTTCTACGCGTGCGCGGCAGCTAAAGGAAGTCGTCGCGACGCGGTGTGAACGCATCGATGAGAAGTCCCTTTTCAAGCGCCTTGACGCCATGCAGCGCGCTCGGCGGCACGATGAAGCTGCCGCCCTTGGGCACGATCATCGTCTCGCCCTCGATAGTCACTTCAAACCGGCCTTCCGCCACGAAGCTCGACTGCACATGGGGATGGGAATGCAAGGCGCCCACGCCGCCCTTGGGAAAGGCGAAGGCCACCATCATCAGTTCCGGCCGCTCGCTGAGCACGGCGCGCATTACGCCGCCACCGCTGTCCACCCAGGCCACCCCCTTGGGCAGACTGAAGTTTTCACTCATTCCGATTCCTCATGCGCCTGCTGGTATGGTAGCAAAGCAGAGTGCATGATCTTCGTCAGGGAGTCGACTGTGTCCGAGCGCATCGCGTTTCGCATGAACCTCAATCCGGGCCAGGCGGCGGAATACAGGAAACGGCACGACGAGATCTTTCCCGAGCTCGCCAGGGCGCTCAAGGATGCCGGCGTTTCCGACTATTCGATCTGGCTGGATCCGGAGACCAACCACCTCTTCGCCACGCTGGTCCGCACCGATACGCACACGATGGACGACCTGCCCAACCAGGAGGTCGTCAAGCGCTGGTGGAAATTCATGGCCGACGTGATGGAGACTCACCCGGACAACGTCCCGGTGCAGGTCGACCTCGTGCCGATGTTTCATCTGGCCTGAAAAACAAAAGCGCGGCTGGGGGCCCCGCTTGAAGGAAATGGTCGGAGTGGCCGGATTTGAACCGACGACCCTTTGTCCCCCAGACAAATGCGCTACCAGGCTGCGCTACACCCCGACTGCGGGGAGACATAGAGATTATGGGGTTTTGAGGCAACCCCTGTTTTTGGGCTGATAAGAACAAACAGAAAATTCGGCGACGTTTTGCACATACCGGCGGGACGTTCCCCGCCCAAAACCCCGCCACAGGTTCATGATTCGTTCACGGGACCTGCCTGCCGCTCCCAACGCACACCGGCTCTCCATTCTGCCATCCACAATAGCTCAGCACCTGATCGCCCCGCTTCACGCCGAAGGGCGCGCCTTTGAAGCCGCAGTCCTCACAGGTGTAGATCGGCGCCATGGGCGTGACGGGCTGATTGTTGCGAACGATTGGTGGACCGGAAGGGACGTATTCGGTGGGCATAGCTAGCTGACGATGGTGAGAAACGCTGACAGTATGGTCTCGTGATCTGAGTCTCGAAAGTCGCTTGCATGTGCAACCTCTACTCCGTCACCACGAACATCGAGGCGATCCGCGCCTTTGTCCGCGATATGCAGGTCGATTTCGACACGATCGGCAACCTGGCGCCGCAAACCGGCATTTTCCCCGACTACCTGGCCCCAATCGTTCGCAACTTTGGCGACACCCGTGAGCTGACAAAGGTTCGTTGGGGCATGCCAAGCTCGTCGGTAGCGCTCTATGAGGCCGCCAAAAAGCGAGCCCAAAAGATCGAGGCGAAACAAGGTCGCTCACTGTCTCCAGAGGAGTTCAAGCGCCTCGTGGAAATGGAGCCTGATGGCGGCACCACCAATGTCCGCAACACATCTAGCGCGCACTGGAAGCGCTGGCTCACGCCGGAGTTTCGGTGCGTCGTTCCGTTCACGTCGTTTTCCGAGTTCAATCGCGAGGAGGGCGGCGACATCTGGTTCGCCTTCGACGATACGCGCCCGCTAGCCTTTTTCGCCGGCATATGGGCGCCGCAGTGGACCAGCGTCCGCAAAATCAAAGAAGGCACAGTGACGACAGACCTCTTCGCTTTCCTGACTGCCGAGGCGAACGCTGAGGTCGGTGCCATTCATCCCAAGGCCATGCCGGTGATTCTGCGAACTCCCGAGGAGGTTGAAACATGGATGACTGCACCGTGGGAGGTGGCCAAGGGACTCCAACGGGCGCTGCCAGACGGCGTGCTCCAGATCATCTCTCGCGGCTTCAAGGAAGACCCTCCGCCACCCGATGAGCCCGACACTGAACCGAGCCTCTTCTAGCGGCCGAACTTCCGCCCACCCTTCCTAACGCCCACCCAGGGCAGTTCGCCCGCGTTGTTTGCCTCACGGGCGCGCTGCATGGCGATGATTTGATCCTGGGAGAGTGGAACGGTCCCTGCCCCGTGCGAGCCGGCGAAACCCGGCGGCGCATTTGCGTGGCCAAGGGCGAAGACCGGAAAACGCCACCCGCATAGCGAGCAGCGCAGCATTCCCGCGAGATAGTCGCGGCCGCGGTAGAAATCGAAACTCCAGCCGAGTCGGACGGCCAGCAGATCAAGCTGAAGCTGTGCGTCGTGATTGCAGACGTAGTAGTGCGAGCAGAAAGCGCGGATGGCTCGCCCGGTCTCGTGGAAGTCCTGCAGGGTGCGGATCGAGCCCATGGCATCAGTGGAAGTTGCGCCCTGACGGCAAGGCGTCAGCGATCTGCTTGGCCTGCAGGTCGAGGTATTGCTGCCGCTCCCGCGTCCTGCGCTCGTCGACATTGTCGGTCGTTATTCCGACGTCGAAGCCGCCGGCAACCGCTACCATCTGCCCGGTGAGATCGATGAATTCCTTAGCGACCACGTGAACGACCAAGCCCTCACGCTGCAGAGGTCCGCGCACGGCCATGACGCGTGCGCCAAGAACGGTTCGGCGATTGGCCTCGAAGGTCTTGGGCCAGACAATGATGTTGGCCACACCGGTCTCGTCCTCGAGCGTCGCAAAGATCACTCCGCTCGCCGTTCCCGGGCGCTGCCGCACCAGCACCAGGCCGGCTACAGTCACCCACCTCCCCGGATCGACGTTGCGCAGTTCATCAGCCTGCACGATGCGCCTGCGGCCGAGGTCCTCGCGCAAGAAACTCATGGGGTGCGCTTTGAGCGAGATCGAGAGCGCCCGGTAGTCGTGGATGACCTCTTCGCCAAGGAGCATCGGAGGCAGCTTGCTTTCGCCCGTGATGTCGTCGCCGTCCACTCCCGCAGCCGCAAAGATCGGAAGCGTCTCGGCTCCATGCTCGCCGATGAGCCCACGGATGGCCCACAGCGCATCGCGGCGGGAGAGCCCCAGGGACTGGAAAGCGTCAGCGTCGGCGAGCTTCTCCAGCACTGACGGCGACAGGCCGGTGCGAAGCCAGAGATCGCGCACGCTGTCATAACCGCCGCGACGCCGGGCAATGATCAGATTCGCATGCTCGGTCCTCAAGCCCTTCACCAGGTTGAAACCGAGCCGGATGCCCATATTGCCCCAGATGTCTCCTTCCATCTCCGCGTGGCGCGCCGCGATACCCACACCGGCTTGGTTGGATTTTTCCATGACGATTTCGAGGTCGGAGAGATTGATGTCGACCGGACGGACATCAACGCCGTGATCCTGCGCGTCGCGGACGATCTGAGCCGGGGCGTAGAAGCCCATGGGTTGGCTGTTGAGCAGCGCCGCGGCGAACACATCCGGATAGTGGCATTTGATCCAGCAGGACACGTAGACCAGGAGCGCGAACGAGGCGGCGTGGCTCTCCGGGAACCCATAGCTGCCGAAGCCCTCAATCTGCTTGAAGCAGGCATCGGCAAAGTCCCGCTCGTAGCCTCGCTCCAACATGCCGGCGATGAACTTGTCCCGGAACACGCCGACACCGCCGGTGCGCTTGAAGGTGGCCATGGCGCGCCGCAGCTTGTCGGCCTCGCCAGGCGTGAACCCAGCGCCGACGATGGCGATCTTCATGGCCTGCTCCTGGAAGAGCGGCACGCCATAGGTCTTCTTGAGCACATGTTCGAGCTCGGGCGACGGGTAACTCGTCGGCTCCAGCCCCTGCCGGCGCTTGAGATACGGATGCACCATGTCACCCTGAATGGGCCCGGGGCGCACGATAGCCACCTCAATGACCAGGTCGTAGAACTCGGTCGGTTTGAGCCTGGGCAGCATCGACATCTGCGCCCGGCTCTCGATCTGGAACACGCCGATGGTATCGGCGCGATGGGTCATCTTGTAGACGCAAGGATCCTCGGACGGCACGGTCGCTAGCGTTAGCGACAGGCCATAGTGCTGCCGTAGCAGGTTGAAGGCCCGACGGATGCACGAGAGCATGCCCAGAGCCAGCACGTCGACCTTGAGGATGCCGAGCTCGTCGAGATCATCCTTGTTCCACTCGATGACCGTCCGATCCTCCATGGCAGCATTGGAGATGGGTACCAGCTGATCAAGACGGTCGCGGGTGATGACGAAGCCCCCGACATGCTGACCGAGGTGCCGCGGAAAGCCGTACATCTCAGTGGCGATCGCCAGGACCATGCGGACAACGCGGGCATCAGGGTTCATCCCGGCCTCGCGCAACCGGGCGTCGGTGATATCCATCCGTCCCCAGCCGAAATTGGTGCTGGAGATCGAAGTGATCATGTCCTCGGAGAGCCCAAAGACCTTGCCGACATCGCGGATGGCGCCCTTTGTTCGGTAGGTGATGACGTTGGCGGTCAGCCCCGCACGGCTTCGCCCGTACTTCTGATAGATGTACTGCATCACCTCTTCGCGCCGCTCGTGCTCGAAGTCGACGTCGATGTCTGGCGGCTCGTCGCGTTCCGTCGAAACGAACCGCTCGAAGAGCAGGTCGACGAGCATGGGGTCAACTTCGGTGATGCCGAGGCAGAAGCACACCGCGGAATTGGCAGCCGATCCCCTACCTTGGCAAAGGATGCCGCGCTCCTGGCGCGCGAAGCGAACGATATCCTGGACAGTTAGGAAATAGGCCGCGTACTTCATTTCCGCGATGAGTTCGAGCTCGTGCGCCAGACCCTTTCGCACACGCTCGGGAATGCCATCGGGATAGCGCCGCTCGGCGCCTTCCCAGGAAAGGCGCTCCAAGGTCTGCTGGGCGGTCTCTCCGTTGCCGACTGTTTCCTCGGGGTAAATGTATCGGAGCTGATCGAGGGAGAACGAGATGCGATAGAGGATGTGCCGGGACTGCGCCAGGGCATCCGGGTGCTCACGAAAGAGCCTGGCCATCTCGGCTGGCGACTTGATGTGGCGCTCGCTATTGGCGGAGAGTTTCTGGCCTGCTTCAAAGATGGTGACGCCTTCCCGGATGCAGGTGAGGACGTCGGCGATCCGGCTGCGGGAGGGCTCGTGGTAGAGCGCATCCATGGTCGCAAGCAGCGGCACCTCGGCCGCCGCGGCGATCTCGGCCAGTTGCGCCAGCCGCGCTCGGTCGTCCCCGTCATATCGGCAAGCCGCCGCCAGCCACACTCTGCCCGGCGCCGAGCGAGACAACCACGAAGCAGTAGCGCCCGCCCGCTCCAGATTCGCATCGGGGATGACGATCATGAGTTGGCCGGCAGAATAGTCGGCGAGATCCGTGAGCTCTAGGTAGCACTCCCCTTTTGGCGCTCGGCGGTTCCCAAGTGTCAGGAGTGCCGAGAGGCGGCCGTATGCCTCGCGATCGGAGGGATAGACTGCAATGTCAGGCGTGCCGTCGGAGAAGACGAGCCTCGCCCCCACGACAAGTTTGAAGGCCGGAAAGTCCTTTGCCAGGTCGCGGGCTGCCGAGTAGGCGCGGACGACGCCGGAGAGCGAATTCCGATCGCAGATACCGATGCCTGACAGCCCCAGCGTCGCCGCCTGCGCGACCATCTCGAAGGGGTGGCTGGCGCCGCGGAGGAATGAGAAATTGGTGGCAGCGATAAGCTCTGCGTGGGACATGGCGGGGCTTGGATTGGCATCTTGTTCTCGTTACGTTCTAATCACGAACGAGACCATGAGTCCAGACGGAAGAGACGAGACGTTTGCCGTCGTCGATATAGACGCCTATTCCGTAACCGCTCAGCCTAAACCTTGACGGCTTTGTAGACGGGCATTCGCAGATCAAACCGGTAGCCACGCATACACACCTTCGCGGTGTCAGGCCGCCTAGCGCCAGGGTGGCGTTTCTCTGCCAAACTCACTTCGAGTGTACCTGGACCATCGCGACCCGGATATCACGCCTTCTGCAGAAGCATGACCCCCACGCCATGTTGGGTCACTATGAACTCGATCCCGACGGCTTCTAGCGTACTTTGAAGCTGCGCCACCGTTCGTGCATATGGACTCCGGCTTCCGGACTCGAACAGCCTTATCGTGCGCGGGGCCACACCTGCATTGGTAGCAAGCTCTTCCTGCGTCCAATTCACCAGCGCGCGAGCGGCCCGCAGCTGATTGCCTGTGATCACATCGGGAATCCTTTTGCGGTGCAAGGATTGTCCGTTGAGACCCGGCAAACGTCAAGAATTCTCGAACACCCACCCCGTCGTTAACCATAACGACGCAAAGTGTATCGATAATAGCCACACTTTCTTGCAATTTTAAACAAATTGCGTCATAAGATCATCGCCAACTCCGGTCGTGTTAACTTTCCGACCGTCGAGCACAACGCACGTAATCGGCGGATGGAGCACCCCGCCGCGAACATGAATCTTCCGAATAATCCGGCGGCGGACGCCGCCTTTTTCGTGGCCTTGAGGCCCAGGAGTATGGATATGTCTCTACTTGCGGTCAGCCGCGTGCAGGGTTCGCATCCCCCTGCCCGTCCCACCCCGGGAATAATCGACCGGAGTTTCGTCTGTCGGAGGCTTCAGCGAAATGCCATCGCTCTCATAGTCGCTCATCCTAAAGCAGAACTGCTCGGGTCTGACGAAATGGTCGAGAACCTGGCCAGTAGCCAAGCTTTTGAAGCTACCGACTTGGTCATCCTCCGTATCGCTCTCGGCGCCCAACGTCATACGCTTCTGTGCATTCCCGAACGCGTATGGCGTGGGCGCAAAAATGACCTGTTGGAACTGAAGCGGCTCGCCGGCTGGTCCGGCAGGAGTTGTGTTCTCGTCCCTGAGGCCGCGATACAGAAGCAGCCCCGACTTAACTGCGCCCGGGCCATCGACGATGCTGCTGGCATCGAAGTCACTATGGAGCAGAGAATGGAGCTCGTCATGCACCTGGTCGAACGGGGAAAATCAAGCCTTCTCGAGTGCGCCTCTGCCGTCACGCATCCCTCCCCCTTCACCGCAGTTCTTCACCTTGTTGCTGCCGGAGTGCTCAAGATGAACATCGAAGCTCCGCTTACCCCGGAATCGACCGTTGAAATGGCTGACCCTGGCTAAGCCGTACCATCATCATACGAACAACTCCCGATCCGTTGGCGTGGCTGTATGGAGTAAATTTCGGCAGCCCTAAGGACTCAGAATGACCGCATGGACACGGATCGTGGTTCCCGCGCCAGGCGAACCGGATGACCTCGCCGAAGTGGTGCAAAAACTGCGGGTCCTTGGGGCGGCGGCCGCATTCACCTTAAATCCTCCGCTTGCACCCGATCTTGCCTTCGTCCGTTTTGACGATGGCGCCGGACTGAAGCGAGCAATTCGTTGCTTGGTCGTGACGTGTGACAATGCTCCTGACCCGAAGGAACGTGCACGAGGGCGGAAGTTGCTCCTTCGCTTTCGTCGACTACGGCGGCGCCTACTTCAGCGACCTCAGCGACCATCGGACGACGAACTCGTCTGGCGCTACGTCTGCGGCGAGATCGATGCATTCACAATCTGCTCCATAGCGGACTGGAGCGAAACGGATTTGGCCCACGCCTGCGCACTAAGGGGGTTCTCCCCGCTTCATGCGGAGACGTCCAGTTAACGGTCGCCGCCGCCTCTTTACCCTCCCAAGCAAACAAGGCGAATGCGCGAGGATGCGCTTCGGCGCGGTCCGTCACCATCGGTGCACAAGTACCAACTGGTAGCGTTCATGACGTCCCCCGTCACCTCCGTCCGTCCCGACCTGATAAATAGCCTCGCTGTCGACCTGAGCCGCCTGGAGGTAGAGGATATTCCCGATCCCTGGAAGGCGCTCCTCCTCGTCAACAACTGGACCTTTGCTTCGAACGTCGGGCTTTCGTGCCATCGATTTGCACGCGCTTGGACGCGTGCTCCTCACAAGATGGCATCTGCTAGGTAGGCAATGGGGAGCGCGGATCGACGGGCTGACGAAAAGATTGCGACAACTCCGAGTCTTCTCGAGATCGCGAGTATCGAAAGCGCGTCGCCCACGTCTGCTCTTCGGATGTCCGGTTTGACTATTGTTAGCCGCTCGCACCCGACAAACTTCCCGTCGAGAAGAGGGCACAAGATCGCCCTTCTACGGGCGCCACTGCGGGCGGCCGATGGGCCATCCTGCTCTGATCTGCGCGCCCGAGACGGGCGGTTGCAAGAGCAAGTTCGCACTATTCGAACTGAAGCAGGCGGGTGAGGCGGAAGTTCGCCGACACTTGCTCGTGCCTGGAGATCCGGCCGTCCACTCTGCCGCCCCCCTCAAGAAAGTACCCGCCCCGGCATCGATTGGCCACCGCCCGGACGAATTGGCCTGGCCTCACGGGTGAAGTGCACGCCCCATCGGAGAATGCTAATGGACGTTGAAATCAACGACGACGAAGAGCCGGAAAAGGCCGCAGCCTCATCCAGCGCAAAACCGATCAGCTCCCGCCTCGCCGTTGCCTCGGTCGCCTTGGATCTCGCGCTGGGCGCTCCGGGACGCCGCTTGTTCAAAGACAAAAATTGGATAGCCGCGGTCATCCAGGTTCCGACCGATCAGTGGGTCGAACCCATCAAGGAGGCCCTGCATGCGATCAACCCAACCATCAAATTCGCCACCGAATACGAGAAGCCGGCGAGCAGGACGGCAGAGGGAAGCACAGTCGCAGCGACGATCGCTAGAGGACAATCGGTTGTCGGCGTTTCCGCGGCGCCCGATCGCCGTCTGCCGGCAGTCTTCCTGACGGCAGCTACCCACCGGTACAAAGTAGCGCCTCTGACGCCACGAGACGTCGCTTCGGCCATGAAGCGCTGCCTCACGGGCAAAACACCGGCATCGCTCAATGGCTTGGATGTCTCCGAGCTCGATTTTGATCTGCTGTGCGCGTGCATGCCGATGGGCATCAGAAAAGCTGCGGCCGTCGAGCGGCTTTCCTGCGCTCTGGTTCGACCTGTTCAGCCCATGGCATCGACCGACCCCGCCTACCCAAGCCTCGAAGATGCCGTGGAATATGGCGAGGCCCGGGTGTGGGGACTGGCCCTCAAGACCGATATCGCCGACCTACGCGAAAAAAAGGTCTCGTGGTCGGACATCGACCGCGGCGCCGTCCTCGAGGGCCCACCAGGCTCGGGCAAAACGACTTTCGCCCGAATTCTGGGAGACGCCTGCCGCCTGCCGGTCATTATGGGCTCGATCTCGGAACTCTTCGCTAGTTCCGGAGGCCACCTTGACGACGTCATCAAGGCACAACGCAAGCTCTTCGCCCAAGCTGCCGCGGCGGCGCCCTGCATCTTGTTCATCGACGAACTGAACGCCCTGCCCGACCCCTCCACGATCTCGCCACGCGGCAAGGATTGGTGGCTACCCCTGATCTACGACTTCTACCTTCTCCTGGATTCGGCGATGTCCTCGCGAGAGGGCATTATTGTCGTCGGCGCCACCAATCTCATCGAGGAAATTTCCCCAGCCCTTCTGCGTCCGGGGCGACTGGAGCGCGCGATCCATATCGGGATTCCCGACTCGGATGGGCTAGCCAACATCCTACGGACGCACTTGCGCGAGGACCTGAAGGGACAGGATCTCCTCCCGTTGGCGAAAGCAGGAGTTGGCGCCACCGCCGCAGAGGCAATGGAGTGGGTGCGCGCGGCGCGGCGGACCAGCCGCCGTGCGGGCCGCCCCCTGGTTTGGGAGGATCTCATGGCGCAGATCACACCGCTCGACACTCGGTCGGAGACCGATCGCTATCGGGCCGCGGTCCACGAAGCCGGCCACGGTGTGATCGGTTTGGCGTTGGGCGAACCCCTCAAGGAAATATCGATCGTCCGCCGGGGCGCCTCCGGCGGCCGTGCCACCTTCGAGAAGGTGACCGAAACACTGTTCGACCGCGAGCGCATGGAGCGTCACGTTACCATGGTCCTCGGCGCGTCGGCGGCCGAAGCCGAGATATTCGGTTCGCCTTCCAGTGGTGCGGGAGGACGCCCCGACTCCGACCTTGCCAGGGCGACCGAACTGATGGCGACGCTCCGGTGCAGCTACGGTATGGCCGGCTCCCTGCTATGGGTGGCGCCCGGCGAGATGACCGCATTGCTGAAGTTTGACCCAGCGTTTCGACATGCCGTGGAGGGAGACCTCCAGCGCCTCTTTGCCGATGCGCAGCGCCTGGCGAGCCAGTACAGGAAGCAAATTCTCGCGGTTGCCGATCTGCTTACTAGGGAGGGTCAGGTTTCGGGAACTCAGGTGGCCGTAATGGTCGCTCAACGGGCCGCCGGACAATAGTCGGCTTTCGAGTGCGCGCGTAGTTGTTCAGTTGAGACCCACGCCGGCTAACCTTCACGTTCGGCGAGCCGGCTGCGGGCGAGCTTGCCGAACCCGCTACGCACAATCTCCGGAGTGCCACCTTACGCCTCTTGCCTTGCGGTGGGTCGGCTCGACCGGTGCTGATTGTCGAGAGGTGGGTGAGGCACGCGGGATCGGTTGCCAGTCCCTAAGGTGTCGACCCTTCCGCGGAGCATACGCTGTACGGAATCCGCGGTGACAACCCGACTTCGCCGCGACGGTGCGTTGGCGGATTGCCATTCATGAAGCAGGGCTCGGATCGATTGCCCGGCATCTGAGCTTGGATCCGAGGGCCCGCGAAAGCTTCACCAGAGGGGTAGTCCCGACGACAGTCTCACTCGAAATTTCGGGAGCGCCTGGCGAGCCGAGCCAAACGGGAACGACGAACCCTGCGCTGATGCTTTTCCTCGATGGATTTTTCGCGGTCGCGCACCCCTTGTGCAGCTTCCATCCGCATCTCGTAGTAGTCGAAAGCGCTCCGGTTCTGGATCTGGATCAGTTCCATGAGCCTGGAGAGGTCGCCTTCCTGCCCTGGCTGCCTCATCTCGAGCAGTTCCACGCAGATCAGCGCAATTCGGCCGATGACATGACCATGGTCGGTGAAGTCGCCATATTGAGTGTACAGCTGCTCGGCGGGAATGACCTCGCCCCGCCTCAACTCCACCACGTGTTTCCGCTTGGGGTCGTAAGGCTGGGTGGAACGGCTGACCATCAAGGTCTGGGTCGCATACTCGAACCTGCCGATAGTGTTTTCAACCTGCTTTTTGGTCGCCGTCGGCGGCAACAGATCGTGGATTGCCTCGAGATCGTAGAAGTTGGCGTAGTGGGCGGCACCGGCCGGCGCTTCGTTTTCGGTTCGGCCGATTGCCCAACGGTAGAAAGTGCCCAGCAACAGAAAGTCGGCTAGCGACAAGGGATCCCGTTTGGTTGCAAGGATTTCGTCCAGATACGTGTTGACGTCAACTTCCGGCGGAAGGGGAGGCCTGGGCTCTTCGTAGAACCCGTCCTCGGCATCTTGGGCAATCCCTGTATCGTCAGTCATGGCACTCTCCCCCGCTGTGGGCGAGAAACTAGCCGCCAATCCTTGCGCAGGTATTTAAATCCTTGGCGCCGAACAATCCTCTCCGACCTCGGGTTGCCATTCCATGGTTGCCGCCACCACGTCGAGCTCGTCCGACAGGTCGATCGGGAGGTGCCTCGTCATCCAGCCGGTCAGAGCATCACGGAGTTTCCCGGATAGCGCTGGAGGAAGTGTTGAAACGAATTCCCCCATTTCCTCCGGAGTCCAGTCGCGTTCGGCGATGCGGGCATCGATCTCACGATTCATGAATTGAAGGGACCGGTCCTGCGCCTCCGCCAGGGAAAGATGGGACTGCAGCGACTGCAACCAGGTCTTTCCGTGCTTGAGCGACTGGCCGCATACGGCTTCATAGTTTGATTTCATCAGTAGTTCCTTTCCTGACGCAACGGTCGCGTGAACCTTGGAAAGTCACAAGTGTCCGATCAAACCGCGCGTCTGTCCGGACGCCGAATTGGTGCCGCAAAGCTCGTCACTGCCGCGTGTCGCAGGAACGCTGTTTCCCGGCGGAGGGCCTGAAATTCGGCGCTACTTCCGAGGCCGGGCCCAAAGGACACGTTCGGATTCCGACCCCGCCAGGTGGCGCATAGGCGCTTGAGTGCGGTGGTGGACTTTATGACGGCAGCGGAGGTTTGGTGCGCGTGCGGCAACGACGGCCGCGCCGCGCTGGGGCCGCGTTTGCCCCGAACTGCGAAGGAGCATCGCATGACCAGCCTGCCTGTCAACGCCATTTCGTCGCCTATTCCGCGCGACGACAAACTGCTGGGCTCGACCCTCGGTGCCCGGCTCTCCCAATCACCCGAGCCCGGCTCTGCGGTGGAGGTCGGCCCCATTGTGATCGCCCTCGACGAATTCCGTGTTCCGGTACCAGGTTCGCGGTTTCGCATGACCGTACAACTCGCGGTGAATGAGGCCAGCCAGGCCGTGATAGCCTTCGTACTGGCCAACGGGCAGCCGGACGGACATCACATGGCGGACCTGATTGCCAAGGCTGCAAGGAAAGTTCGCCGCTCCGAGCCGAATGCGGTGCTTGCCTTGTCGGTCGACCGCGGTCGCGCGTTTTGGGAGGCAGCAAAGGTGTACCCCATCATGCGCTTCGCTTCCGTTCGTTATCGGTCACCGTCGGAACGCGTGTCGCGTCGCCTTGAATCGATCTTGGCAGGGCTCACGGCGAACCACCGTGGTGCGGGCCTTCACGTAGAAAGCAGTCTCGAACTCGACAGGATAGTCCGAACCGCGATCCGCACGTATCACCTCTGTCTCGCCAACCCGCCGGCAGGTGGAACAGACTTTCCGCCGAAACCAGCCGCGCGCTGACGTCCCGGCAAGTTTGGCCCAATAACGCGCAAAGCCAGGATCTTGCAGGACCCTGGCTTCGCTTCCCCTCGATCGATGTGAATTGCCTCTCGCACGATCGCTTCAACACAACCCATCAGGTCGCGTGCCCGCAGTGTCCTCAACGGCTCTTCAGCTGTCAAGAAACTGCTCGGTACATGGCATCGGAGAATCCATGTTTAGCGTACCCCCTTCCCGTTCGCCGTCAATCAACGGCCTCCTCTTTCCTGTTATCCACGCCGCGGGAGGTCTTCCTGCGGCCGAACCCTTGCCGTTGACCCTCGCTTGGCATGTATCCGCCTACGCCCTTGATGTGGTGGCCGGTCGCCGCTCTCTAACGAAACCCATGGCGGAAACCTATCTCGACGAGGTGACCTTCGCGGGCCGTCTTGGCGCCAAGCGCCCCTCGTCGGCCGCCTTCGTCTCCATGGTGCGGGCCCACATCATCGACTTGGCCCTCCCGGCCGACTGCGACGCACCGCGGGCCAATTGCAGCAGTCCGTGGCCGGCCTCCTGCGCCGTCGATACTGACTGCCGGCTGGAATTCACCGCAAGTCTGCTTTCTTCTTCCGTGCTGGTTGACCCGGCCAACGATAATCTGCGGAGGGACTGAGGCATGGTTGATGCAGCAAACTGGCCTGACGGTCTCAGCGATCGCAGCGATCTGGAGTTTCCCGCTATCAAGAAGTCGCGCGGCTCCCGAAAGGTTGCGGCGCGAAGCAAAGGGAGCGTCAAGGGCGGTCTCGTTTGCCCGGTCACCGACCGCATGATCGAGACAGACTCCAACATCGAGCATAACGCGGTCGTTCACGCCTATTCTGATCGCAATGTCCGAACGGTCCGCACGCAGGCCGCCAGGATCGACTACAGGACGCCCGAGGACGTCGAGGCGTCCCACCATCTCGATGTCGTTGCGGAAACCTATGGCGGTCTCAAGGCCGGGCTGGTGGTCAAGCACAGCAGCAAGGCCGCAAAGATGCGCCTCACCGACTTCGTCGCCCATCTTGCCGAATGGACGCCGGCCTCGGTTGCGGACACCCTTGCGCCGCTGACGGATCGCGATCTGCCCGAATGGCATGTCCGGAACTGTCAGCACTTCTTGTCCGTCCGCGCCGATCAACGCGGCGCGTTCGACGACCTCGTCCGGGAACATGCGCACGAGGTGGTGGAACCGACGCCCATCCGCGACTTCACCGCACGCTTCGGCGGCGGCGAGTTCGCCTTCCGCCCCGTCATGCGAGCGATTTTCTGGGGCACGTTCGAGGTCATGACGGAGGGGCTGATCGATGCCGATACCGTCATCCAGTTCAGTGGCGAAGTCATGCCCGACCTCGATCAGGAGCGTCGGTATCCCCTTCCCGTTCGTTTCGGAAAGGACAACAAATGACCAAGGCCGCACCCCTGTCGCTGCCCCTTCCGTCTCCTATCGCCAAAACCAGCCGCGTTCTGCTGGACGGTTATCGTTTTCGTGTGGAGGAAACCCGCGACGATCGCCAGTTCCTGGTGTGTTCGGACAATTCGAACACCCACCGCGAACTCCATTTGCACCAGCTCGGCCGCCTGCGCGATACCGGTTCGATCATTGAAGAGGAGAATTTCTTCAACGACGACGGCAGCGTTGCTGCCGCCGACCGTGCCGATGCCCACTTGTCAGGGATGACGGAAGAACAGCTGTACGACTGCCATTGGATGCACGAGTACATGGTTCGGCTGCACGACGGTTATCGGAAGAAGCTGGTCAAGCTCCACGAAGCCTCTCTGCACGCCTATTTCACCCTCGACCTTCAACTGGAAATCCATACTGCGACCTTGAAGCGCCTGGAGAGGTTCAAGAGCGGGCGGAAGGGCCAGAACACCGGACTTCCGGTTCGTCCGTCCACGTCCGACCTCAAGCGAGCCTACCGCTTGTTCCGCTTGCCGGGATACAGGATCGAGGATCACAGGAAGCACTACTATCGCTGCACGCAGGGCGGCAAACGCCTCGAACCGTTCGTCCAGGTGGTCAGTGAGAACGTCGTCATGGAATTCCATGCCGCCGAACAACGCATGAACCGCTCGGCCATCCGACGGCTGATCGGAGCCCGCCTCAATGACGGCAAGCCCGAGGGAGAGTGGACCATCCAGCCACCTAGCGATGGCGCGATCAAGCGCATCATCACCGGCCTGAAGGCGAGCAAGCTCATCGGCTCGCAGCGAGGTGAGGGGGCCATGGAGGATGAAACCGGCTCCTGGACCAAAGGGCCGATCTACACGCGACCCGGTGAGATGGTGCAGCTCGACTGCTACAAAACCGACCTTGTGGTTTTCCTCCAGCGGGCCGGCATTTGGGCGAACCTGAGCCGTGCCTGGCGCAGGCTGCTCGGAAAGTTCCGTCGCCGCGTATGGGTGTGCGTATGCATCGACGTCGCCACCCGCTGCGTTCTGGGTATTTCCTTCGGGCTTGCGGAAAGCGCCGAACTTGCGGTGCGGGCGCTGCGCATGGCGCTGTCGGACAAGTCGATATACGCCAAGGTCTCGTCTTCAGGCGGCAAGCCGCCGCGTGCCATCGGCATCGCGGGCATAAGGACCGACTCCGGCGCGGCCTTTCGCTCGGCCCGGTTCCAGAACGTGGCCTACAACGTCACCCGCAACGTCCAGATCGGCGTGGTTGGCATCTCACGCCACCGTGGCACCGTCGAGCGCTTTTTCCGTACCAGCCACGAAGGGTTCATTTCGTTCTGGACAGGGCGGACTTTCTCCAACGTGGTCGAACGCGGTGACTACGATCCGGTAGCGCGCGTTTCCGCCTTTCTTGCCGATTTCGGCAACGGCTTTTTCCGCTGGTGCACCGACGTGTATCACGGACTCGGCCACGGTGGCCTCGGAGGTCAACCGCCGATCGATTGCTTCAAGGAGGCAATCGCAGACACCGGATACGTGCCGATCATGGGCCCTGACCGCATGCGCATCGCATTCGGAATCGACATTGAACGCAAGCTCACACCGCTTGGCCTCCGGTTTGCTGGCATTCAATATTCGGCGAACTGGATGGCGGAGCGCTTCAAAAACAGTAGCCGCAAATCGAAGGACTCCAAAGGCCGCAGTGGCCAGTGGATGCGCTTTAAGGTCGACCCGGAAGACCTCGGCCGCATCAGCGTATTAGTGGACGGCCAGTGGGCTACGCTCCCCGGGCCGCCGGAAATGCAGGGCATTCCCCTGAGCTTCTGGAAGATGAAATGCGAAGCCCTGGCGCGCAAGCATGGCGAGCAGGCGAGCGTGCGCTTCGAGACAGCAGCAAAGGCGCTCCTTTCTTTCGCGGATCAGAGCGCGGAGGCACGCTGCAAGGCTCAGTTGGAAGACTGGTCGTACGACAGCGACAAGCTCGAGCGGGCTGACGAGCGCATCAAGCTCACCTTCGTCTATCGGCCCCAACCTAAAGCCCACGGCGGTCCGCGGATAATTTCGCAATCCGGCGGCTATTCCACCGGTGCTCGCCTGTCCCCGCCGGCACGCGCCGCCGAGCCCCCGACCGAGGACGGCGTGGATGAAGACGACGTATTCGGTCTCGACCTTCAGGACCCGGTAACTCCGCCGACCGAAGACGATCGTCTCGCGGCTGACAACGACAACATCGGTGAAGATCCCATTCCCGAGGATGCGGAAGACGAGGCTGATGATGAGCCTTCAAAGCCTCAGCGGGCGATCGCGAAGACGAAGGCCACGGGGCAGAAGAAGCCTGCGGCAAAATTGGACTGGGCTCCCGCCCCCCGCATCAACCAAATCAAGAAAACCGGTTAGGAACGGCCCGTGTACGACAAACTTCAGGAAGCGCGCGAACAGACTGCGACGGTCGATTTCGAGCAGACCGTAGATGAGCTTGCCGAGCGCGTTTGGCCCACGGCGCAGCTGACCATGGTGGAGGCGGACATCCGTCGCCTCCACCAGCAGATCGCATCGACGATTGATAGTGGCAAAGAATGGGGCCCGAGCAACCGCAAAGCCGCCAGGGCGCTCATCGTTGTCGGTACGAACGGCAGCTCCAAGTCGTTCTCGATCGACTACGCGTTGTCTCGCTTGCCTCCGGTCACTCTCAGGTCCGGCGTACAGGTTCCGGCTAACATCCTCTATCGCGAGGCCAAACAGGGTGATGCGAAAGCTTGGCTCTTCGACACCCTTTCAGTGCTCGGCTACACCATGGCAAGAACTCCATCACCGGAACTTGCGAGCGCCAACATCGAAAACCGGATGCGCCGCAACAAGTTCACCATGGTAGCCTTCGACGAGTTAAGCCGGGTGCTTCAGCCTCGAAATTATGGCTCCAAGCGCAAGCTTACCGAGCAGGCGGAAGTCGTTTGGTCCCAGATAATCCAGATCATGTCGGACCCCGTATGGCCGACGCCGGTCATAGCCTCGGGCACGCTCGACCTCATTGAAACGCTGGAGCTGCACAATTCGCGCACCGGGGAAACCGTCGCACGCGGCGACATGAACCGGCGCGCGGACATTACCACTCTGCCCGCCCTCACTATGGACGATGCGGAGGCGCTCGAAGCCTATCTCCATCAACCTGCATTCCCCAAGTGGCGTGTCGTTTGAGGTGAAGATCGCCTGTATCCGAGCGCTAGACAAGGATTTTCTGCCGCAAGCGGCACCTGCGGTCGCGCAGACTGCTGGATCTGGACGGATCAGACCGCGAAGCCGCTGTTTCCTTGCCCAGGGGCGGCGTTTTTCAGCGCAGCGGACAGATCTGTCCAGCCGCTTTCGTTCAGTTTGAGCGTGGATCGCGATCATGCGCATAGCGGTGGCGCTCGCAATCGGCGGATAGCGGCGAGGATGGCGCGTACCATCGTGCCGGTGACAGCGACCTCGGCCAGCTGGAAGGTGATGGTGCGGGCGTGACGGACCACACGTGCCCCGATCTTGATCAGCTTCAGTTGCAGGCTGGTCAACGACCAGTCGGCCATGGCCTCGGGCAGCTCGATGCAGCGCAAGAAGGTGGCCAGGTTGTACGCCAGGGCGTGCAGTTGCAGCCGCACCTCATTGTCGCGGAACTTCCGGCACGACAGCCGCGTCCAGCGAAAGGCGTATTTGCCCTCTTTGATGTGCTGCTCGGCGGTGCCGCGCTGGTTGTAGAACCGCACCACCCAGTCCGGCTCCATCGGCAGGTTGGTGACGATGAAGCCGAAACGCGGGAACAGTTCGCCCGGATGCCATTCGATCTTGGCGATCACCCGGCGTTCCTTGTCCCAGGACGCCGCCTGATACTCGAATTCCTCGAAGAACCGCTTGACCTTGGTCAGTGACGGCCGCCCGACAGGGCGCGTTAGCCGATGCGCGATCTTGTCCTTGAGGACCGCGTTTGCGGGCAGCCGGATGGCGTAGAAGAACCGCGCTTCTTCCAATCGCTCATAGATCGCCGGGATCGCGTAGGCAGCATCGGCCCGGAAGAACCTGCCACCAAGGTCGCGCTCCGCGTAGCGCGCAATGACGGGGTCGAGAACATCACGCCAGCCATCGGCGCTGTGGACGTTGCCATGGCGCAGGGCGCAGCGTTCCAGCATCCCGAACTGGTTGAACAGAAAGTTGGGGTGATAGCAGCTACAGTCGAAATGGCCATTCCAGGCGGACCCTTCCTGGTCGCCATGGGTCGGGCTGACCGAGCGTCCATGTCCAGAACGATGTACTTCAGCCCGTTACGGTCATGGAACCGGTCGATCCATTGCCCGTTCAGGTCGGCCAGCGCGGCACGGTTCCCGGCCAGAGCCAGCGTCTCGGTCTCGAACCGTCCCATCTGCGATGCCGAGGCCGCTTGTGCATCGACCGCTCTGCCGCCGACAACTTGGCGCATGACCGGATCGCAGGCGAGACGGTTGGCGTCGTTGACATCCTCGTATCCGGCCAGCCGCCCAAAGACTGATTGCCGGAACAGGCCGTCGAGCCGATGGACCGTGTTCTTGCCAGAGCGAGTATCGCGCAGCGCCGCTGACGCCAAATCGGACAACCCGAGCGCGTCATCAAGCTCGCGCATCACCAGAAGGCCGCCGTCGGAACTGAGCTGCGTGCCGCGAAATTCCAGCCGCACGCGAGGGTCGAAATCCACCCGATCTGCCCGTTGCAAGCCCGCACCCTCTGGGTGATCCATGAAACGCGCCCCTCGCAGCCTTCAACACCATGTTTTATATAGGAAATATAATGGTCAGGACAGCGAAATCAGCGCCTTACTTGGGAAATGTGGGATCAATATTGTCAGGATGCCGGCGTCACGTACCGTCTGACTTCCAGGGACGAGGTCGGTGGGCGCCTCGTCAATGCATCCCGGCGGGCCATCGGGACCGCGTTGTCCATGTGTCAGTGGGCGGTAGCTCTCGCTTCCATGCGCCGCCGCGGCGCCTTGCATATCGAAGACCTCGCGCATGTCCTTGCAATTCGCGCCAGCATTCCCGCCGACGCGAACCTCTTCCTCCTCGACAATTGGGAGGACATTAACTTCGAGAAGGTAGCCCCGCGTGACTTCGCACAGGCTCGCTATCGCAATGACGATGACGACGGGGAGAACATCTGATGGAACAGGATGATGTCATCCGATTGCCGGACGCCCTACCCCTCATGCCGCGTGAGACCGCCATGAGTTACATCATCAGGCTCTCCGCATACTACGGCTGCCGAAACCCCGAGCAGTTCTGCAAGGACATGGGCATGTCGATCGATGCCGTACTTCGCGGCGAGCCGGAGACCCTGTCACAGCTCGCAAGAGTGACTGGTGCGAGTAATGAGGAACTGGATCGTTGGTCCATCCGCGGCCAAGGCTCCGCTCGCAAGTTCATAAACGGTCAGGCTGTCCACCATCAGCGCGTCTCCCGGCGGAGCTGGAAGTTTTGCCCACATTGCGCGCGCGAAGACATCGCCGCCCATCCCGATCTGCCGCCCGACTTGGCCTTCTACGTTCGGGCCGAATGGCAGTGCGCCATGTTGGATATGTGCGTGCCCCATGAGGTCAAGTTCGTGCACTACCGTGTGCGCAGGCGCTCCCTCAATACGGATCTGTTGGACTTCTTGTCAGGTTTCGCAGCTGACCTTGAGGACATCGAGGCCGAACCGTGCAAGCCAACCCCGCTAGACAAGTACACCTACGCGCGTTTGACGGGTGCACAATATGCCCCGGTGCCGTTGCTCGACAACCTGCCGCTCTGTGATGCCATCAGCCTGGCACATGGCTTGGGCGCCGCAATGAACGATGTAAGGGCACCTTGGAGCGAGGTGAACGAGGAGACGCGACAGGCCTGCGGGGCCGACGGCCTCAATGCGTTCGCGGGCGGCTCCGCCGGTCTGCTCGCTGCGATGCGCGTGATCAGAGCGCTTGCCTGGGCGGATCGGCCGCCCGCTGGATGCATCGGCCGCATCACGAGGTACTTTAATCGTATTCAGACCACTTCCGCCAGCGCCGCTGCCGGCGAGGCTCTGGCCGCAGCCGCCTTTGCGACTTTCCCGTTCCTGATCGGCGATAGGCTATTCGGCGTCCGCTATGACGCGCCTGTACTCCTGCGCAGTCACGGGGCACGACAGCACCTTGGTGTCACCCTGAGGATCTGGAGGGATTTGCTCGCTGCCCGTCCCTCATGGGTGGTGTATTCGGACGGAAACGGGATGCGTACCCTGATCGACATCAAGGCCGCCGAGGCCGCCCTGAGGCCGCATCTTCCGTTGGTCGCCCACTCCGTGCTCGCAACGGAGTATGCACTGTCGAACACCCAGCTTGCGCGCCTAGTCGCATCAGGTGTTGTGCCTCCGAATGGCGTTCCAGGCTTGGAACATCGAAAAACCATCTGCAGTGGTCCAACCGCCCGGGCTTCTTTGGACAAATACCTCTCCGCCGGAGAACCCGACACCGGCCCGGTTGGCCTGGCCGCTGACAATGACAACGGAGTTGAAGGGCAGCTGTCGGTGCTTGCCTTAAGCAAGCGATACGCGATCGAGGTCCCTGTTGCGCTCGACCTGATCGACCGCGGTCGATTGGCCTCCTCCCAACTAACCTACTCAGTCAATCCACATGAACGGATTGGAGTCGACCCGGTGGAAGCAATGCGCATAGTCTATGGTGTCCAGAACCCGATGACCTCGCAAGAGGTACGAAACCTCCTGCAATTGCATAACGGCGCCCTCGACATTCTCGTCGATGCTGGCTTCTTGTTCGCGAAAACACGCAAATTCGTGAACGGCAAGATGAGGGTTTTCGAGCGCGCCGAGGTCGAGAGGTTCCGCGAAACGTACGTGATGTTCCGCGAACTCGTCGGGGCGGGGATTTGCCGACCAGGCCAAAACTTGACGCAGAAATGGAGGTCGGAAGTCGTCCCGGCTTACCGATGCTCCGAATTTGCTCTCTACTTCAGGAGGGATTTTCGGATAACTGCCTGATTGTAGGCGAAGAGCAGAAAAGAAGGGGCCGCGCATTGCGCGGCCCCTTCTTTTTGGTTCGTACAGCCAGATTTCGTGAGAGTGCGATTTCGCCCTAACCCCCGTTTTGGGTCAAACCTAATGGCAACATTTCGGTGCCCGACCCTAGGGAATCCGGGCCTCTCGCGGTGGTCTGGGCAAAACCAATCCCAATTCAAGACTCGGCTTGATAATGCGACGCACCACGTCCAACTTCGAGTAACGTCAGGTTCCGCGCCGGCGGATAAGCCGGCATAGCTTAGAGCCGCTGACCCGATGAGTGAGAAACCAGTTCGAGTACGCCTTTGGTGGCGCACCAACCCGCTATTGCCGCCCCTGCCCAAGGGATACAAGCTCTCACGTCCCGCCCGCTTTGGGCATCAGGGCGAAGATTGGTTACGCGACGCCTGGAGCCTCTCGATAGAGATTCAGGAAGAACGGAACGAGGCGGGAGACCAGTTCGCTTTGGCTCGTTTTTCGGCGCCCGACGCTCCGCACGAATGGCTTGCGCCGGGAGGTCGGTTCGCACTTTTCGACGGCGCGACTGTTCTTGCGGAGGGTGAGATCATCAACCCTTGAGCTACACGCGAGCACTTTAGACCGCGCGCCCGGTTTCTGCACCTAGCACCCGATATGTCACGTGCGTCACGGCACTTGCCGCTCGCGATTCGATCTGCTCGAGATTGAGCGGCGGAACGCCGTCGAACAATCGCGTGCCTGCCCCGAGTGTGAACGGCACTATGTGCAGCCGTAGTTCGTCCACGAGGCCAGCCGCCAGATATTGGTTGATGGTCGTGGCGCCGCCGTGGATGGAAACGTCGCCGTCTCCGGCAGCCTTGCGCGCTTCCCGCAATGCGGCCTCAATCCCGTCGGTCACGAAATGGAAGGTGGTGCCACCCGCCATTGGCTGCGGGTTCCGCAGATAGTGGGTGAGTACGAAAACCGGCGTGTGAAACGGAGGATTGTCGCCCCACCACCCGTTCCAGGCCCGATCCCACGGACCTCGCACGGGGCCGAACATATTGCGGCCTATGATGAAAGCCTTCGCCGAGGCCATCCGCTCGATCTCGACCCTGTTTTCATCGGGCGCGTCGAACATCCAGGCGTGGAGCCTGTTGCCCCAGCCATCGCTGCCGTCATCGCCGAAGGGGCGTTGTTCAGTCTGGTTGTGGCCGGCCGAATAGCCGTCGACGGAAATCGAGAGGTCGCAGGTCACCTTGGGCATTGGTCTCTCCTCTTCGGGCGTGTCGCACTCTGAGGCTAACCAGTACCGGCGTCGACCGGAATGACAGAAATTGAGCGAAAACTGCCACGGCCGAGGGCCGTGGCAGCGGATCTAGAGGGACTAGCCCTTCAGTTCCCGCTCGAAGAAGCGCGCCAGTTTGCCATAGGCGAAGCGGGTCAGCGTGCGGTCCTGGTTGGCCCAGGCATGGCCGGTACCGGGCAGCGTGACCAGTTCGAACCATTTGCGCTGGGCGGTAAGGCGCTCGACCACGGCCATGGTGTCCGCATAGAGCACCACTTCGTCACGCGTGCCGTGGATGATCATCAGCGCGTCTTCGAGGCCGGCGGTGTGGAACAGAGCCGACTGGTCCTTGTAGCGCTGCGGATAATCGGCGCCGTGGGTCGGCCCCATGATCCATTCCTGCTCGGGATAGGCGTGCCAGACATTGGTGGCCGGCGCCCCGGCGACGCCTGCGGCGTAGAAGCCCGGCTTCTTGAACAGTGACATCAGGGTCATGAGACCGCCATAGCTCGAACCCCAGATGCCAACGCGCTTGGGGTCGGCATAGCCGAGGCCGGTCAGCGTCTTGACGCAATCGGCGATGTCCTCGATGTCCTGCGTGCCGTAGCTGTGCAGCATCGGCCGGTTCCATTCCCGGCCATGCCCGAAGCTGCCGCGGATTTCGGGGCTGACCACCACGAAGCCGCGCGACACCAGATATTGGTCGATGCCCCAGCTCGGATGCGCGGCGCGACCGCCCCATTGGTTGAGCAGGCCATCCGAATAGACCGAACCCACGATCATCGGGTGCCCGCCATGAGGCTCGAACCCGTGCGGAACCATGACGCGCGCCATGAGCTCGGCGCCATCGACGCTGCTCTTGAACGGCACGTAGCGCACTTCCGCCCAGCGCCGCTTGGCGAAGGCCGGAAGCGGCGAGCTGGTGATCTGCCTGGGCTCGGCATCCTCGACCAAAGGCTGCACGAAGATTTCGGCCGGGGTCATGTCGTCGCTGAAGATATCGGCCAGCAAGTCGAAGCCGGGTGCATAAGCGGGCACGTGGATGCCCGCCGCCTGCGTGATCTGCGTGACGTCGCCGCCGTCGAGGGCGACCTTATAGACATGCCGCTGGGCGGGATGGGCGATATTGGCGGTGAAGTAGATTTCGCCATTGGCGCGATCGTGCGCGAAATTGGCGATCTCCCACTCTCCTTCCGTGATCGCCTCGGGCTCGGCACCGGCTTCAGGGATCAGGTAGAGATGGTTGAAGCCATCCCGATCCGTGAGCAAAAGCAAGCCTTTATCGTCGGGAGCGAAAGCAACCTGCCAATCAGGGCGGATCTTGATCGGGTCATGGAACGCGTAGAAGACCGTGCGCCCGGCCGAGCGGGTGTCGAAGGTGAAGACAGTGTGGTTCTTGATCGAGAGGTCGCTGCTGTCGATGAAGACGGTGCTGCCGTCGCGCGAAATGCCGTAGTCCCAGATGGCGTCTTCGGCGTCGGGACGATCGAACCACAGTGCCTCGCCGCCAGCGGCGGAGACGATCCCGACGCGGCGGCGGGTGATGAGGTCGCCGGGGAAAGAGCGCGTGAAGCGATCGCGGCGCGCCTCGCCGCGCGCGTCGTAGGCGATCTCGATCTTGCGGGTATTGGTGTCGTCTGCCTCGACGAAGACGATGCGGTCACCCGCCGCCGCCCATTGGAAGCTCTCGACGGTGACGAAGGCAGAGGAACCGACAAGACGGGTCGGCGTGCTGCCGGTTTCGCCGACCTGCAACAGCGCCCCGCCGGCGATGAAGGCGAGCTTTCTGCCATCCGGGGACGCCGCCAAAGCACTGACGCCATGGGCGCCGGTTGCGAACGGGGTCACCGCACCATCGGCTGCGGCAACCAAAATCTCGCCATCAAGCGCGAAGGCCAGTCGACCACCCGCGAGCCAGGCCAGTTCCGTGATCCCCTTGGGTTCGCCGCTAACCTGCCCTGCGCCGAGATTGGTGCGCCTGCTGGTCGCTCCGCTGGCACGGTCCCAGACCCAGATATCGCGGAAGGTGTGGCCGGCATCGTTCCAGAGGAAAGCCAGCTGGCTGCCATCGGGCGACCAGGTCATGGCCATCGGCCGCGTACCGATGATGCTGGGCTCGGTATAGATCATTTCGAGCGTGAGGGCGTCGGGCGAAGTGTTCGTGGATGTCATCTTTGGCTCGCTCATATCTATCAATCGGCCTGCGTGCGGCCGGCCAGCTTGCGGTCGGCAAACCGCGCCTGCCCGATCGCCAGGGAAGAAACAATCGGCACCAGGCCGTGGAACGGAATGGAGCGCAGCGGACCGCTGGGGATCGGCAGGTCTGCCAGCGGCGTGCCGCACGCAGCATCGGCCAGCACTTCACCCATCATGGCCGTGAGCGCCACGCCGCGACCGTTGCAGCCGACGCCGCCGATGACGCCCGGTTGCATCTGATAAAGATGCGGCAGGAAATCGGGGGCCATGGCAGCCTTGCCGCGCCAGACGAAATCGACCTTCGGCACCTTGGGCAGGTCAAGCTCCTCGGCGAGGCGTTCGACCACCATGCGGCCCATGCGCTGATGCGCACCGAACGGGATCATGGCCATGGCGCCGCTGATGAGGCGATTGTCGCGATCGAGGCGGTAAGTGAAGAGGTTGGCGCGGGTATCGGCGATCGGATTGCGCTGCGGCGAGAAGTGCGCCACCACATCCTGCGGCAGCGGCTCGGTGGCGATCTGATAGACGAAAAGCGGCACGCTGACGCGCGAAAGCGGCCGCGCCGCGCCGCGTCCGCCGGCATGGGTGCACATCAGCACCTTGCCCGCCGTGACGGTGTGGCCGCCGACAGCGATCTTCCAGCCGGAACCAGCCGCTTCCAGCCGTTCGGCCGGGCTATGCGTGTGAACGACGCCGCCCGCAGCCTGCACCAGTTCGGCTAGCCCATAGAGATAGTTGAGCGGATGCAGCATGCCGCCGCTCTCATCGATCAGGGCGCCAGCACAGAGGCGGAGGCCCGTGCGGCGCTTGGCTTCGGCGGCGCCCAGCATGCGAACCGGCCGGCCGAGTTTCTGCCAGGCTTCCGCCTGACCGGCCAAGCGGCCAAGGGCCTCATGGGAATGGGCGACGTGCATCCAGCCGTTCTGCTCTGCGTCGCAGGAAATGCCGTTGTCGCGAATCGTCTGGAAGACGCGGTCGGCGCCCTGCCCGATCATGTTCAGCAGGCGCTCGCCGCGCTCCTGCCCGAACCTAGCGACGACGGCGGCAGGCGGCGCCTTGGCGAAATTGGGGACGACGAAGCCGGCGTTGAGCCCGCTCGCTTCCATGCCGAGGGCCGAAGCCTCAAGCACCATGACGCGCACGCCGCGCCGCGCGAGATGCCAGGCAGCGGTGAGGCCGGTGAAGCCACCGCCGATCACGGCGACATCGACGGACATGTCCTGCGCCAGCGGCGCGGTTTTGGGCGCGGGGTTGGCCGTTGCCCACCACAGCGTCTTTTCTGCTTCCGCTTTCGCGCTCATTGCCGCTTGCTCCAAGGATAGTCGTAGGTAATTCGAAAGGAATGATAATTGATCATTTGCTCAAATCGCCACTGAGAGAGTAGAAGCGGCGGCATGAGCAAGATGCGACGGAAAGAGGCCCAGCGATGACGGCACCACGCAAGGCGAGCGGGCTGGACGAAACGGGGCTGGAACCGGTCTCCAAGCGCCGGACGGTGCAGGAAGTCGTCTATCAGCGGCTGAGCCACGCGCTGATGACCGGCCGCTTCAAGCCCGGCCAGATGCTGACCATTTCCTCGCTCTCCACCCTCTTCCGCACCAGCCATATGCCGGTGCGCGAGGCGTTGCGGCGGCTGGTGGCCGAGAATGCGCTCGAAACCGCGTCCAATGGCTCGGCCTATGTGCCTGCCGTGTCGCGCGAGCGGCTGGATGACCTGTGCAATGCCCGCGTGATCGTGGAAACGGCGGCGACGGCGCAGGCGGTCGGCAACATGACGCCGCGCATCATCCGCGCCATCGAGAACCTGGCCGAAGATCACCTTGATGCCGGTCGCGATCAGGATATCCAGCTTATGCTGGCCAAGAACCGCGACTTCCACTTCATGATCTACGAGACGGCGAACTCGCCCGTCCTGCTGCAGCTCATCGATACGCTCTGGCTGCGTTTCGGCCCCTATCTGCGCATGCTGACCAACCACCTCGAGCCCGAACTGGCGGCCGGGAAGTTCGAGGTTTACGGGGACCATCACCAAAAGCTCATCGCGGCGCTCAAGGAAGGCGACGCGACCGAGGCGGTGGAGCAGATCAAGGCCGATATCCGCGAGACCCAGGCGCTGCTGGTGCCGCTCTGCGTACCCGGCCAGGAAGCGTGAGCCGCTCATAGGGCATTGAAGAAGCGGGCAAGCCGCTGCATGGCGTTTTCCAGCTCCGGCATCGACACCGAGCCGAAGCTGATGCGCAGATGCCCCTCGCCGGCCTCGCCATGGAAGCGCCCGGCCTCCACCGCAACGCCGGCCTTGTCGAGGATCATTTCGGCCAGTTCCTGGGACGGTATGCCGAGCGCCGACACATCGGGGAAAGCGAAGGTCGTAGCCTGCGGCGAGGCGCAGCGGACGCCGGGCATCTGGTTGAGGCTGGCAACGGTGAAATCGCGCTTTTCGCGGTCTTCAGCCAGCAGATGGTCGAGCACTTCCTGCGGCCCTTCGATGGCGGCCTTGGCGCCATATTGGATGAAGGTGTTGACGTGCGTGATGTCGTTGGTCGAGACCTTCATCAGCGCCGGCAGCAGCCATTTCGGCGCGGCGAGGTAGCCGATGCGCCAGCCATCCATGGCGTGCGACTTGGTGAAGGCGTACATCGAGACCGTGCGGTCTGCCATGTTCTCCAGCGCGCCGATGCTGACATGCGGCAGGCCGTCGAAGATCACGTCTTCATAGATCTCGTCCGAGACGACCACGAGATCGTGGGCAATGGCGAGGTCGGCCAGGCCGCGCAGTTCCGCTTCTGTGTAGACGCGGCCGGTCGGATTGGCCGGGTTGACCAGCAGAATGGCGCGCGTGCGCGGCGTGATCGCGGCGGCAATGGCAGCGTTATCGATGCGATAGCCGTTGGCGGCGTCGAGATCGACAACCACGGGCCTGCCGCCCGTCAGCTCGATCTTGCCCAGATGCTGGGGGTAATAGGGCGCGAGCAGGATCACTTCGTCGTCGGGATCGAGCAGCGCCATGAAGGTGATGAAGGCGGCATGGGACATGCCGTTGGTCACGAGGATATCGTCGGCGGTCACGCCCGGCAGGCGGTTGCGCTCGCGCAGCTTCGCTGCCGCAGCTTCGCGCAGTTCCGGCAGCCCGGCCGGGTCGGAATAGTGCACGTGCCCTGCCCGGATGGCGTCGATGGCAGCCTGCTTGATGTGCTCGGGCGTATCGGCGAACGGCCGGCCGAACTCCATGCGGATCGGCTGCAAGCCGGCCGCTTCCGCGCGGGCGGCGCGTTCATACATGCCGAAACTTTTGGCCGGAGTTTCCGAAATTCGCTTGGCGACGCGTCGCATAGTGACGTCCTGTGTTCGTTCTGGCAGGGGCGCTGGCTAAAGCTCAGCGCCGCCTGAGGGCGACCATTTCGAGCTCGACCTTGATCTCTTCGACCGGGAAGCCGCAGATGATCGTGGTGTTGGTCGGCCGAGGATCGGCGAAGGTCGCGCCGAGGAGTTTGGAGACCGCCATCACGTCGGCGCGGTCGGCGAGATAGACGCGCACCGAGACCACGTGCTCGAAGCCGGCATCGGCCCCGGCCAGCGTGTTGCCGATCACCGTCAGCGCGTTGCGCGCCTGCTCTTCGGCACTCTCGGGAAACGCCCCAGTCTTGGGATCGCCGCCCGACGTGCCGGAAATGAAGATGAAATCGCCATCGACGACGGCACGGGCATAGCCGGCCAATTCCTCGAAGCGGGACCCCGAATACATAGAACGCCGCGTCATGTCTGGTCTCTTTCGCCGCTTATTTCGCAGCCAGGTCGGTCTTGTAGATCGCGCCATCCTTCATGATGAGGCGCAGGTTCTTCTCGGGCTCGGCGAGGATGGCGATGTCCTTGAGCGGGTCGCCGTCGACCACAATGATGTCGGCGATGGCGCCCGGCGCGATGACGCCGAGTTCACCGGCCATCTGCACGATCTCGGCATTGACCGAGGTGGCCGAGCGGATGACGTCCACCGGACGCTGCACGCGGCCGCGGATGGTGAATTCCTGCAATTGCGCGAATTCCATCTCGCCCATGAGGTCGGTGCCGAAGCCGAGTTTGACGCCGGCATCGGTGCAGAGGCCCAGCATGGCGATGCCGGCATCGTTGACCATGTTGAGCTTTTCCATGACGTAGGGCGACAGGCCAAGCTGCTCGCCGTGCTGCGCCGTCACTTCGTAGGCGACGAGGGTCGGCACCACATAGGCATCGGCGGCCGCGACCATGGCGGCGGTTTGGGCATTGATGAGGTTGGCGTGCTCGATGGTGCGGACGCCGGCGCGGATCGAGTGGGCGATGGCCGCGCTCTCATAGGCATGGGCGCAGACATACTTGCCGCGCACGGCCGCTTCCTGCACGACGACGCGAATCTCGTCCTCGGTGAATTGCAGCGCCTCGATGGCGTCGGCGGGCGAGCCGACGCCGCCGGAAGCCAGCACCTTGATGTGGTCGGCGCCCTTGCGCAGCTCGTTGCGCACGACGCTACGGATGTTCTCGACACCATCGACGATGCGGCAGGTGAAGGTGAAGGCGCTCGCATTGACGTCGATGTCGAGCCGGTCGTCGGTGAGGCTGCGGTGGTCACCGTGGCCGCCGATCTGGCTGAGCGCCGGGCCGCCAACGAAAAGGCGCGGGCCCGGAATGTAACCTTGGGCGATGGCGTTGCGGATGCCCACATCGCCACCGGCCACGTCGCGGATGCCGGTAAAGCCGCGATCGAGCATCTTGCGGATGCGCGGCACGGCGCGGGCGGTCATTTCGGTGAGCGCGATATTGCGGTTGCGCTCTTCGACGAGGTTGATCGCGAACACATGGGCATGGGCATCGATGAGGCCCGGCAGCAGCATGCGGCCGTCCAGGTCGTATTCCACGGCGCCCTTGGACGAGATCGGGTGCTCCGAGACTTCTGCAATGCGGCCATCGACGACCAGCACGTTCATGCCCGGCACAGCCTCCTCGCTCACTCCGTCGAAAACGGTGGCGTTGGAGAAAAGGACTGCTGCCATGGTTCTGCCCCTGGATATGAATGGGTGTTTCGACGGCCTCAAAACCGTCTTCGATGCCCAATGTTTAGGCGAGGCAAACGAAGCGTGTAAAGTCGTTTGATCAAAAAATCGTTGATCCTGTAGATAGCTCCTTCCCGCTCGCCGGGTGCGACGGGGCATCGCCCGGAAAGGCCCGGCAAACCTGAAAGGACCGGAGATCAGCGGATTTTGGGCATTACCGTCATAGAGCGTTGACAGAAAGCCGGAGCCGCTTCTAAAGTTTCACACGCTTGATCAAATGCTCATCGTCTTCCCGGACGCACCGAGGGGTAGAACACCCGGGTCCGGGAGGTAAGAAATCTTCTGAGGGAACAGCCGCACAAGCGGAAAGGGATCTGACCAAATGAAACTTCGCGCATCTGCCACCATTATGGGGCTCTTGTCGCTGGCGCTCATGGGCTCGACCGCGCTCCAGGCGCAGGAAGCCAAAACCGGAGGCACCCTGCGTGTCCTGGGCACGGCAGAGGTGGACCGGTTCGACACCGTTCCGCCGGCTACCGCCGTCACCGGCAGCTTCTTCCGCGCCGTGACCCGCCAGCTCATCAGCTTCGCCGCGTCCGACGATCCGCAGCAGCAGATCGCGCCGCAGGCCGACCTTGCCGAGAGCGTGCCGACGGCCACCAATGACGGCCTCACCTACACGTTCAAGCTGCGTCAGGGCGTCAACTGGAATGCGCCGGGCGGCCCGCGCCAGGTCACTTCGGCCGACATCGAGCGCGGCTTCATGCGCCTGTGCAACCCGTTCCTGCCCTCGCCCTCGTCCAGCTATTTCGAGGACATGATCGTCGGCTTCGCCGATTTCTGCGCCGGCTTCTCCAAGGTCGACGCGAAGGTCGACGCGATGAAGGCCTATATCGAGCAGGGCGACATCAAGGGCATCGAGACCCCGTCCGACGATACCGTGGTCTTCCAGCTCACCAAGGCCGCCAACGACTTCATCTATCTTCTGACCCTGCCGGTCACTTCGCCCGCTCCGGTGGAAGTGCTCGACTATCTCCCCGATAGCCCGGAATACCGCCAGAACTTCATTTCGGCCGCGCCCTACACCATCGAATCCTACGTGCCCGATTCCATGGTCCGCCTGGTTCGCAACCCGGCTTGGAACGCCGAGAGCGATCCGCTGCGCAAAGCCTATGTCGACGCCATCGAGGTGGTCGCGGGCGTACAGGCCGACGCCGCCATGCAACAGCTTCAGTCCGGCGACGGCGACATGCTGTTCGACATTCCGGTGCCGCCGGTGACCGTGCAGATGCTCAAGATGCAAGGCGACGAGAAGCTTTCGACGCTAGCCGAAGGCGCATCCAGCATGATCTGGATCAACACCGTCTCGAACAACAATGACGGTGCGCTGCGCAATCCCAAGGTCCGCCAGGCGCTCAACTACGCAATCGACAAGGCCGCGGTGGTCCAGCAGTACGGTGGCCCCGAATTCGCTTCGCCGCTCAACGGCATCTTCCCGCTGGGCATCCTGGGCAACCACGAATTCGCGCCCTACCCGACTGCCAACAATGCCGGTGATCCGGAAAAGGCCCGCGCGCTGCTGGCCGAGGCCGGCTACCCCGATGGCCTGACGCTCAAGATGCCGTTCCGCAATCTGGGCATCAACCCGGCCATCGCCCAGGTGCTGCAGGCAAGCCTGCAGAAGGCCGGTTTCACCATCGAACTCGTGCCGACCCCTGCTTCGGACTTCTATGCTCGCCTCATCACCAATTTCGACAACGCCCTCAATGGCGTGTGGGACCTGGTGCCGTCGGGCTGGTCGCCGGATTGGCCGGGCGGCGCTGCGCGCTCGATCTTCCAGCCGCAGTACACCTATAACGGCACCCACGGCACCTTCAACTTCTCGGACTACAACAACGACGCCGCCAACGAGGTCGCCGACCGCGCCCTGGCGACGACCGATCTGGCCGAATCCGAAAAGCTCTGGCAGCAGGTCGACGAGATGGTGATGGCCGACGCCCCGACCGTGCCGCTGGTCTCGCTGACCACCGTGCTCTACCACGGCGTCAACGTCGAAAACTTCCTGCCCTTCGCGGCTGGCGGCAACGGCGACTGGACCAATGTGTGGTTGAACCGCTGATAGGCTAAGGCCTATCCGACACGACGGACCGGATTTCCCCGTTCGGGATTTCCGGTCCAATTTTCTGATTGTCCCTACGCGACCCGGCCATGCCCATACTCACCGTCCGCAACCTGAGCATCGACATCCCGACGGGTGACGGCAACGTGCATGCGGCGCGCGATGTCTCGTTCAGCGTCGAAGCCGAAGAATTGTTCGGCATTGCCGGCGAATCCGGCTCAGGCAAGAGCGTGCTCTCGCAGGCCATCATGGGCCTGTTGCCCGGCGCCGATATCCGCGGCGAAATCCTTTTCGAGGGCAGGAACCTCCTCGACCTGTCCGCCCGGCAGATGCAGCACCTGCGCGGCGACCGCATCGCCATGATTTCGCAGGACCCGCTTTCCAGCCTGCACCCCTATTACACGATCGGCCACCAGATCTCCGAAGCCATCCGCGCGCACCGCAAGGTGAGCAAGCGCGCCGCGCTCGATGAGGCCATCGAAATTCTCGGCCGCGTCGGCATCCATTCGCCCGAACAGCGCATCCACGACTATCCGCACCAGTTTTCCGGCGGCATGCGCCAGCGCGTGATGATCGCCATGGCCATCGTGCTGCGCCCGGCGCTGCTGATCGCCGACGAGCCCACCACAGCGCTCGACGTGACCGTGCAGGCGCAAATCCTGGCCCTGCTCAACCAGATGCGGCGCGAACTCGGCACGGCCATCGTCATGGTGACGCACGACCTCGAGCTGCTGTCCTCCATCGCCGACCACGCCATGGTCATGTATGCGGGCAACCGCATGGAGCTTGGCCCCGGCGAGGCCGTGCTCAAGGCGCCGGCCCATCCTTATACGCTCGGCCTGCTGCGCTCCTCGCCCAGCAACGAAACGCGCGGACCCCTGCCCTCGATTCCCGGCCAGCCGCCGAGCCTTCTCAACGATCAGGTCGGCTGCGCCTTCGCGGCGCGCTGCCCAAGCGTCATGGATATCTGCAAGCAGGAGCGCCCGCCGCTTCGTCGGTTCGACGATGGCACGGAATCGCTCTGCTGGCTCGAAACCAAGGCAGTCTCTGCTGCACCGATGGTTCCGGCGCAGCCCGTCGAGGCCGCACGTCCCGGTCCCGCTGACGCCCCCATCGTCAGCGTGCGGGACGTGCGCCTCTCTTACGGCACCCGGACCCTGTTCGGCTCGGCGCCGGGCATCGAAGTGCTCAAGGGCATCAGCTTCGACCTGCCCCGCGGCACGACGCTGGGCATCGTCGGGGAGAGCGGCTGCGGCAAGTCCACGCTTGCCCGCATCATCGCCGGCCTGTTGCCGCCGACCTCGGGCGATGTCGTGATCGAAGGCGAGAGCATTACCGGGCTCGACCGCCAGCACTGGATCGACATGCGCAAGCGCGTGCAGATGGTGTTCCAGGACCCGTTCGGCTCGCTCAATCCGCGCCGCCGCGTCGGCTCGATCATCGGCGATCCCTTCCGCATCCAGAAAGTGGCCAGCGGCGCCGACCGGAAGAAGCGCGTCCGCGACCTGATGGATATCGTCGGGCTCAATCCCGAGCACTACAACCGCTTCCCCTCTGAGTTCTCCGGCGGCCAGCGCCAGCGCATCGGCATTGCCCGTGCCTTGGCGCTCAATCCCTCGCTCATCATTTTCGATGAGCCGGTGTCGGCGCTCGACGTTTCCATCCAGGCGCAGATTCTCAACCTCATCTCCCGGCTGCAGGGCGAGCTCGGGCTGTCCTATCTCTTCATCAGCCATGACCTGGCGGTCGTGCGCCATGTCAGTTCCGAGATCGTCGTGATGAAATCCGGCCAGATCGTCGAGCACGCCGATACCGAAACGCTCTACCGCGCGCCGCACCACCCCTATACCCGCAAATTGGTGGCTGCTGCCGATCCCGATTTCCGCAGCGCCAAGCCGGTCGCCCTGGAGGCCGGCGCATGAGCCAGCAAGTCAAGCAGCGCAGTTCCTTCGATATCGCCATGCGCCGGCTGCTCGCCGACCGCGCGGGACTGATTTCGCTCACCTTCATCATCCTGCTGATCGCCTTTGCGCTCGGCGCCGACGCCATCGCCGCCTGGACCGGGCATTCGGCGGTCGAGCAGTTCCGCGACACGGCGCTCACGCCCACCGGCCTGCCGGTCGGCCCCAGCAGCGATTTCCTCTTCGGCGCCGACCAACTAGGCCGCGATGTGTTCGTGCGCCTCGCCTATGGCGCCCGCATCTCGCTGGCTATCGGCGTCGTGGCTTCGTTGCTGGCGGCGTTCATCGGCGTCACGGTCGGGCTGGTCTCGGGTTATTTCGGCGGCTGGGTCGATGTCGTGCTCGGCCGGCTCATGGACCTCGTCATGAGCATTCCCGTGCTGCTCTGCATGCTTTCGCTGGTCGCGGTGTTCGGCCCCAGCGTGCCGCTGAGCGTGGCCGTCATCGTCTTCTTCTCGTGGACCACGATGGGCCGCGTCATTCGCGGACAGGTGCTGTCGTTGCGCGAGCGCGAGTTCGTCATGGCGGCGCGCTCGCTCGGCGCCGGGCACCTTTCGATCATGGTGACCGATATCCTGCCCAACCTCACCGTGCCGATCATCATCTATACGACCATGATGGTGCCGACTTCGATCATCTTCGAGGCCACCTTGTCGTTCCTCGGCCTGGGCATCGTGCCGCCGGCACCGAGCTGGGGCGGCATGCTGGCCGATGCGGCCAATAACTCGATCTACATGTTCGCCTGGTGGCTGGTCCTGTTCCCCGGCCTGGCGTTGCTGCTGACCACCCTGTCCTTCAACATCCTCGGCGACGCCCTGCGCGACGCGCTCGATCCCAACAGCTCGAAGCGTCCGCTCCGCAAGCGCGCCAAACAGAAGGCCAGTGCCGCCTCATGATCCGCTTCATCGCTAGCCGTATCGGCTTCGCCGCGCTGGTGCTCGTGCTGCTCAGCGGCTTCGTCTTCACGCTGTTCTTCGTGGCGCCCGGCGATCCGGCGCGCCTCGTGGCCGGCGAACGCGCCACCGAGGCGCAGGTAGCGCAGGTGCGCGAGAACCTGGGCCTCGATCGCCCCATCATCGAACAATATGTCAGCTTTCTAGGCCGCAGCCTCGCGGGCGACCTCGGCTTTTCCTACCGCAACCAGCAGCCAGTCATCCAGCTCATCCAGAACCGCATGCCGGCGACGATCTCGCTCTGCATCGGCGCGGTGATCATGTGGCTGGCGATGGGCATCCCCATCGGCATCATGTCGGCCCGCTATCCGGGCAGCCTGCGCGACCGGCTGGGCCAGGGCTTCATCCTCATCGGCATCAGCTTTCCCTCCTTCGTGCTGGGCATGGCGGCGCTCTATTTCCTCTATTTCCTGCCGCGGCAGGCCGGCATCACGTTGTTCCCGCCCGGCGGCTACAAACCGTTCCTGCCCAATCCGTCGCTCTGGGCGTGGCACATGCTGCTGCCGTGGTTCACGCTGGCTCTGACCTCGGCGGCCATCTATGCCCGCCTCACCCGCGGGCAGATGCTGGAGGTGCTGGGCGAGGACTATATCCGCACCGCCCGCGCCAAGGGCCTCTCCGAGCGCAAGGTGATCTACAAGCACGGGCTGCGCGCCATCTTCACGCCGCTCACCACCCAGCTCGGCGCCGACATCGCGGCGCTGCTCGGCGGCGCGCTGGTCACCGAGCAGGTGTTCGGCCTTCAAGGCATCGGCTCGCTCGCGGTACAGTCCGTGCAGACGCAGGACCGCCCGGTCATCATCGGCGTGGTGATGCTGGCCGGCTTCTTCATCGTCATCGCCAATCTGGTGGTCGACTTCCTCTACCTGCTGCTCGACCCGCGCGTGCGGGCCTGACGCAAAAAAGCGGCCGATCCCGAAGGACCGGCCGCAGCAAGCCTAAAGGGCCAGCTTAGCGCACGACGTAGACGATCCTGCGCGAACCCGGATCGACGAATACCGGCTGGCCGTTGATGTAGACGTATTCGTAGTTGTAGTCCGGGATGGTGTGCAGGGCGACCGTATCGGGGACGCCAGCACCCACCACGACCTCACCCTCGAGATAGACCGGGTCGATCGGGTTGGTCTGCACATAGGTCACCGCCGTTTTGGGCGGCTCGGCGACCGCGCCGACCGTAGCACCGCCTGCGGCGCCGACGGCACCACCGACAGCCGCGCCTATCGGCCCGCCGATCAACGCGCCGGCAATCGCCCCACCCGTGGCGCCCGCCACCGCGCCGCCCGCGGCTGCGCCCTTGTCTTCATAGATGACAGTGGCAACGCCGACATCGGGATAGCGATCCGTCAGCACGATGGCCTGGCCGGAAAGCTCGGCCGTAAGGTAGTCGGAATAGGACCAGCCCGTGATGCCATTATGAGTCACCTGGCACCACTTGCTGCCCTGCAGGCAGCCATCGATCGTGGCCGACTGGCCCGAAGCAATGAAGCCGACCGACGCATATTGCGGCCCGGGGCCGGAGCGGATGTTGAGATCTGCCGTGGCGGTTGCCGATCCCGTCTGGGCAAGGGCAACGCCGACAAAACCAGTAGACGTCATGGCTGCAATGGCAGCCAGAGCAAGAAGCTTCTTCATGGATTATCTCCTTCTTCGCGCCACGAGAGATCGTGGACGGAACGAGTTCATTGGCCGCGCGATTGCTTCGATCGCGCTGGACGGTTCCCTGGAAGGTTCGTGGGGATGGGCATTCATGCCTTCTGTTGTTGGGAGGGAAACGTGGCTTCCAGCCCCAAGTTGCACGCAGCCTATTGATTTTATTATTATTTGTTCCTGTCCGGCGCCATAAGCTTCCTGTCAGGAAGCCACCTCATCCGCGCTCGGCCAGGGGCAGCCTGATCTCCACGGCCAGCCCGCCGGCCTCTGCGACGTTGTAGGCAATACTCCCGCCGTTCAGCACGAGGATTTCCGTCGCGATCGCCAATCCGAGGCCGGTGCCCGGCAGGCTCTCGTCCAGCCGCGCGCCCCGGCTTCCCAATTCCCCAAGCAGTTTTGGCGGAATGCCCGGCCCGTCATCGCTGATCTCGAATACAGCCATCTCGCCGTTCTGGCGGCTGCGCACGATTACCTTGCTGTGCGCCCATTTCGATGCGTTCTCGAGCGTGATGCCGACCAGCTCCATCAGGTCCTGCCGGTGGATGTCGACCTGCAGGTCATCGCCCAGTTCCGCCATCCAGTGCAGGAACTCGCCCTGGTATGTCTTGCGCAGCACCGTCACCGTGCGAATGACCGCGCTGTTGAGCGAGGTGCTTTCCCTGCGATCGCCCGACCGCGTTCGCAAGGAGGCCAGCCGCATCTGGTAGTCCACGCGTGCGGACATTTCGTCCGCCAGTTCCTCGATCGCCTCGGCCTGCTGTTCGTCGCCCTTGTCCCGCAGGCGCATGGCAATGCCGTGCAGCGCCGCGAGCGGCGTCTTGAGCCCATGCGCCAGGTCGGATGCCCGCTGCCTGCCCCGATCCACCAATGCCTCGCGTTCCGACAGGAGACCATTGACCTGATCGACCAGCGGTTGAACTTCGCTCGGGAAGTTGCCGGTCAGCCGCGTGATCTTGCCCTTACGCACCTCGTCGACCGAGCGCCGAAGCCGATCGAGCGGCATCAACCCGAGCCGCAGCTGCCCCCAGGCGGCGCCGATGATGACCATCGCCAGCAAGGCGAAGAGCTTGGCAATGTCCCACCCGTAGCGCACCCCGGCGAGCCGGATGTCCTCGTAGTCCTCTCCCACCGTCACGCGAAAACGGTGAGCGCCGATCTCGACGGTGCGCGTGAAGACGATTGCCTCATGGCCATCACTCAGCGGCTGAAAACTCTGGCCATCGGCACCGTCCGTTGTGTGGAATTGTTGGTCCCACAGCGAGCGCGAGCGGGCCACCCCACTGCCGTCCACCGCTTCGATCTGCCAGTAGCGCCCGCCGAGTGGTGTTTCGTAGCGCGGATCGGGCAGAGGTCCGGTCACTCGCGGCTCGGCCTGCTCCGGATCGATCAGCGCCACCAGGCGCGAAAGCGCAGCGTCGAGGTCGGCCCGGGCATTGGTTTCGAGGTTGGAGACGAAAAGCCCGTGCAGCGCAAAGCCGGAGAGCACCAGCGCTCCGACCACCAGCAATATGGCGAACCCCATCAGCCGAAGCCCGAGGGAGCCGCGTCTCAATAGTCGGCACCCAGCATATAGCCGAAGCCGCGCCGGGTCTTGACCACATCCCGCCCGAGCCGCTTGCGAAGCCGCGCGACCAGCACCTCGACCGCATTGGATTCCCGCTCGAAATCCTGCCTGTAGATGTGCTCGGTGATTTCGAGCTGCGACACCACGCGTCCACGATTGTGCAGCAGATAGGCCATCAGCCGGAATTCCTGTGGCGTGAGATCGATCGGATTGCCGTCCTCGGTCACCTGCATGGTGCGCATATCCATCTCGTACTTGCCGAACGGAATGCGGGACGATGCCATGCCTTTGGAGCGCCGGATCAACGCTCGCATGCGCGCCACGATTTCGAGGGCATGGAACGGCTTGACGACATAGTCGTCGGCCCCTGCCTCGATCCCCTCGACGCGCTCCTCCCATTGGCCCCGCGCCGTCAGGATCAGCACCGGCGTCAGTACGCCGGCCTGCCGCCACCGCTTGAGGACGGTCAGCCCATCCATCTGCGGCAGGCCCAGGTCGAGGATGATGGCGTCGAAATCCTCGCTATCGGCGCGGAACCAGATGGTCTCGCCATCGCTCTCGCGGTGAACCTCGAATCCCGAGCGACCCAACGACGACGCCAGCACCTCTGCGATGCGGGCGTCGTCCTCCCCTACCAGTATCTTCATGGCTCGCTCCCGATGAAGCGGCCCGATTGTGCGTAATAGTAATCCGTGGTCACGCGTCCATCCGCTGCCAACACCTTCACTGCATAGACAAGAAAGCCGTCGACCTTGCGAAGTTCCGCATCGATGAGTTCGCCTCCTCCCGAGCGCTGCTCGAGATCGGGCACCAGGCTGCTCAGGCTGACCACCCGACCGGCCTTGACGGCATCGAGGACTTCATCCTCGGAAAGCGGCGTTTCTGGGGATGGCGCGGCAGTATCGGCCTTGCCCGAATTGCCGTGGGCATTGCCCTGCCCATTGCCGTGCCCCTGCCCGTTTCCGTTGGCCTGGCCGTTTCCTGTGTTGCCGTTATTGCTGTCCGGTCCCTGGCCATTGTTCCCTTGGCCAGAGTTTCCGTTGTCCTGACCCTGATTGTCCTGCGCATTGCCGCCGTTGCCTTGCCCGTTGCCGTTGTTCTGGGCATAGGCCGGGTTGGCGATCGCCGCGATCAGGATGAAGGCCAGTCCGGTAAAGCGCATGGAGCGAGACTATAGGCCCGAAGCTGACAAAACGCTGACGGGCCGGGGTCTTACGGCTGGCGCACCGGGCATGGCGCACGCCGCGCCCCAAGCAACGATCCCCGATGCCTCCGCTCGATAGTATTTCCGAGGGCTATGCGAAGAAGAACAACGTCGCCACGGCCAGTGTAAGCAGGTGGCGAGGAGCGCAAAGGTGGGCAAGCCGGTACGCGAGACTGAACAATCCGGCCTGCAACCACCATTGGCTATTTCGCGCAGCATAGGCTTTTAGGTACGCAGAACTCTCGCCCGCCGCGATCGACATACGGCAACTCCAGACACAAACCGTATGTGTCGTTTTCTACCTAAGTAGGCTTAAGAAAGTGCTGCCGAGAAGCAAACAGAAGGTAAATGCGGCCGCTTCGGGGTGGCCGGGGCTGCTGGCGGATATTTGAAGCCCGCGTGATCGCGAACGGCAAAAAGGAACCGGCCCGGATTGCTCCGGACCGGCCATCAGCAACCGGGGTTGCGGCTCCGCTCAGTTGCTGAAATCGAACTGGAAGCCGAAGCCGCCGCCGAATGCCGGGCGCAGCGCCCGGACGCGGTCGACATAGCCGGTGCAGCGGTCAACGCGCATGGAATAGAGCCAGCGGCCATAGGTGCCGGTCACTTCCACCCGGTTGCGGCCGATATCGCGGCGCACGCGCACATCGTTGAACCCGTACTGGGAAATTCCGCGGCGGATCTGGCGATCGTTGAGGCACCAGCGGCCGAACCGGTCGTCGGGGACGACTACCCGGCCCTGCCCGCGGGGCGAGAACATCGGACCATCGCCGCGCTCGCCACCGCCGCCGCCATTACCCAGGTCGAGCTGGAAGGTGGTGGCAGGCCCTCCACTGGGCTGTCCCTGCGCCATGGCCGGCGCAGCGGTCACGACGGACGCCCCAAGCGCCAGCGCGATGACGGCGGCGCGGCTCGTGTTCTTGACTATGTTGAGGATCGGGGCCATTTGCAGTCTCCATCACAGGAATTCATTCGCCTTTAGGGCGTTGTCGCTACCATGATCGAACTGCCTTGAACGGAACCGGAACCGGCCGTTCATCCGAGGTTCATCCGCAGGGCAAAAGTGTGGTCTCAAGCCCCGGCTCGCCTGCATTATGCTAGAGCTAGACGGCACGCTGATTCGCCCGACTACGCGACCCGCGCCCGCATCTCGAAAGGTACATATGCCGCAGACCGACGATCTTTTTGGCGACGCTCCCGCGCCTGCTCCCGTTACCCCGACTCCGGCGCCCCAGCCTGCCCGTCCGCAGCCTCCTGCGGCGGCGGGCAGCTATTCGGCTGCCGACATCGAGGTGCTGGAAGGCCTGGAGCCTGTGCGCCGCCGTCCCGGCATGTATATCGGCGGCACCGACGCCAACGCCCTGCACCACCTCTTTGCCGAAGTGATCGACAACTGCATGGACGAGGCCATTGCCGGCCATGCCAGCCGCATCGAAGTGGAGTTCGACGCTGAAGGCTACGTGACCGTCATCGACAACGGCCGCGGCATTCCCGTGGAAGCTCATCCGAAGTTCCCGAACCGCTCCACGCTCGAAATCATCATGACCACCCTCCATGCGGGCGGCAAATTCGACTCCAAGGCCTACGAGACCTCGGGCGGCCTCCACGGCGTCGGCGTCTCGGTGGTCAACGCGCTCTCGGACGTGCTCATCATCGAAACCGTCCGCGACCAGCAGCTTTACCGCCAGTCCTTCTCTCGTGGGAAACCGACCAGCGGCGTCGAGAATGTCGGCCGCATAAACAATCGCCGCGGCACCTCGGTGCGTTTCCACCCGGACCCGGAAATCTTCGGCGGTCGCGCGCAGCTCTCGGCGCAACGCCTTTTCAAGATGACCCGCGCCAAGGCCTACCTCTTCGGCGGCGTCGAGCTGCGCTGGTCGTGCGACGAATCCCATGCCGTCGAGGACGTGCCCGCCAAGGCCACGTTCCATTATCCCGGCGGCCTGCGCGACTTCATGGCCTCGCGCATCGAAGGCGAGACCCGCATCGTCGATGACATCTTCTCTGGCCAGGCCGGCAAGCCGGGCAGCCATGGCGCCTGCGAATGGGCAATCGCGTGGTCGCTTGGCGACGGCTTCGTCTCGTCCTACTGCAACACCGTGCCCACCCCCGATGGCGGCACGCACGAGACGGGCCTGCGGACCGCGCTGCTGCGCGGTCTCAAGAACTATGCGGAGCTGACCAACAACAAGCGCGCCGCGATCCTGACCTCCGAAGACGTGCTGGCCCATTGCAGCGCCATGCTCTCGGTCTTCGTGCGCGAGCCGGAATTCGTCGGCCAGACCAAGGACAAGCTGGCCTCGGCCGAAGCCACCCGCATCGTCGACACTGCCCTGCGCGACGCCTTCGACCATTGGCTGGCCGCCTCTCCCAACCAGGCGAGCAAGCTGCTCGACTGGGCGGTCGACCGCGCCGAAGAGCGCCTGCGTCGCCGCAAGGAAAAGGAAATCGACCGCGCGAGCGCCACGCGCAAGCTGCGCCTGCCCGGCAAGCTGGCCGACTGCACGCAGACGGCGGCCCAGGGCGCCGAACTCTTCATCGTCGAAGGCGACAGCGCCGGTGGCTCGGCCAAGCAGGCGCGCAGCCGCGCCAGCCAGGCAGTGCTGCCGCTGCGCGGCAAGATCCTCAACGTCGCCGGCGCCAGCCGCGACAAGCTCGCGGCCAACCAGCTGATCGCGGACATGATCCAGGCGCTCGGCTGCGGCACGCGCGATCGCTATCGCGAGGACGACCTGCGCTACGACAAGATCATCATCATGACCGATGCTGACGTCGACGGCGCCCACATCGCTTCGCTGCTGATCACGTTCTTCTTCCAGGAGATGCCGCAGCTCATCGACCATGGCCATCTCTACCTTGCCGTGCCGCCGCTCTACCGCATCACGCAGGGCGCCAAGACGCTCTACGCCAAAGACGACCTGCACAAGGAAGAATTGATCGGAAGTGAGTTCACCGGTCGCGGCAAGATCGAGATCACCCGCTTCAAGGGCTTAGGCGAAATGCCGTTCGCGCACCTGCGCGAGACGACCATGAACCCCAAGACGCGAACACTGTTGCAGGTCAAGGTCTTGCAGGATCGACTCGATACGCGTTCTTCGGTTGACCGCCTCATGGGCAACAAGCCGGAGAGCAGGTTCGATTTCATCCAGGCGAATGCCGAGTTCGTTACTGATCTCGATGTCTAGAGCGGACGAACGGAACCATTAATCTTTAGGCTCGGAAACCCGTTGACTCGCAAGGTCTTTGCGTTATGGTCCCCGCCGTCGAGGACCACTCCGTCGGCCTGCGGTTCTGCTCCCCGCCGACATCCTACCAACTATTGAGTGGACTATAAGATTTGACCCAAGACTTTTCTGGGCTTGGCCTCAGTAGCAAGGTGACGGATGCCGTTGCCGCCGCGGGGTACACTAAGCCCACCGACATTCAGGCCCAGGCCATACCCCACGTTCTTCAAAAGAAGGACCTGATCGGTATTGCGCAGACAGGAACCGGCAAGACCGCTTCCTTTGTGCTGCCTATGCTCACGCTGCTCGAAAGCGGCCGCGCCCGTGCGCGCATGCCGCGTACCCTCATCCTTGAGCCCACGCGCGAACTGGCGGCCCAGGTGCATGAGAACTTCGAGAAGTACGGCAAGAACCATCGGCTCTCCGTAGCGCTGCTTATCGGCGGCGTGTCGTTCGAAGAACAGAACAAGAAGCTCGACCGCGGCGCCGATGTACTCATCGCCACGCCCGGCCGCCTGCTCGACCAGTTCGATCGCGGCCGCGTGCTGCTGACGGGCGTGGACATCCTCGTCATCGACGAGGCCGACCGCATGCTCGATATGGGCTTCATCCCCGATATCGAGCGCATCATCTCGCTGCTGCCGCCGCGCCGCCAGACCCTGTTCTTCTCGGCGACCATGCCGCCGGAAATCCAGAAGCTGACTGCGCGCTTCCTGCGCGACCCGGTGAAGGTTGAAGTGGCCCGCCAGAATTCGACGGCCGAGACTATCGACCAGCGACTGGTGAAGACCGGCAACAAGCCGGAGGACAAGCGCGAGACGCTGCGCCAGCAGCTGCGCGCCGCCGAGAACCTCACCAACGCCATCATCTTTTCGAACCGCAAGCGCGACGTGGCGACCCTCGCCCGCTCGCTGCAACGCCACGGCTTCTCGGTCGGCGCCCTGCATGGGGACATGGACCAGAAGAGCCGCATGGAAACGCTCGAGCAGTTCAAGAACAACAAGCTCACCCTGCTGGTGGCTTCGGATGTCGCCGCGCGCGGCCTCGATATTCCGGCGGTGAGCCACGTCTTCAACTTCGACGCACCGACCCACGCCGAAGACTATGTGCACCGCATCGGCCGTACCGGCCGTGCCGGCCGCTCGGGTGTGGCCGTGACGCTGGTGGCGCCTTCGGACGCCAAGCATATCGACGCGATCACCAAGCTCATCCAGCGCGAGATCCCCTACGTCGACGGCAAGCCTGCCGCCGCCGCACGGGATAACTCCGCCCAGGACGAGGCCAAGCCTGCAAGGCCGAGCCGCTCGCGTTCCCGCAGGGGCAGCGCACCGGCGGAAGACGTCAAGATCAGCAAGCCCGAAAAAGAAGAAGCTGCGCCAAGCAGCCCGCGCAAGTCGAAGGCACCACGCCCCGACAAAGTTACGGGCGTCGACGCGAATTCTCCGTTCGGGACAGAGGGGCCGGTACCGGCATTCCTTCTGCGCTCTACGGGCCGCTGATCAGTACTACACCGCATATTTCTGTGGCGCTCTTCTTAAGCGCAAAAGAGAACTATTTATTCTATGTAGTTTGGGGGGCGCTTTTACGCCCCCTTAAACGAATGGGTTGGACAATGGACGTGCTATGGGGAAGCGTCCAGAAGGGCGAGGGGCCGTGTCTGAACAGGAATTCAAGCGCGCGTTTGGCTACGCCAACACTGCACTCGACCTGCTCCACCGCGGGCGCATTCCGCCCTACCCTCAATTCTATGAACTCCTCTATACCTATGCGACCGGCGCCAACCCGCAGCTGAACGCGCGGATCAACGCCATCTTCCAGTCCGGCGCCACGCCCGATCACGACCTGGCCACCAAGCTCTACGACGAGTTCCTCAAGGCGCATGACGCGCATGAGCGGCTCAACAGCGTCTCCGAGCGCATGTCGCACCGCATCGAGGCCGTGCACGACGCGATCGACGCGGCACTGGGCAATGCCAATTCCTTCTCGGCGACCCTGCAATCGGTGACCGATGGCATCAGCGATGCCATCTCGCCGGAGGCGCTGCGCGAGATGGCGCGGCAGCTGCTGGCCGAGACGCAGCGGATGCAGGACACCAACCACAAGCTCGAGCAGAAGCTCGAAGCGGCCCGCGACGACCTGTCGGCTCTCCAGCGCGACCTCGATGAGGCGCGCAAGGAGTCCATGCTCGATCCCCTCACCAAGATCTTCAACCGCAAGTGCTTCGACGAGGGCCTGACAAAGGCCATGGCGGAAGCGGCGACCTATGGCGAGCCGCTCTCGCTGGTGATGATCGATATCGACCAGTTCAAGCAGTTCAACGACACCTACGGCCACCAGACCGGCGACCAGGTATTGCGGCTGGTTGCCATGACCTTGAAATCCAACATCAAGGGCAAAGACCTGGCGGCCCGCTACGGCGGCGAAGAGTTTGCGGCCATCCTGCCCTCGACCGACTATGCGGCGGCGCTGCACGTAGCCGAGAACGTCCGCAAGGCGCTGCAGGCCAAGGAGCTGCTCAAACGCTCCACCAACGAGAAGCTGGGACGGATCACCGCCTCGTTCGGCGTCGCCAGCTACCGCCCGGGCGACACACCCTCCTCGCTGCTCGAACGCGCCGACCGCTGCCTCTATGCGGCCAAGCATTCGGGCCGCAATTGCGTGGTGGGCGAGATCGGCCTCGCCGCGCCTGAGCACGCCGAAAAGCGCGATCCCCAGGAAGCCGCCTGACCGGCGTCGTGAAACATTTTTGTTTCACGCAGATTTAGCAGCGTTTTTTCGGTTGTTTTGTGGGAAGATGCCCCGCTAACACATTGATATTACAGATCATCATCTACTCTGGTCGCCGTCAAATCGTTAAATTTTGACTCAATTTCGGGTCATCTTTTGCGATCTTTCGCGGGTTTTGCGACGATTTGCGGTGATTTGAGCGATTGTTTTCGGGTGGCCTCCTACGGCTGAAGTGATGCGCTTTGCGAGCGCGGCTCTGGGAGTATGGGGCCGGCCGGAACTGAGGGGATAAGTTTCGAGGGCTCGCGCCTGCTGCCTCCCTACCCACCCGCAAACAAAAAGGTGCGCCGGGGCGCACCTCTGATTTCTCTTCGCGTTCGAGCCGACCTCAGGCGGGCTTCACGTCGACCTTCAGCGACCGCAGGGCGTCCCAATAGCCGGGATAGGTCTTGCCGACGCAATCCGGGTCCAGGATCGTGATGCCGTTGATCTTGAGGCCGGCCAGGGCGAAGCTCATGGCGATGCGGTGGTCGGCATAGGTTTCGATGTCGGCGGGCAGCGTCTGGCCGGCGAGTGACGGATCGGAGGCGACGATGAGGTCGTCTCCCTCTTCCGTGCCCAGGCCCGGGCGGATGCGCGAGAGTTCGGTGGCGACGGCGGAGATGCGGTCGCATTCCTTGACGCGCAGGTTCGAGATGCCGACGAAGCGGACGGGTGTCTTGTTGAAGGCCGCGAGCACGGCGAGCGTCGGCACGGCGTCCTGCATCTGCGAGCCGTCGATGACAGGCGGCAGGTTCGGGAACATCGAGATGTAGCGGGCAGCCTCGGCATCGGGCTGGGTGAAGGCCTCCATGGGCACGCCCAGATCGATATCGCCGCCGGTGAGCGCGCTGGCCGCCCAGAGATAGGTGGCGGCAGAGGCATCGGGCTCGATGGCGAAGTCCGTGGCGTGATAGCCGGTCGGCAGGACGAACCAGGTGGCCTCATCCTTCTGGTCGACTTCGGCACCAAAAGCCTTCATGGCGGCGACCGTGAGGTTCACATAGCCGCGGGCACCGATATCGGGGCCGGTGAGCGCGATCTCGATGGGGCCATCGCCGAGCGGCGCGGCCATCAGGAGCGCGGACACGTACTGGCTGGAAAGGCCGGCATCGATCTCCACCCTGCCCGACCCGAACGAGCCGCGGCCCTGGATGGTGACGGGCGGACAATCGGTGGGAGCATTGGCGACGATACCGAGCGAGCGCAGAGCCGCGACCAGCGGCGCGATGGGACGCTTGCGCATGTGCTCGTCGCCATCGACGATCACGGCGCCATCCACGGTAGCGGCTGCGGCGGTGAGGAAACGCACGGCGGTGCCGGCATTGCCGAGGAAGAGCGGCTTGCCCGGCGCCTTGAGGCGGCCGGAGCTGATGACCTCGAACGTGGTTTCGTTGGGCTCGTTGACTTCGACGCCCATCTGCCGGAGCGCGGCGGACATCAGAATCGTGTCCTTGCTCTTGAGCGCGCCGGTGAGGACACTGCGGCCCTTGGCGAGCGCCGCCAGCAGCAGAGCACGATTGGTGATGGACTTGGAGCCCGGCGGGGTGACGCGCCCGTAGAGCGGGCCCTGCGGCGGAACAATGGTCACCGCTCGCAAGCTGTTCGTCGTCAACGTCATTTCTCCCGATTTCCGTTTTGAAGAGCGCGCCGGACTATTGGCATATTTCGCGCAGGGCAGAAAGGGCTGAGGGGGGCTCAACTCTATGGACTTCCCGGCGAAAGGCCGGGGCCCAGCAACGAACCCGAAGCCAGTTGAGAAATCCATGGGCCCCGGCTTTCGCCGGGGAAGTTGGGGGGAATGGGCACGAATGTACCCAAAGCAGGCAACTTCAGACCAAATCAGACCTGAGCGCGGGCTTCGGCCAACGCCTTGAGGTCGGCGGGCTTGAGCTGGACGCTTTCGCCGCAGCCGCATTCGCCAGTCTTGTTGGGATTGTCGAACGTGAAGCCGGAGCTCATCTTGCTCTCCTTGTAGTCCATCACCGTTCCGAGGAGGAACAGGGTGGCCTTGGGCTCCACATACACATCCACGCCCTTTTCGGCGACGTGGTCGTCGCCGGGCACGGGTTCCTTGAGGTAATTCAGCGTATAGGCCATGCCCGCGCAGCCGGCGTTCTTGACGCCGACGCGCACGCCGATGACCGGCTCATCGCTGTCTTCCATGATTTCGCGGATGCGCTCAGCGGCGGCATCGCTCAGGCTCATGATCTTGAAGGGCATATCTCACCATCCATCGTTAGATGACGATATAGCATGTCGCGCCCGGTTTGCCTACCACCAGTTGAGCGCGACCTGGGCTTCCTCGCTCATGCGGTCGGGCGTCCACGGCGGATCGAAGACCATGTTGACGGTCACGTCCTGGATGCCCTCGACGGCGCTGGCGGCGTTCTGCACCCAGCCGGGCATCTCGCCAGCGACGGGGCAGCCCGGAGCGGTCAACGTCATGTCGATGGTGAGGTTCCGGTTGTCGTCGAGATCGACCTTGTAGACGAGGCCGAGCTCGTAGATGTCGACTGGGATTTCCGGATCGTAGACCGTCTTGAGCGCGCCGATGAGGTCGGCCGTGATGCGGGCGACTTCGTCTTCGGGCAGCGAATTGCTCGTGTGCACCGTCTCGATGCGCACCGGCGCATCGGGGGTAGCGGCCTCAACCTTGGTTTCTGCTTCTTCGGTCATATCCAGATCGCCTCAAGCGAAGAAAGTCCGCGCCTTCTCGATACCCTCGACAAGCGCATCAACATCATCCTTGCCGTTATATAGGCCGAAGGAGGCCCGGCATGTAGAGGTGACGCCGAAGCGATTGAGCAAGGGCATGGCGCAATGGGTGCCGGCCCGCACGGCAATGCCGTAGCGGTCGAGGATCGTCGCCACGTCATGGGCGTGGGCTCCGTCGATGGCGAACGAGAAGATGCCGCCCTTGCCCGGCGCCGTGCCGATGAGGCGCAGCGAGTTGATTCTCTGCAAACGCCCCTGCGCGTAAGCCGTTAGTTCTGCTTCATGTTCCGCGATGGCGTCACGGCCGAGCGCATCGACATAATCGATGGCTGCACCAAGGCCGATGGCCTGGACGATGGGCGGGGTGCCGGCCTCGAAACGATGCGGCGGCTCGTTATAGGTGATGCCGTCCACGGTCACGATGTCGATCATCTCGCCGCCGCCCTGATAGGGCTGCATGTTCTTGAGCAGGTCGAACTTGCCGTAAAGGATGCCGATGCCGGTGGGGCCGTAGAGCTTGTGGCCGGTGGCGACGTAGAAATCGACATCGAGGTCCTGCACGTCCACCTTGAGGTGAACGGCGCCCTGGCTGCCGTCGACGAGCACCGGAATGCCGCGTGCATGGGCGATCTCGATGACTTCCTTGATCGGCGTCACCGTGCCCAAGACGTTCGACATATGCGTCACCGCGACCATCCTGGTCTTGGGCGTCAGCGCCTTCTCAAAGGCATCGATATCGAAGCTGCCGTCGTCGCGAACGTCGACGAACTTGAGCACCGCGCCCTTGCGCTCCCGGTGGAAATGCCAGGGCACGATGTTGGAATGGTGCTCCATGATGGTGACGACGATCTCGTCACCTTCGGAAATACGCGGGCCGGCGAAGGAGGACGCAACGAGGTTGATCGCCTCGGTCGCCGACTTGGTGAAGATGATCTCTTCGATCCTTTTGGCGTTCAGCAGGCGCCGGGCAGCCTCGCGGCCGCCCTCATAGGCCTCGGTGGCCCGGTTCGCGAGCGTGTGCAGCCCGCGATGGACGTTGGCGTATTCGTGCCGATGGGCATAGTCCATCCGGTCCAGCACCTGCGCCGGCTTCTGCGCCGATGCACCGCTGTCCAGATAAACCAGCCTTTGCCCGTGGATCTTCTCCGAAAGGATCGGAAAATCCGCCCGGACCTTTGCGAGGTCGAAGGTCATTTGCCCAGCAGCCAGCTATCCACGATCGCCTTGAGCGACTCGTTGAGGGCCTCGTCCTCGATCGGGTCGAGCAGTTCCTCGAGGAAGCCACGGACCAGCATGGTCTCGGCCTCTTCCTTGGGAATGCCGCGGCTGACGAGATAGAACAGCCAGTCCTCATCGAGCTTCCCGCAGGTCGAACCATGGCCGCAGACCACGTCGTCGGCATAGATTTCGAGCTCGGGCTTGGAGAGGATCTCGGCTTCGTCCGAGAGCATCAGGCCCTGCATCATCATCTTGGAATCGGTCTTCTGGGAATCCCGCTCCACCACGATCTTGCCCTGGAACACCGCACGCGAACGCCCGCGGGCGATCTGCTTGTAGAGTTCCTTGCTGCCCGTATTGGGCACTTCGTGGTTGACGTTGAGCGTGATGTCGCCGTGCTGCCCGTCCTTGACGAGGTTGAGCCCGGTGAAATCGGCATAAGCCCCCTCGCCCGCAAAGCGCGAGAAGATCTGCGTGCGCTCGAGCGCGGCGCCGGCATGGATCACGAGCGAACGCAGCTTGGCGTTCTCGCCGATCTGATATTCGACCGTGGCGAAGTGGGTCGAGGCCTTGGCGGAGAGGTCCACAGTGATGTGGGTCACGTTGGCGTTCGCGCCGACATCGACATAGGTCGCGTGGTTGGCGAGGTGCGCTTCCTGGCTGCCCGAATAGGTCTCGATGATCGTCGCCGAGCCGTTGTCGGCCACGAAGATGCGAGCCGAACTCGACGCATGCGCGGCGGGTCCCTCGGTACGGCGGTCGATCTGGATGACCGGATCGACCGAGCCTTCGAGGTTGAGCACCAGGCTCTCCTTGGCGAAGGCGGTGTTGAACCGCACGATCACGTCGTCGCGGGTAGTGAGCACCGAGCCCTCGGCCTTGCCGACGATGACGCCGGCCGGAGCCGTGCCATGCGCCTGGACAGCGCCGTTGGCGATCATGAGCTGGAAGGCGCCGGGAACTTCGAGCGCCGGAGCGCTGGCGGAAGTCGCGGCCCCGGCCAGCGGCGGAACGCTGCGCAGCAGGGTCTTGAGGTCGGTATAGTGATAGGTCTCGACGCGGCGCGTCGGCAGGCCCGCACCGGCTAGGCGCTCGGCCTGGTCAGCGGCACCGGCAGCGTTGAGCTGCTCGATCAGCGTGTTTTCAGCCGGCCCGAGCCGGACGGGGAAAGCTATTGCCATCTGGTTCAAGCCGCCGCGTTTTCGTCGAAATCGGCATAGCCCTTGGCTTCGAGCTCAAGCGCCAGTTCCTTGCCGCCGCTCTCGACGATCCTGCCGTCCGAGAAGACGTGCACGACATCGGGAACGATGTGGTTGAGCAGGCGCTGGTAGTGCGTGATGACGAGCATGGAACGCTCGGGCGAACGCAGCGCGTTGACGCCTTCCGACACCACCTTGAGCGCATCGATATCGAGGCCGGAATCGGTCTCGTCGAGGATGCACATCTTGGGCTGGAGCAGCGCCATCTGCAGGATTTCGGCGCGCTTCTTCTCGCCCCCCGAGAAACCGACATTGAGCGCACGCTTGAGCATGTCGCTGTCGATATGGAGGCGGCTGCCGGCTTCCTTGACGGCCTTCATGAATTCGGGCGTCGTAAGCTCGCCCTCGCCGCGCGCCTTGCGCTGGGCGTTCATGGCGGCCTTGAGGAAAGTCATGGTGGCGACGCCGGGGATTTCGATCGGGTACTGGAAGGCGAGGAAAATACCGGCGGCGGCACGCTCGTCGGGTTCCATCTCGAGGATGTTCTCGCCATCGAGCAGGATTTCGCCGCTCGTGACTTCGTAGTCTTCCTTGCCGGCCAGCACGTAGGAAAGCGTGGACTTGCCCGAGCCGTTACGGCCCATGATGGCATGCACTTCGCCCTTGGGCAGCACCAGGTTCACGCCCTTGAGGATTTCGCGCTCTTCGATGCGAACATGCAGATCGCGGATTTCAAGCATCGGGGTGGTCATCTGTCTATTCTCCGAAATCTGTCTGTTAGCCCACGCTGCCTTCGAGGCTGATCGAGATGAGCTTTTGCGTCTCGACCATGAATTCCATCGGCAGGTGCTGAAGCACGTCGCGCACGAAGCCGTTGACGATCAGCGCCACCGCTTCCTCTTCCGAAAGCCCGCGCTGCAGGCAGTAGAACATCTGGTCGTCCGAGATTTTCGAGGTGGTTGCCTCGTGCTCGAAGACCGTGGAAGCGTTCTTGCTCTCGATATAGGGCACGGTATGCGCGCCGCACCGGTCACCGATCAGCAGGCTGTCGCACTGCGTGAAGTTGCGGGCGTTCTTGGCCTTGGCATGCGCCGAGACCTGGCCACGATAGGTGTTGTCCGAGAAGCCCGCCGCGATGCCCTTGGAAATGATCCGGCTCGTGGTGTTCTTGCCCAGGTGCAGCATCTTGGTGCCGCTGTCGACCTGCTGGTAGCCGTTCGAGATGGCGATCGAGTAGAACTCGCCGCTCGAACCGTCGCCGCGCAGGATGCAGCTCGGGTACTTCCAGGTGATGGCCGAGCCGGTCTCCACCTGCGTCCAGGAAATCTTGGAGCGGTCGCCACGGCAATCGCCGCGCTTGGTGACGAAGTTGTAGATGCCGCCCTTGCCGTCCTTGTCGCCAGGATACCAGTTCTGGACCGTCGAATACTTGATCTCGGCGTCGGCCTGAGCCACGAGTTCGACCACGGCGGCGTGCAGCTGGTTCTCGTCTCGCGACGGAGCCGTGCAGCCCTCGAGATAGCTCACATAGGAACCTTCATCGGCAATGATGAGCGTGCGCTCGAACTGGCCGGTATTCTTCTCGTTGATGCGGAAATAGGTCGACAGCTCCATCGGGCAGCGAACGCCCTTGGGGATGTAGACGAACGAACCGTCGGTGAAGACCGCCGAATTGAGCGTGGCATAGTAGTTGTCGGTCACCGGCACGACCGAACCCAGATATTGCTTCACGAGCTCGGGATATTCGCGGATGGCTTCCGAGATCGAGCAGAAGATGATGCCGTGCTTGGCCAGTTCCTCGCGGAACGTGGTGACGACGGACACGGAATCGAACACCGCGTCCACGGCCACGTTCGAGCCGAACGGGGTCTGGCCCGCGCCCTCGACGCCGGCCAGGATCGCCTGCTCCTTGAGCGGGATGCCGAGCTTTTCGTAGGTGCGGAGGAGTTCCGGGTCCACCTCGTCCAAGCTCTTGGGGCCCTTCGTGCCCTTGGGAGCAGCGTAGTAGTGGATCTCCTGGAAGTCGATCTTGGGATAGTGGACCTTGGCCCAGTTGGGCTCGGTCATGGTCAGCCAGCGACGATAGGCGTCGAGGCGCCATTCCAGCATCCATTCCGGCTCGTTCTTCTTGGCCGAGATGAGACGAACGATTTCCTCATTCAGCCCCTTCGGCGCCAGGTCGGATTCGATATCGGTCTCGAAGCCGTACTTGTACTTGTCCACGTCCAGGGCGAGCACCTTCTCCACGGTGTCGTGGTCGATGTTCTCCTTGAGCGTCGGAATATCGAACGCAGCCATTGTTCTTCTCCTACTCGACGGCCGTCAGGCCGCCTGTCCATGCCGGCGCCGGTGCCGGTCGAGGACCTGTTCAAACCCCTGAAGGAACGCCGAGACATCCTCTTCAGTCGAATTCCAGCCCAGGCTCACGCGCAGGGCGCAGTCTGCCAGTTCAGGCGCTACACCCATCGCGGCCAGGACATGACTGGGCCCTACCTTGCCCGACGAACAGGCCGACCCGGAGGAAACCGAAATTCCCATGAGATCGAGGCCCATCATCGCCACGGCATTCTTGAGGCCCGGCGCTGCGAAATCGACGACGTTACCCACTCGCTGAGCTTTTTCGCCGAATACCACCACAGCACCTTCCAGCTCACGCAGTCTATACATGAGTTGGAATGTCAGCTTTGCAACCCGCGCAGCATCGTAATGCTGCGGGAACGCCTCGGCGGCCGCGCCGAACCCGGCAACCAGGCTCGCCGATTCCGTGCCGCCACGCCGCCCCTGCTCCTGCCCGCCGCCGGGAATGAGCCGAACGGTGTCGGCATGGCTCTTGACCAGCAGTGCACCGATGCCGACCGGCCCGCCAATCTTGTGGGCGCTCAGCGCCATCATGTCGGCCGGGCGCGAGGCGAAATCGAGATCGAGCTTTCCGAGCGCCTGTACCGCATCAATGAAGAGATAATGCGGCGTCGGCCCGACAAGAGCCTCGATTCTGGCGAGTGGCTGGATGATTCCAGTCTCGTTGTTGACGGCATGGACGGCGACCAATGCGGTGCCATCCTGCTGCAGGGCTGCGGCGATCTCATCGGTGCGGATCACACCATCGGCGTCGAGGCCCACTATTGTGACCGGGAGTCCTGCCGCTTCGGCAGCCTTGGTGACGGCAGCGTGCTCGCCCGCGCTGATCACGATGCGGTCGACCTTGAGCGCCCTGGCGCCGCCGACGATGGCCTGGGTGATGGCCTCAGTCGCCGAACCAGTGAAAACCACCTGCTTGCGCTCGGCGCCGGCGAGTTTGGCTACCTGCCCGCGGCCGGTTTCGATCACCTCGCGCAGGGCACGGCCATGGCCGTGGACGGAGGACGGATTGCCCACCAGATCGAGCGCAGCAAGCATCGCCGCCCTCGCTTCCGGGAGAAGCGGAGCGGAGGCATTGTGGTCGAGGTAGATCGCCGATCGCGTCATCAAAGCCACATATGGCGCCTTGGCGCCCGCTCCAGTCCGAAACAAAACTTGAAATCGGACGCTCACTTTCACTACAAGGAGCGCTCGCATGCCCTATATGAAAGGGCGAAACCGAGTTTCGAACAATTCTAAACTGGTTTTTTCACGCATGTTTTAGGCAGCGCCATGCCATTCGTCAAGCGCGCAGCCGGACTGAGCGTGGAGAAGTCCGCACTAACATGAGCGCCAAAGCTCACGGGAAACGAACCACATGCCAGAAGTGATTTTCAACGGTCCGGAAGGGCGCATCGAAGGCCGTTACCAGCCGGGCAAGGAGCCCAATGCGCCTGTCGCCATCGTGCTGCATCCGCACCCCGAATTCGGGGGCACGATGAACAACCAGATCGTCTACAACCTCTTCTACATGTTCGCCCAGCGCGGTTTTTCCGTGCTGCGCTTCAACTCGCGCGGCGTCGGCCGCTCGCAGGGCGTATTCGATCACGGCATCGGCGAACTGTCGGACGCCGCAGCGGCGCTCGACTGGCTGCAGAGCCTCAACCGCGAAAGCCGCGGCTGCTGGATCGCCGGCTTCTCGTTCGGCGCCTGGATCGGCATGCAGCTGCTGATGCGCCGCCCGGAAGTGGAAGGCTTCATTTCCGTGGCCCCGCCGGAAAATCTCTACGACTTCTCGTTCCTCGCCCCCTGCCCGTCCTCGGGCCTCATCATCCATGGCGACAAGGACCGCGTGGCTCCGCCGCAATCGGTGCAGAAGCTGGTGGACAAGCTCAAGACGCAGAAGGGCATCACCATCGAGCAGCAGGTCGTGGAAGGCGCCAACCACTTCTTCGAAGGCAAGATCGATGAGCTCACCGAGCGCTCGGCCGAGTATCTCGACCGCCGTCGCGCCGAAATCGCCGCAGGCAAGGGTCGCTAAGACCCTTCCTCTCTCTACACACCTGAACCACCAGAGCCCGAACCATGGCCTTCAAGTCCGATTTCCTGAACGTCCTCGATGAGCGCGGATTCATCCACCAGATTTCCGATCCGGAAGGTCTGGATGCGCTCGCCGTCAAGGGGCCGATCACGGGCTATGTGGGCTATGACGCGACGGCGACGAGCTTGCACATCGGCAATCTCATCACCGCCACCATGCTCTACTGGATGCAGGCCACCGGCCACCGCCCCATCGCCCTGATGGGCGGCGGCACCTCGATGGTAGGCGATCCGTCCTTCCGCGACGACCAGCGCAAGCTGCTGACCATCGAGCAGATCGAAGAGAACATCGCCGGCATCAAGAAGATCTTCGCCAAAATCATGACGTTCGGCGACGGGCCCAACGACGCCATCATGGTCAACAACGCCGATTGGCTGCTGAAGCTCAACTATGTCGAGTTCCTGCGCGATGTCGGCCGGCACTTCTCGGTCAACCGCATGCTCAGCTTCGACAGCGTCAAGCTGCGCCTCGACCGCGAGCAGTCGTTGAGCTTCCTCGAGTTCAACTACATGATCATGCAGGGCTACGACTTCACCGAGCTCAACCGGCGCTATGGCACGGTGCTGCAGATGGGCGGCTCGGACCAGTGGGGCAACATCATCAACGGCGTTGACCTCAGCCACCGCATGGGCGGCCCGCAGCTCTACGCGCTGACCACCCCGCTGCTGACCAAGGCCTCGGGCGAAAAGATGGGCAAGTCCGCCTCGGGCGCCGTCTGGCTCAACCCCGAGAACTTCTCGCCCTACGACTTCTGGCAGTACTTCCGGAACACTGAAGACGCCGATGTCGGCCGCTTCCTCAAGATCTTCACCCGCCTGCCCCTGAGCGAGATCGCCAGGTTGGCTGCCCTGGGCGGCAACGAGATCAACGAGGCCAAGAAGGTGCTGGCGACGGAAACCACGGCCATCGTCCACGGTCGCGAGGCGGCCGACGAGGCCGCCGAGACGGCGCGTGCGACCTTCGAGGCCGGCGCCATCGACCTGTCGCTGCCGACGGCCGAGATTGCGCGTGGTGAACTCAATGCCGGGCTGGGTATCCAGGCGGCTCTCGTGCTGGCCGGGCTCGCTGCCTCGAACGGCGAAGCGCGTCGCCACATCACGTCGGGCGCCGTGCGCGTCAATGACGAGCTGGTCGAGGACGAGCGGGCGACGCTGGGCGAAAACAAGGTTCTCCCCGAAGGCGTCATCAAGCTTTCCGTCGGCAAGAAGCGCCATGCGCTGATCAAGCCGGCCTGATCGCGACCGACATGAATTGAAGAAGGCCCGGTCGCTCGACCGGGCCTTTTCTTTTACTCACGCGGCAATTCCTTGGCGCGGAATTCGAAGAGCGAGCGGAAGGCGCCGACGGCGAGAAGCGAGGCCGGGTTGACCTTGAAATCCGGATTTTCGAGCGCGCCGCGAATGGCGAAGGTGACGCCGAACATGCCGGCGCCATCGGGGCCCGCAAGCAGCGGGCCAAAGAGCGGCACCTTGGCGAAGGCGCTGTTGAGGCCGAAGAGCGGCACATAGGTGCCGGCGAGGTCGTACTGGCGCTTGTCGGTGTAGATGAAGCCCTTGAGCGTGCCGCCCACGGTGTCGCCGGCCAGCATCGCGTCGGTCAGCTCGATACGGTCGGAGCGGCGGATGAAATCGAGCTCGGCGCTGCGGAACGACAGCTTGTTCTGCTTGGCGATGAGCTGGCGCGAACCCTGGTGGTTGCCCAGGATATCGGCCACCTTGTTCTCGTCGATGAGCGCGAAGTTGCGGATGCGGGCATGGCCGTTACCGACCTTGGCCTTGCTATTGGTCGCCAACACCAGGCTGCCCTCGCCGCCTTCAACGCGCGGATAGACGCCGATGAGCCGCAGGAGCGAGCCGAAATCGTTGAAGGCCACGGAGATGGAATTGCCCTCGGGCGTGGGATTGGTGGCCACGGAGATGGCGCTGGTCTCGCCGAGCTGGGCCTGCATCGTCACGCGCTGCAGATCACTGCCGCGCAACATGAGGTCGAGGTCGAGGTTGTAGGCCGTCGTCATGTAGAAGCCGATGGCCCGCTTGAGCTTGACGTCGAGCGCTATGCGCTGGTCGATGCTGGTGGTGGCGACGCTGCCGAGCGAGCCCTCGCCCAGCCCGAAGAACCGCTGGAGCATCGGCTTGAGATCGAGCTGGTTGCCGCGGATGGCGACCGAATAGCCGCCGCCATCGATCGGAGAGAGCGACACCTGCGCCTGGTCGCCCGGACTGAGGGCGAAGGTATCGAACTGAGCGGACGCGAGCTGCTTCTTCTCGCCGTCGAAGACCAGTTGGCCGCGCAGGTCCACGTCGCCAAAGGCGAGGGCGATGTCGTCGAGTTCGGTGAGCTTGCCATCCTGCTTTACCCGCGCCTGCAGCAGGCCCTTGACGCCCTGCGCCTTGCGGATGCCGAGATCGGCGATGTTGAGCGTGGCGTTTTCGAGGTCGACGCCCATCGAAATCGAGCCATCCGCCTGCGGCGAGGCGATGAAGCGGACACGGCCGGAGAGGAACTGGGACGCATCAAAGCCCATCGCCGTCAGTTCCTTGACGTCGAGGGTCGAGCCGAGCTGGAAGACGGGATCGCCGGTCGGCGTGCCGTTGACCGAGAGATCGGCAGTCATGCCGTCGATCTGGGCAGAGCCGGTGACGTGGTAGCCGGCCTGGGTGGCGCTGAAGGCGAGCTGGCCGTTCTTGATCGTGCGATCCTGGATCGGCTCGTCGCTGGCGAAGTCGTTGACCGACCCGTTGAGCACGTAGTCGATCTGATTGATGCCGTTGGTTTCGCCCAATTGCACGGTCGCCACGACATCGATGGCCACGTCGCCACCCAGGGCGTCGAGCTTGACCGGCAGCTTGGCGCTGGCGATGGCATCGGGCTGCTGGTCCTTGGCCAGGGCCAGCAGGGCCTTGATGCCGCCCTTCACCTCGCCCGAAATCTCGAGCGTCTTGGTCTTGGGCACGCTGCTGTCGATGACCAGCGCCGCATTGGCCACGGCGATGTCGCCGCCGGCCGTAGGCACCTTGCCGCCATCGGCGGAGATGGTCACGTCGTTGTCGCGCACGGCGAGGCGGGTGTTTCCGTCGATGGCGATGGGCTGCATCGTGTCGGTCGCGCGGATCACGACCCCCTCGCCCACCATGTCGATGGCCATGGCGCCATGCGGGATCGGCTTTTCCTCATCGCCCGTGGCGAGCGTTCCGACGGGGAAATCGAAGTGCATGGTGGAATTGGCCACCCTGCCCTCGGAGACGTTCTTGACGAACCAGTTGCGCGAATCCTCGGCGAGGAAATAGGGCCAGAGGCGCTTGACGTCGTCGGCCTCGACCTTTTCGCCGGCAACCGTCAGGTCGATGCCGATGCCGGCGCGCAACATGTCGAGGCGCCCGGTGACGGCGACGCGGCCATCGCCCTTCTTGGCCGCCAACTGGTCGATACCCAGCGCGCCATAGAGCGGCGCGGACCAGCCGGTGAAGGACATTTCCTCGAACGGCGCCGGCGCGGCCTCCATGTCGTCGGGGCGCAGGCTCACATCCTTGGCGGTGAGAGAAATGCCGACGGTCGGGCCATAGGTTTTGTCCATGCCCAGCACGAAGACGCCAGAGAGCTTGGTCGAGCTCTGGCCGATGCGCAGCTCCGAATCGGCGAGCTGGAACTGGCCGGTCTCCGGCGTCCAGGTGACCTCCATGATGGAGCTGGCGACGGGGAAATAGTCCTTGTCGACGCGCAGATCCGTGCCGGTCATGTCGATATGGAACTTGCCGCCGGTGACCTTGCCGGACGCGGCGTCGAAATCGACATCGACGGAGAGAGCGCCGGCGCCGCGGATGGCCATGAGGCTCTCAGGGTCATCGATGAAGGGCATGATCGAGGCGAAGTCGATATTGCCGACATCGGCATTGAGATGGGCACGACCATCCTCGTCGACCACGCGCGAAATGCTGCCGGCCATCTTGCGGCCGCCGAGCGAGGCGGAGAAGTTGCCCACGGTCTCGCGGCCATTGGCGCGCGGGGCGACGTCGAAATTGATGTTCTGGAACTGGCGGAACAGGCCATAGACGGAATCGTTCATGTCCATGACGCCGTCCTTGACGACGAGGCGCGAGAAGACGCCGTCCTGCGCCTGTTTGACGACGTCGGCCAGGCTCGCCTCGGCTGCCTCGAGGTTGTAGATCAGCCAGTCGTTGTCCGAGCGGATGCCGCCGGAAGCTGAGGCCGGAATGTCGCCATGGACGCCCACGCCATCGGCCGAAATGCCGACCTTGGGAAAGGCATCGGTGCCTTCGAGGACGCGCACGGTGGTGGGGCCACCCTTGGCATCATCCACGAATTCGAACGTGCTCAGGCGCGGACCGAGCAGGTCCTGCACCATCTGGATATGCGGGCGCACGATGGTGATGCTGGCGCCGGGCTGGCCGAGGAGCGCGCGGAACGGCGAGAAGCCGACATCGAGCGCTTCCATGCTCACCTTGCCGCCGGACTTGGTGTCACGATAGGTGACCGGCGAGAACTTGAGCACGGGTACGACTGCGTTTTCGAGCGCGAGGCCCATATCGCCGAGTTCAAGCTCGGCGCCCTCCGGCAACGCGGCCATGAGCGCGGCCCTGACCGGCTCGCGGGCAAAAGGCAGCGGAATGGGGGTGACCAGCAGAACCAGATAGAGCAGGATGAACAGCGCAGCGGGAATGCCGAAAATCCAGACACAGGCTTTCGCCGCCGAACGCGGCATAGACCGCGTGCGCGGGGGGCTTGCCTGACTGATTGCGTTCACTGGTTTCCGACTCAATGCCCGGCCGCTAGTGGTGGAGTGTCTGGGTCCACCGCCGAGAATCAACCGGTGCAAGCCGCCACTTGCCCGATGATACTGGCTCGAATATGGCATCAACACCCCGTTTTGCCTGTCTTCAAGGGGATTTAGGAGAAATCGACCATGTCAGCGATCGCAATTGGCTCCAAGGCTCCTGATTTCGAGATCGATACCGATGGCGGAGCGCCTTTCCGTCTCTCCGCCAATAAAGGCAGCGCCGTCGTGCTTTACTTCTACGGCACCGACGATACCGAGACTTGCACGAACGAAAACGTCGAATTCAGCCGTCTCGCCGACGAATTTTCTGCGGCCAATACCAAGCTGGTCGGAATTTCTGAAGATTCAGTCGCCAGCCATGCCCGCTTCCGGGCGAAATACGACCTCAAGCCGATCCTTGGCGCCGATCCCGACCACAAGGCCATCGCCACCTTCGACCTCTGGCAGCCCAAGAAAACCTTCGGGCGCGAGTATCTCGGACTGGTGCGGACGACGATACTTGTCGGTCCTGACGGCAAGATTGCCAATATCTGGACGGTCAAGCGCGTGAAGGGGCACGCCGACGAAGTGCTGGAAGCCGCCCGCGCGCTCAACGCCAAGGCCTGATTTCGCATTCATTAACCATGATTTGCGATCCTGACGCATGTATTCAGTATGCGTGCGGGAGATTGGCGCGTGCGGGAAGAAACCCATGCGAAGCGCTTCGGTCGATCCAGGAAGGATGCCGGCCCGAAAAAGAACGAGGCGGGCATCAGCCCTCGCCTGTTCTACTGTCTCGTTGCCGGGCTCCTGGCGACCAACGCCCTGACGCTGGTGGGCTTCCTCATGAGCCCCGACATCTCCACCATCATCAACGGCCAGAACGGTCAGGTCATTTCGGCCTATGAGGAGCGCGTGGCGCAGCTTCGCCTCGAAGTCGACCGGCTGCATTCGCGCAACTACGCCCAGGCGGGCGACATCAACCTGCAGCTTCAGGAAATCACCCAGCAGCAGGAAGTGCTGACCGAGCAGCATCAATACGTAAAGGCGCTCGCCGAGAAGGCCAACGAGCTGGGGCTGACGACCGCTGCGCCGGTGCAGAACGCCTCTCTGCCTGCCCCTGCAAGCCCTGTGCTGGCCGGGACTACGGAAGAACAGGCCGCAGCAGCTGCGTCCAACGTTCAGCAGATGCTCGATGAATCGCGCACGGTGCTGGCTTCGATCTCGCAATCGGCCACGCAATCGGCCGATGCCATCGTGACGGAATTGCAGGGTATCGGTATCAAGCCGAACTTCACCGAGGATGCTGTCGGCGGGCCGCTGTTGCCGCCGGTTGCAGGAGCACAGAGCGACGACCTGGTGGATGACGCCAATACGGTGATGTCCGCCCTGCTCCGCTTCAAATCGGCGCGCGAGGCCATCGACGCGGCACCCGTGCACAAGCCGTTCGACGGCGCGTTGCGGCAGAGCTCGACCTTCGGCAATCGGCGCGATCCGTTTACGGGGCGCTCGGCGTTCCACTCGGGTATCGACTTTCCGGCGCCGTCGGGGACGTCGGTGCTCAGCGCCGGCGCGGGAAAAGTGACGTTCGTCGGGCAGCAATCGGGCTATGGGAACATGGTCGAGATCGACCACGGCAACGGACTGATCACGCGCTACGCGCACCTCTCGGCGTTCCTCGTGAAGGAGGGCCAGGTGGTGGCGACGGGTTCGCCGATTGCCAAGGTGGGGTCGACCGGGCGCTCGACCGGGCCGCATCTGCACTTCGAGGTACGGCGCGATGAGAACGCGGTGAACCCGCAGCAGTTTCTTAATGTCGGGACGCGATTGCAGCAGTTTGCGGCAGTTTGAGATCATCGGCGGATGTCGGCGGTAGAGCACCGCCAACATCCTAAAGTTCAGGTCTTACACGTTCGCTGCGCCATCAAGCCTTGCGGCGAGCGAAGCTTCCATGAAGGGATCGAGGTCGCCGTCCAGCACCACGGAGGGCTGGCTGCTTTCAACGCCCGTGCGCAGGTCCTTGACCATCTGGTAAGGCTGCAGGACGTAGGAACGGATCTGGTGGCCCCAGCCGATATCGGTCTTGTTGGCCGCCGCGGCATTGGCCGCCTCTTCCCGCTTCTGCAGCTCGACTTCATAAAGCCGCGCCTTGAGCATGTTCATGGCCGTTGCACGGTTCTTGTGCTGGCTGCGTTCCTGCTGGCAGGCCACGACGATCCCCGAGGGAACGTGCGTGATGCGGATGGCCGAGTCCGTCGTGTTGACGTGCTGGCCGCCGGCGCCGGACGAACGATAGGTATCGACCTTGAGGTCGGCCTCGTTGATCTGGATGTCGATGGTATCATCGACTACCGGAAAGACCCACGCGCTCGAAAAGCTCGTGTGCCGGCGCGCCTGCGAATCGTAGGGCGAGATGCGGACCAGACGGTGCACGCCGCTTTCGGTCTTGAGCCAGCCATAGGCATTGTGGCCCGTGATCTTGAGCGTGGCAGACTTGATGCCCGCTTCTTCGCCGGCATGGAATTCCATGGTCTCGACCTTGAAGTCGCGGCGTTCGGCCCAGCGCGTATACATGCGCAGGAGCATTGAGGCCCAATCCTGGCTTTCCGTGCCGCCGGCGCCCGAATGGATTTCGAGATAGGCGTCGTTGGCATCGGCTTCGCCCGAGAGCAGCGTCTCGATCTGGCGGCGGTGAGCGATGTCACGCAGGGCGAACAGGGCCTTCTCGGCCTCCGAGACAATCTCGGCGTCGCCTTCGGCTTCGCCCATCTCGATCAGTTCGCTGTTGTCCCGGATGCCGTTCTCCAGCTCCTTGACCGCCTTGATCTGCACGTCGAGCTCATCGCGCTGGCGCATGAGCTCGCGAGCCTTTTCAGGGTCGTTCCAGAAGTCGGGGGATTCGGATCGGGCGTTGAGTTCGTCTAGGCGAGGCTGGGCAGTATCCCAGTCAAAGATGCCTCCTCAGCAGGCTTACCACCTGCTCGATCTCGCCGATGACCTTTTCCATTTCCGCGCGCATTTGCAGTCCTGTTTCTCTCTCTTCGAGCTGTCATCTAGGCGAGACCGCGGCCGCGATCAACCCAGACGCTGCCGCTTCAAGAACTTCTTGAGCACCATGTCGCGCTTGAGCCGCGACAGGCGATCGAGGAAGAAGACGCCGTCGACCTGGTCGATTTCGTGCAGCGCACAGCGGGCGAGGAACCCCTCGAACCGTTCCGTACGCCCTGCCCCGTCGGCATCCTCGTAGGCGATCTCGGCCCAGATCGGGCGCTCTACCGCGACTTCGACGCCGGGGAGCGAGACGGAGCCTTCCGTGCCGGCTTCGACCTCGTCGGCGACGGCGGAGACGCGCGGATTGAAGAAGAGGCGGTAGTCGGCCTTCGGGGCGTCGGGCGCGACGTTGAGGACGATGACAGGCGCGGCTTCGCCGATATGGGCGCCGGCCAGGCCATAGGCGCGGGCGTCGATCGCAGCGGCACGCAGGCGTTCGCCGATGGCGAGGAGCGTAGCGTCGACCGTGGCCGCCTCGGCCTTTTGGGCGAGGACGGGATGCGGATAGGTGACGAAAGCCACGTCAGAACATTCCTGCGGCGCCGACCGGCTGGTTGGGGTCGTAGCCCGGTTCGGGCTGGAGATCGCCGGTGCGCTGCTGGCTGTAGTCGACACCGACGCCGACCACGGAGGTCGCAAGATTCGGGCCGCTACCCGGCTTGAAGGCCTCGAGCACGCCGCCGCCACCGGTCTGCACGCCGGTCGCCTGGTTGATCCAGACCTCGTGCATGCCGGGCGGCTCGTTGAAGGGCGTGGGCGGAGTGCCGCGCAGCGCGTTCTCCATGAATTCGGTGAAGATCGGCGTTGCCACTTCGCCGCCGGTCGAGGCGCCACCCATCGAGCGCGGGCGGTCGTAGCCCATATAGACGCCGACGGCGAGCTCGGGCGTGAAGCCGACGAACCAGGCGTCCTTGTAGTCGTTGGTCGTGCCGGTCTTGCCGGCCACGGGCCGGTTGAGGCGCTTGGCATAGGTGCCGGTACCCCGCTGCACGACGCCTTCCATCATCGACGTGATCTGGTAGGCCGTCATCGGATCGAGCACCTGCTCGCGATTGTCCACGATCAACGGCTCTTGCTGGCCGACCCATGAGGCGGCGTTGCAGCCGTCGCAGATGCGCTGGTCATGCCGATAGACGGTCTTGCCGTAGCGATCCTGGATGCGGTCGATGAGGGTCGGCACGATCTTGCGGCCGCCATTGGCGATGGTCGCATAGGCCGCGGTCATGCGCATGTCGGTGGTCTCGCCGGCGCCGAGCGCCATGGCGAGAACCGGGGTGAGGTTGTCGTAGACGCCCAGGCGCCGCGCATATTCGGCGATGAGCGGCATCCCGATATCCTTGGCGAGGCGCACGGTCATGACGTTACGGCTGTTCTCGATGCCGCGGCGCAGCGTCTGTGGGCCGTAGAAGCGCTGGGCGTAGTTCTCGGGCCGCCAGACGCTGCCGTCGCCGTTGACGATCTCCACGGGCGCATCGAGGATGATCGAGGCCGGCGTATAGCCGTTGTCCAGCGCGGCCGAATAGACGATGGGCTTGAACGAGGAGCCGGGCTGCCGCAGCGCCTGGGTCACGCGGTTGAACTCGGATTCGGCAAAGGAGAAGCCGCCGACCATGGCGAGTACGCGCCCGGTACGCGGGTCCATGGCGACGAGCGCGCCCTCGATCTCGGGCACCTGCTCGAGCTTGTAGTTGCCGGCCTTGCCATCGACCGGCGAGACATAGACCACGTCGCCGACATTGAGGATGCTCGAGAGCTTCTTGCTGATCCACTTCGTATCGGGGCCGGCGAGCTGGCCGGTGACCCGGTCGGGCATCATGCCGCCATCGATATTGGTGCCGGGGCGCAGGCCGATCGTGGCGTCGTTGTCGCCCATCTGGAGGACCACGCCGAGCTGCCATTCGGGCACGTCGCGCAGGGGGACGATCTTGTAGACGTCGGCGCCCCAGTCGCCATCGAGCTCGATGCTCGCGACCGGACCGCGATAACCCTTGAGGTGATCGAAGCCGATCAGCCCATCCATGAGCGACTTGCGCGCATATTCCTGGAGCTTGGGCACGAGCGTGGTGCGCACCGACAGGCCGCCGCCATAGAGCTGCTCCTCGCCATACATCGAGGCAAGCTGCCGGCGGACTTCCTCGGTGAAATACTCGGCCGAATAGACCTGGCTGCCCGAGGCGCGCGGAACCACGTTGAGCGGGTCCTTCTTGGCCTCTTCGGCCTGCGCCACGGTGATGTAGCCATTCTCGGCCATGCGATCGAGCACCCAGTTGCGGCGCTCGATGGCCTGCTTGGGCCGGCGGAACGGGTGGTAGTTGTTGGGGCCCTTGGGGAGCGCGGCGAGATAGGCGACTTCCGAGAGCTTGAGGTCGTAGAGCGCCTTGTCGAAATAGTTGAGCGCGGCCGCGGCCACACCATAGGAATTGAGGCCGAGGAAGATTTCGTTGAGGTAGAGCTCGAGGATCTTGTCCTTGGAGAACGTCGCCTCGATGCGAATGGCCAGCAGCGCTTCCTGGATCTTTCGATCCCAGGTCTGCTCGGAGGTCAGCAGGAAGTTCTTGGCCACCTGCTGGGTGATGGACGAACCGCCGCCCTGGATGGCCGTGTTACCCTCGGCGCGCGCCATGAGGTTGTCGCGCAGGGCGCGGATGATGCCATCGAGCGCGATGCCGTTATGGGAATAGAAATCCTTGTCTTCGGCCGAGATGAAGGCCTGGATCACCGGCGCCGGGATGGTTTCGATCGGCTGGAAGAGCCGGCGCTCGCGGGCATATTCGGCCAGGAGCGTGCCGTCGGCGGCATGAACGCGCGTCGTGACGGGCGGCTGGTAGTCCTTGAGGATCGTATAGTCCGGCAGATCGTTGGTGAGGTTCTGCAGATAGACGACGGCCACAACGATGAGGCCGAACGCGCAGAAAACTGCGAAACCGAACATCCAGCCGAGCAAGCGGAGCATCAGTACCTTATCCGAATAGGTGCGACGCCCTGCGGAGCCGCCTGATTTAGTTCAGGAATCATAGCAGACGCGCGGCACGCGACGCTGTGGCAATTGTGTAACGATGCCCCCGGGCGCAGGAAAATGCCGATCACTTTTCGGCGCTCGCCTGCTCGTTGCCCTGCGCCAGTTCATCGAAATAGGCCGAAATGCCGCGCGCCACAGCCTCGGCCGTCCGATCCTGCCAGCCGGATTGCTGGAGATTGGCGATGTCATGGGCATTGGAGAGGAAGCCCAGCTCGACCAGAATCGAGGGCACGTCCGGCGCCTGCAGCACGAGGAAGTTCGCCTGCCGCACCGGGAATTTGCGCAGCGCCACGCTGGGCTCGACCTGGTGCACGATCGATTGCGCCGCCTCGTAGGATTGCCGGCGCATTTCGCGGCGCATGAGATCGACGAGTAGATCGACGACAGACGTCGCGCTTTCAGGCGGGGCGAGGCCGGCGATGATATCGGCCTTGTTCTCGGTATCTGCCAGCACGCGATCGAGCACGTCGGTGGCGTTCTCGTCACGGGTATAGACGCTCAGGCCGCGGATATCGGGCTGCTGGAAGCTGTCGGCATGGATCGAGATGAAAAGGTCCGCCTTGTTCTGGCGCGCCAGCGCCACGCGGTCCTCGAGCTTGAGAAAGCTGTCATCCTCGCGCGTCAACGCTACGTCGAACCGGCCGGACTCGGTGAGAAGGTCCTGGAGCTTGAGCGCGAAGGCAAGGACGAGGTCCTTTTCCATGACGCCATCTGGACCGCGCGCGCCGCTATCGACGCCGCCATGGCCCGGATCGATGACGACGAGCGGCCGCGTCTTGGCCTCAATATTGGAGGCGCCGGGGCGCGTGGGCTCGTCCGCGGCCATGTCGGCCTGCTGCTTGACGGTGGAGGCCGCCAGGTCGGCGGCCACCTTGGCGGCGAAACCGGCCGGGTCCATCGGAATGATATCGACGACGAGCCGCGCGGGCTGGTCGGCGAAGGGATCGAGGACATAGGCCTGCTGCACCTGGGCGGGGGCGGAAAGCGTCAGCGTGGTACGCGCCCTGCCCGACTCGGCCATTTCGACATTGTAGGAGGCCACGATGCCCTCGCCGGCGACCGGGGTGAGCTCGGTGAACTCGAGCCCGGACGCCTTGACGTCGATAGCGATACGGTTGGGATTATCCAGCGAGACGATGGCAAACTGCGTCGGCGCCGCAAGATCGAGCACCAGACGGGCGCGCTGCGGCGTCGTGGAGACACGGGCGTCGAGGACTTCCGGGAGCGGATTGGCCGGCGGTTCCTGCGCGAAGGCGGAAACGGCGGTGATTAGCAGCGCGACAGCCGCGATTACGGCGGATTTGAACAAGTGGCCAACGCTCCCTATATGCAGGCGAGGACATCGCCCAAGGGAAAGGCGATTCTGCGGCGTTACCGGTTGTTAAGCCTCTTTTTCAGCCCCGCGCAACAGAATGGCCGGTGGAAAAGTCGGGGTTTCCCGCCGTTTCGAGTTTCCTGTTGCCAATTGGTTGCAACACCCCTAAAGGCTAGTCTTTGAAGCGAGTGTTTCATTCGGTTGAACATTTCGGGTCGAATCGCCCGTTGCTGCCGGAGAAACACAAAAAGCGGCGGCTTTAGCTTCACTTACGAATTTCGGTTCCCTGCGGACCGGACGGCGGCCATGACCCGTGACAGGTCCTCGGCCAGCCCACTAGGAAGAGGTCATATGGCCATAGGGCGGACAGCACGCGACGCAATCACCGACAACGGTTGCGCACTTGTCATGCCCCTCTTTTCGGCCTTGACCATCCGTCAAACCAGCGGTGCCAGACTCGATTTCGCATTTGGCGCCACACCCACAGGACCATTCGCCTCGCATGGCGCTGCACGGAGGTTGCCGGCGCGCCGGCCCTTCGTTGTTGGCGCGCGAAGGCGCGGAGCTACACTTTATGCCAACAAAGAGAATGCTGGTGGATGCCATCCACCCGGAAGAAACGCGCGTTGTAGTCACTAGCGGAAATCGGCTCGAAGAGTTCGATTTCGAGTCTGCCCAGAGGCAGCAGTTGCGGGGGAATATCTACCTCGCCAAGGTTACCCGAGTGGAGCCGTCGTTGCAGGCGGCGTTCGTCGAGTATGGCGGGAACCGTCACGGCTTCCTGGCTTTCAGCGAAATCCACCCTGACTACTACCAGATCCCCGTAGCCGACCGCGAAGCCCTGCTGCGCGATGAGGAACACGAGGACGACCACCACGAGCACGAAGACAGCGCTGCAGCCGCCGAGGCCGCCGCGGAGGATTCGATCAGCCTGCCGGCCGGCGTCAGCGAACCTGACGCGGAGACGGACACGCAGGATATGGAAGGCTCGCACAGCCATATCGAGGAAGCTCCCGTCTCCAACGAGCCGGTCGAGAGCGTCGGTGGCGGCGATGCGGTCGAGGAAGAAGTTCCCGAGCGCCGGCGCAGCAACAATGCGCGCAAGTACAAGATCCAGGAAGTCATCAAGCGCCGCCAGGTGATGCTGGTGCAGGTGGTCAAGGAAGAGCGCGGCAACAAGGGCGCGGCTCTCACCACCTATCTGTCGCTCGCCGGCCGCTATTCGGTGCTGATGCCCAATACCGCCCGTGGCGGCGGCATCTCCCGCAAGATCACCAACGCCGCCGACCGCAAGCGCTTGAAGGAAATCACCGCCGATCTCGACGTGCCGCAGGGCATGGGCGTGATCCTGCGCACGGCCGGCGCCTCGCGCACCAAGGCCGAGGTCAAGCGCGACTACGAATACCTGCTGCGGCTCTGGGAAAACGTGCGCAACCTCACCCTGCGCAGCCAGGCGCCCTGCCTCGTCTACGAGGAAGGCTCGCTCATCAAGCGGACCATCCGCGACCTCTACAACAAGGACATCGATGAAGTGCTGGTGGCAGGCGACAACGCCTATCGCGAAGCCAAGGACTTCATGCGCATGATCATGCCCTCGCACGCCAAGAACGTGCAGCAATACAGGGAAGATCAGCCACTGTTCTCCAAGTACAATGTGGAGAACCAGCTAGACGCCATGTTCTCCCCGCAGGTCACCCTGCCCTCGGGCGGCTATCTCGTGATCAACCCGACCGAAGCCCTGGTTTCGATCGACGTGAACTCGGGCCGCGCCACCAAGGAACACAATATCGAGGACACGGCGCTCCAGACGAACCTGGAAGCGGCCGAGGAAATCGCGCGCCAGCTGCGCCTGCGCGACCTGGCCGGCCTCATCGTCATCGACTTCATCGACATGGTCGAGAACCGCTCCAACCGGGCGGTTGAGCGCAAGCTCAAGGATTGCCTCAAGAACGACCGAGCACGCATCCAGGTCGGCCGCATCAGCCATTTCGGCCTGATGGAAATGAGCCGCCAGCGCATCCGCTTCGGCGTCGTCGAGAGCTCGACCCACAAGTGCCCGCTCTGCGAAGGCACGGGTCTGATCCGCTCGGTGGAAAGCGTGGCCCTGATGGTCATGCGCCACGTCGAGGACACCGTGCTGCGCCGTCCCGGCCAGTCGATCAACGTGCGCGTGCCGATGGATGTGGCCCTCTATATCCTCAACACCAAGCGCGATACGCTGACTGCGCTCGAAGCCAAGTATCACCTCTCGATCACCATCACTGCCGACGCCAAGCTGACCGGTACGCAGTTCAACATCGAGAAGGGCGAAACCCGCGTCCATCACTATAGCGAGCAGGCCACCAACGGCACCGAGCACGTGCGCGTCGATACCGCTGCGATGGAAGAATTCGTCGAGGACGAGGAAGAAGAGATCGAGGAAACGGTCTCCGAGGGCGAGGAAGTCTCGGCCCGCTCCTCCGATGCCGACGGGGATTCGCGCCGTCGCCGTCGTCGCCGCCGTCGTGGTGGTGACCGTCCCGAAGGCGAGCGTCAGCCCCAGCAGCCGCGCCAGGCTCAGGACAGCCAGGACAGCGATGCCGAGGGTGAGGAAGACGAAGGCGAGGAAGGCGCTTCCCAGGAAGCTGCCAATGGCGCCGCGCGCGACGAGAATGGCGAGCCGCGCAAGCGTCGCCGTCGTGGCCGCCGCGGTGGTCGCCGCAACCGTCGCGAGAACGGCGAACACATCGAGGCCAATGGCGCCGATGAGGGAGCTGAAGGCGAGGCCGTCGAGGCCGTAGCCGCCGAGGAAGTCGCGGTGGTGGAAGTGGCCGAAGCACCGGCTGCCGCCCCTGCCCCGGAACCCGTGGCAGCCGCCGAAGCACCGGCCGAAGAGGCAGTGGCCGAAAAGCCCAAGCGCACCCGCACTCGCAAGAAGGCCGCACCCGCGGCTGAGGAAGCACCGGCCGCGGAAGCTCCTGCGCCCGCTGCCGCTCCGGAAGCTGCCGCTGCCGAAGAAGCGCCCGCCGAGGCTAAGCCGAAGCGTACTCGCGCCCGCAAGAAGCCGGCTGCCGCCGAAGAAGTCGCAGCGGCTCCCGCAGTGACCGAAGCGGCGCCCGTGCCTGTGGCTGAACCCGCAGCCGAAGTGCCCGCTGAGCCGGAAAAGAAGAGCCGCAAGAAGACCCTACCGCCCGACGAGATCATCGTGAGCTCGGCCGCGCCGGAAGCCGCATCCACCGAAGAGCCGCCCAAGAAGAAGGCCGGCTGGTGGCAGCGCGGGTTCTTCGGAAACTGAGCGCCTGACATAGCGATAGTTTCGAGGGGCGAAATCGCAGGATTTCGCCCCTTGTTCATTGTGGGGCCGTGCTAGGTTTGCGGCTCATCGAGACCCAAGCCTTGTCGCGCACCGAACGCCTTCTTGACCTGTTGCAGATCCTGCGCCGCCACCGCAATCCGGTGCCGGGGCATGTGCTGGCCAACGAGCTGGGCGTCTCGATGCGCACGTTCTACCGCGACATCGCTACGTTGCAGGGCCAGGGCGCCAATATCGAAGGCGAGCCGGGACTGGGCTACGTGCTTCGCCCGGGCTTCACCCTGCCCCCGCTGATGTTCTCGACAGAGGAGCTCGAGGCACTGGTGCTCGGCTCGCGCTGGGTGGCGCGGCGGGCTGATGATGCCGGGCTCGGGGCAGCGGCAGCCGACGCATTGGCCAAGATCGCGGCGGTACTGCCGGCTGAACTGCGCGACGAGGTTGAGGCAGCGACGCTGCTTGTGGGGCCACGGACGGAGCATGTGTCACTGGTCGATGCCGGGCTGATCCGCGAGGCGATCCGGCGGGAGCGCAAGCTGGTCATCACCTATGGCGACGTCGAGCGGACGATCTGGCCGTTCGCCATCGGCTTTTTCGAGCATGTGCGGATCGTGGTCGCCTGGTGCGAGCTGCGCGGAGACTTCCGGCATTTCCGCACCGACCGTATCCAGGGCATCACGGCGACGGAAAACGGCTATCCGCGGCGACGCGCGGTGCTGCTCAAGGAATGGCGGCAGACGCAGGGTATTCCGCCCGACAGCGGGACTTGAGGCCACTGCCGGAAACTGTCAGCGCCGGCGATTAGCGTTGCTCCATCAACCAGATGGAGAGAACAGATGTCAGTCCTCAACTACGTGCTGCTGGCGGTGAAGAACCCGCGGGAGAGCGCTAAACTCTATTCGCGCATCCTTGGAGCGGAGCCGGTCGAGAACTCCGAGACCTTCGTACTCTACGTGCTGCCGACGGGGCTCAAGGTCGGCCTGTGGCTGGCCGATGAGATGGTCCCGGCGCCGAGGCCCGCCGGGGGAAGCGAGCTGTCGTTCACGATCGCCGATAACGATGAACTGCTAAGGACTTACGAGGCCTGGAAGACTCTCGGTCTCAAGATCGAGCAGGAGCCGACGGACATGGATTTCGGCTATACCTTCGTTGCCGCCGACCCCGATGGGCACCGGCTGCGGCCGTTTGTTCGGACGGAGAATCCGCGGTGAGGTAACGATGAGGGGCCGCGATGCTGGCCCCCTCACCCGCCCTTCGGGCACTCTCTCCCTCAAGAGGAGAGAGTGACGGGGCGCGATCTCGCCGGGTTAGCGTGTCGAGAGGAAATGGCTCATCCGGGTCAGCGCCTCTTCGATCGTTTCGGCGGAGCCGGCATAGGAGAAGCGTACGAAGCGGTTGCCGTTGACGCGGTCGAAGTCGATGCCGGGAGTGGCGGCGACGGCGGCCTGGTTGAGCAGCTCTTTGCTGAAGGCCAGGGAATCGTTGGTGAAGCGGCTGACATCGGCATAGGCGTAGAAAGCGCCCTCGGCTTCATGGCCGGTATCGAGACCGAGTTCGCGCAGGCCCTTGTTGATGAGCGTGCGGTTGGCGGCGTAGCGTGCCTTCTGCTCTTCGGAATAGTCGCGTTCGCCGAGGGCGACGGTCGCGCCGATCTGGCTGAGCGTGGGCGCGGAGATGAAGAAATTCTGCTGCAGCATCTCGGCGCGGCGGATGAGGTCGGGCGGCAGGACCATCCAGCCGACCCGCCAGCCGGTCATGCAATAGTATTTCGAGAAGCTGTTGATGACGATGGCGTCGCCCGTGAGTTCGAGCGCGCTGACCGAAGGGCCACGATAGTCGAGGCCGTGATAGATTTCGTCGGAGATGAACCGCACGCCGAGCCGCGCGCAGGCATCGATGATCTCCTTGAGGCCCTGACGGTCGACGGCGCCGCCGGTGGGATTGGCGGGACTGGCAAAGAGCAGTCCCTCGAAGGGCTCGGCGCGATAGGCGGCCTCGATATCGGCAGCGGTGAGGCGCCAGCCGGAGGCGGCGGTGAGCGGGATTTCGACGGCGCGAAAGCCGAGGCCATCAAGCGTATTGAGATAGGCCGGATAGCCGGGACGCGTGACGGCGATCTTCGCACCTGGCCGGAAGGCGGCATGGAAGGCGAGGATGAAGCCGGAGGACGACCCCATCGTTACCATCATGGATTGAGGATCGGCGCTAACCCCGTGCTGGGACTCGTAATAGTGCGCCAGCGCCTCACGTAGTTCGATGAGCCCCTTGGAGGCCGTGTAGCGCTGTGGTTGCGGGAGGGCGGCGCGGACGGCCTCGATGACGCGGGGAGCCGGCGGCGCGGCAGGCTCGCCCACTTCGAGGTGACAGACGCTGCGGCCCGATGCCTCGATCTCCTGGGCGAGCGAAACCATTTCCATGGCGTGGAAGGGCTTGAGGCCGATATCGGGCGCGGTGCTGGTCATGGGGTGTTCCGGTTTGCCGGGATGGTCTGCCTGAGGACGGGCGACGGATCAAGGGCGGAGGCGCTACGGCTCTTGCCTCAACAAGAATTGATGGCTTCATTGAGGGGCGGGTGACCGTTTGCCGGCAAACCTGCTATCAGTCGCCCTGTCGATTCATGGAGTTGTTGCCGATGTCCCGCCTAACCCTCGCGCTGGTTGCCCTTGTCGGCATATTGGGTGGCGGACTGGCGGTATCGCTCTGGAACAAGCCGGCGACGACCGATACGGCCGCGATCCGCTCAGTCGTCGAGGACGTGCTCAAGGAGCGCGAGGCTGCTACGCCTGCTCCGGTCGAGACGGCGTCCATCGACCAGGACAAGCTCAATCCGATGATCGAGAGCTACCTGATGGGCAATCCGCGCATCCTGCAGCGGGTTTCCGAGGCGCTCGATACGCAGCTGCGCGCAGAGCAGCGCGACAAGGCCAAGACCATGCTCGCGCAGATGAGCGACGCGATCTACAACGACCCCGATCACGTGGTGCTGGGCAACCCGAACGGCGATGTGACGCTGGTCGAGATGTTCGACTACAATTGCGGCTATTGCCGCAGCGCCCTGCCCGACCTGGCGACGCTCCTCGCCGAAGATCCCAACCTCAAGGTCATCCTCAAGGAATTCCCGATCCTCTCCAAGGAATCCGTCGATGCGGCGCGCGTCGCGGTGCTGGTGGGCAAGGACAAGAAGGTCGACTACTGGACCTTCCACCAGGCCCTCTTCTCCTCGCGCGGCAAGGTGACCGGCGACACGGCTCTCGAAGAGGCGCAGAAGCTGGGCATGAGCAAGGTCGACCTCGCGCTCAAAATGGGTGAGGACGACGTCAGCGGCGCGCTCGAGCGCAATTACCGGCTGGCCAAGTCGCTCAACATCACCGGCACGCCGACCTATATCATCGGCAACGAGCTGATCCCCGGCGCCATCGGACTGGACGAATTGCGCGGCCGGATCGCCAATATGCGTGCCTGCGGCGACACGGTCTGCACCAGCGGCTGATAGCGTGGCCGGCTTTGCCTTTTCCGTGCATTTCGTATAGTGCAGCTTGCGTCAGCACGGGCGACAGGGCAAAACCCAACGATCATGGCAAAACGCGTACTCGTCCTCAACGGGCCGAACCTTAATCTCCTGGGCACCCGTGAGCCCGGTACCTATGGTTCGCAGACCCTCGCCGATATCGAAAAGCTCTGCAAGGAAGAGGCCAAGTCGCTCGGGCTTGCGCTGGATTTCCGGCAGACCAATTCCGAGGGCGAACTGGTTACCTGGATTCAGGACGCGCGCAAGACGGCCGATGGCATCGTCATCAACCCTGCCGCCTATTCACACACCTCGGTCGCCATCCACGACGCCTTGCGCGCCGTGGGCCTGCCGACCATCGAGGTTCACTTAACCAACATCCACACGCGCGAACCTTTCCGCCATCATTCGTACGTATCGTCGGTGGCTCTAGGGGTCATCTGCGGGCTGGGCGCCTCGGGCTACCGCTACGCGCTGGCTGCCCTCGCCGAGAAACTCTGACTTTCGCGTTGCCGAAGGAGAACAATAACATGACCAAGGCATCCCAGGTGGACCAGGATCTGATCCGCACCATTGCCGAACTGCTCAACAAGGAAAATCTCGCCGAAATCGAGATCGAGCAGGATGATTTCCGCGTCCGCGTGACGCGCTCCTTCGCCAAGGAAATGGTGCAGGTCGCCGCTCCCGCTTATGCGCCGGCCCCGATGGTTGCCGCGCCGCAGGCCGCCGTTCCGGCCGGCTCCGTGCCGGCCGCCGCTCCCGCCGTCGAGGACCTCGCTTCCAACCCCGGCACCCTTACCTCCCCGATGGTCGGCACCGCTTACCGCGCGGCCGAGCCGGGCGCCTCCCCGTTCGTGGAAGTCGGCACCAAGGTTTCCGAAGGCCAGACGGTCGTGATCATCGAAGCGATGAAGACCATGAACCAGATTCCGGCCCATCGCTCCGGCACCGTCACGCGCATCCTCGTGGAAGACGCCCAGCCTGTCGAATATGGTCAGCCGCTGATCGTCATCGAGTAAGGCGGAGGCCGCTCAGAATGTTCTCCAAGGTCCTGATCGCCAATCGCGGCGAGATCGCGCTCCGCATCCTGCGCGCCTGCAAGGAACTGGGTATCCAGACCGTGGCGGTCCACTCGACCGCCGACGCAAACGCCATGCATGTGCGCCTTGCCGACGAGAGCGTCTGCATCGGCCCACCCCCGGCACGCGACAGCTATCTCAACATCCCCCAGATCATGGCCGCCTGTGAGATCACCGGCGCCGATGCCGTGCATCCGGGCTACGGCTTCCTCTCCGAGAACGCGCGCTTCGCGCAGATTCTCAACGAGCACAAGATCACGTTCATCGGCCCCTCGGCGCACCATATCGAGATCATGGGCGACAAGATCACCGCCAAGAAGACGGCGGTGGAGCTTGGCATTCCCGTGGTTCCGGGCTCGGAAGGCGAAGTGAAGACCGAGGCCGAGGCCAAGGTGCTCGCCGCCAAGATCGGCTACCCCGTGCTCATCAAGGCTACCGCCGGCGGCGGCGGTCGCGGCATGAAGGTGGCCCATACCGAGCTCGATATCGGCGTGGCTCTCGCCACCGCCCGCTCGGAGGCCAAGGCCGCCTTCGGCAATGACTCGGTCTATATCGAGAAGTATCTCGCCAAGCCCCGCCATATCGAAGTCCAGGTGATGGGCGACGGCCAAGGCAACGCGGTGCATCTGGGTACGCGCGACTGCTCGCTGCAGCGCCGCCACCAGAAGGTCTGGGAAGAAGCCAGCGCCCCGAGCGTGCCGCCTGAACAGCGCGAGGAAATCGGCGAAATCTGCGCCGCGGCCATGCGCAAGCTCAAGTATTCCGGCGCCGGCACGATCGAGTTCCTCTACGAGAACGGCGAGTTCTATTTCATCGAAATGAACACGCGTCTGCAGGTGGAGCACCCGGTTACCGAGCGCATCACCGGCATCGATATCGTCTACGAACAGATCCGCGTCGCTTCGGGCGAAAAGCTCTCGATCAGGCAGAAGGACGTGCAGTTCTATGGCCACGCCATCGAAGTGCGCATCAACGCGGAAGACCCGCAGACCTTTACCCCCTCGCCGGGCAAGATCAGCTTCTACCACCCTGCCGGCGGCGTCGGCGTGCGCGTGGATTCGGCGGTCTATCAGGGCTATTCGATCCCGCCCTACTACGACAGCCTGATCGGCAAGCTGATCGTCTACGGCCGCACGCGCCACGAATGCCTGCAGCGCCTGCGCCGCTCGATCGACGAATTCGTCGTCGATGGCGTCAAGACCACGCTGCCGCTGTTCCAGCGCCTCATCCGCGAGCCTGACATCATTGCCGGCAACTACGACATCCACTGGCTGGAAAAGTATCTCGGCATGAAGTGAGGCCTCGGCCTCCTCGCCTGGATCGCAGACCCAATGTCTTTCCCCGGCTTTTGCCGGGGAAAGCGTTTCTGGCCTTTGGGGATGAGTCCGCGCGCCGGTTCTGCTAGACTGCGCCGAAAGCCGCCATGTCCAAGAAACCCGACCCCTTCGAAATCGACCTGACGCCCGAACTCATCATCCGGGCCTACCAGGCCGGTATCTTTCCGATGGCCGAGGATGCGGAGTCACCCGATCTCTTCTGGGTGTCGCCGGAAATGCGCGGCATCATTCCGCTCAACGGATTCAAGATATCAAGAAGCCTGCGCAAGACACTGAAACACCACCCGTTTCAGGTGAAGGTCGACACAAGCCTCGACGCCATATTCGATGGCTGCGCCGAGCCGGCGCCGGAGCGCGAAACCACCTGGATCAACAGCACGATCCGGAGGCTCTACGGCCAGCTCTACAAACGAGGCCTCGTGCATACGGTCGAGGTCTGGGACGGAGCCGAGCTGGTGGGCGGGCTCTACGGGCTCTCGCTGGGCGCGGCCTTCTTCGGGGAATCCATGTTCCACCGGCGCACCGACGCCAGCAAGATCGCCCTGGCGCATCTGGTCGAGCGCCTCAATGCCGGCGGCTACAGGCTGCTCGATACGCAATTCCTGACCCCGCACCTGCAATCGCTGGGCGGCATCGAGATACCGCGTGAAATCTACGAATTGCGGTTGGCGGATGCCCTGTCCCATGCCGGCGACTTCTACGCCTGGGACAGGGCGCAGGCGCGCTAATCTGCGATCTTGATGAGAATGTCCGTGACCCATTTGGAGGGATCGGGCTCGGCGGCGGGATCGGTGCGGTAGATTTCGAGGCGCCCGGCGAAGCGGTCGCCTTCAGGCGTCGCCTCCATGTCCCAGCGGATGCCCTGCTCCCGCGCCCAGTCGATGAGCGCGCCATTGGCTGCCACGAGCTTGTCGTAGCCGCCTTGCCAGGTGATGAGGCCATAACGACCGGCAGGGATGGTGCCGGCAACCACGCGGCTGTCGCCTTGCATCGGCTCGGCGACCGGCGCGCCGAATTCGAGCTCGAGCTCGCGCGCCATGTCGATGCAGTTGTACTTGATAAAGGGCGCATCGCTGAACGGTATGCCGTGCTGCCCCATCCAACCGAAGAATTCGGGGAAGACGCGGTCGACCACGGCGTTGAAGGGCATGGTCACCTTCTCGCGGATGGCGAGATAGGGCTGGGCCGGCCGTTCGATGATCGTCGGTTTGGACAACATGGCTCTCTCCTCAATCCACCTGCTGGCCGCAGGTCACGTTGGCGGATGTCACGGTCATGGCGCGCGCATAGTCGGACGCGAGCAATACGGCGGCGTCGGCGACCTCGGCCAGCGACGGCAGATGCCGCAACGCCGTGCCCGCCCCAGCCTGCCGCTCGAACTCTTCGAGCGTGATGCCCGATTCCCGCGCCCGCAACATGAAGGCCTCGCGCACGCCCGGCGCGTCGGGGGAACCGGCCGAGCGGACATTGGCCACCCGCACGCCATACTGCCCCATCTCGACGCCAAGCTGGCGCAGGAAATGCTCGACGGCAGCGCAGGCGACCCCGAACCCGCCGACCATGGCATAGGGCTCCCGCGCGGCATTGGCGGTGATGCCGACGATGGCGCCGCCACCATTGGCAGCCATGTGCCGGGCCGCCGTGGTGCCGGTGTAGAACCAGGTGCGCAGCGCCTTGTCGATTGGGTTGCCGAAGCGCTCATAGCCCATGTCGACCAGCCGCTCGCCCTGGGTATCGCCCCAGTCGATGGCGTTGAACATCAGCGAGACGGGGCCGGCTTGATCGACGATTGCTGCGAAATGGCGCTCGATGGCCTCACGGTCCGTGGCATCGACCGGACGCACCTCTGCGCCTTCTCCGATGCTGCGAGCCACGGCCTCCAGCTTCTCGGGCGTACGGCCGGCGAGGAATACGCGGGCGCCCTCACGAGCAAAGGCGCGAGCCACTGCCCCGCCGACAGCGCCACCGGCGCCGTAGATGATTGCCGTCTTCCTCGCGAGCAGCATTCAATCCCCCTTCCGGTCGCCGGTCTTGAGGTAGCTATCGAGAATGTCGAAGGTGGAGGTCCAACCGAAGCGGTGGCCGTTGCGCTCGGCGACGTTCATGAACTCCCACTGCCTGAAGCGCATCTCGGTCTGTTCGCCCAGGTCGATGAAGTCGATCTCGACCAGCATGTTGTGGCCGTCGGCGTCGTTTATGTAGGTGAAGCTGAGCCGGTCCGGCCGGCGGATTTCGTGATACGTGCCGTGAATCCAGTGATCGCGACCGGGCCGCGACATACAGAACCGCCAGTTTCCGCCTTCGCGAAAATCCATCTCGCAATGGGAGAGGCGAAATCCCTCCGGCCCCCACCAGCGCACGATATGCTCGGGACGCGACCACACGGTGAAGAGCAACTCCCGCGGCGCATCGAACACCCGGGTGATTTCGAGGACCAGGTTCTCCCTGGCGACGGCCGCCTCAGTTCCTGTCGGCATCCGGATTTCCCCTCTGAAGCTCGGTGAGATAGTCGTCCAACCGGTCGAAACTGCGCTGCCAATGGCGCCGATAGGGCTCGATCCAGCCATCGACGGCCTTGAGGGGCTCGGCCTCGAGCTTGCACGGGCGCCACTGCGCCTCGCGGCTGCGGGTGATGAGCCCAGCCCGCTCCAGCACCTTGAGATGCTTGGAAACGGCCGGCAGCGTCATGTCGAAGGGCTCGGCCAGTTCGAGCACCGAGGCCTCTCCCATAGTGAGGCGCGCAAGTATCGCCCGCCGGGTCGGATCGGCGAGCGCCGCGAAGGTCATGCTGAGCGGATCGTCGTGCACTGCATTGCACCATTCGGTTAAATAACTATTGGGTTAAATATCGGATGGGCGGTTTTCGGTCAAGCCTGCGGGTTGGAATCGAGCCGGTTCTTCCCATATGCACTAGGCACAAAGGGAGATTCCGCTTGGCCAGCAAGAAGTCCGACCGCATCCAGCGCCTGTTCAATGAGCTCGAGCGCAAGGCTCCGAGCAATTTCGGGCGCCCGCTAGGCTGGATTCGCCGGCCGCAGGCGCGGCTCGCCCGCATTCCGCTGGGCATTCTCCTCGTGCTGGGCGGTATTTTCAGCTTCCTGCCCGTGCTCGGCATCTGGATGCTGCCACTCGGCCTCCTCCTCCTCGCCATCGACGTGCCGGCCCTGCAGGGCCCGGTGAGCCGCACGGTGATCTGGGGCAAGCGCAAGTGGCAGAACTGGCAGCGCCAGCGCCGCGCCAAACGCAGCCAATGAACCGCGCCGCCGACCACGCCTCCAATCTGCCGCCCGGCTGGCCGGATCTTTCCGGCTACGAATGGGTGCCGCAAACGATTGGGCAATCGGGCGCGATGGTGTTCCGGCTGACGGCGCCGCAAGGCCCTGCCCTTTTCGTCAAGACCGAGTCGGTTTCTCCGCATTCCGAACTCGAGGGGGAGGCGCATCGGCTGGAATGGTTGGCAAGCGTCGACCAGCCGGCACCGCGCGTGCTTGGCACGGCGCAGCATCTCGGCCGCCAATGGCTGCTGATGACGGGCGTCGAAGGCCTCGACCTCGCATCTTCACCGGACCTCTCACCATCACGCATTATCGAAATCTGCGCGACGTCGCTGCGCGCGCTGCATGCGATCGATGTGGCCTCGTGCCCGTTCGATCACCGGCTCGACACGACGCTGGCCACGGCACGTGAACGGCTGGACGCAGGCCTGGTTGACGAAACCGATTTTGACGATGCGCATCTCGGCATGCCGGCGCGAACGCTCTATGCGCGATTGCTGGCGGAACGGCCGGAGGCCGAAGACCTCGTGGTCACGCATGGCGACGCCTGCCTGCCCAATTTCATGGCCGGCGGCCGGGAGTTTTCGGGGTTCATCGATTGCGGACGGCTGGGCGTTGCCGATCGCTATCAGGACCTGGCGCTGGCGACGCGAAGCATCGCGTTCAATCTCGGGCAGGTCTGGGCGGAGCCGTTTCTCACGGCATATGGCGTAAGCCAGCCGGATCGGGCGCGGATTGGGTATTATCGGTTGCTGGACGAGTTTTTCTGAGCTCGGGCCGGCTGTGGAATCCACCAGTTGAACGCTCTCCAACTGCAGAACTCGCTGCCACCACGGAACTTCCCCGGGCGAAGACCCCGGGGTCCATGGATATCTCCACTCTTGTGGAGGGGTGCAATGGGCCCCGGATCAAGTCCGGGGAAGTTCCGTGGTGGGGTGAGTGAAGTGGGTGGTCGCTACAGCTGATACTGCCGGTGCGGGCGCCCCGCCCTAGTTCCCGCTCGGTGGCGGAACACTCGTGCTGGTTTTGCAGTCGGTCAGCCACACGTCGTAGACGGGGTGATCGACGGCGTTGAGCGCGGGGGCATCGGCGAACATCCAGCCGGTGAAGATGCGCTTGACCGTGCCCTGCAGGCTCACCTGGTCGACTTCGACGAAGACCGAGGTGCGCTGGATTTCGGTGGCGGGCCGCGTGTAGCAGACGCGCGGCGTGATCTGGAGCGCGCCGAACTGCACGGTCTCGTTCATATAGACATCGAACGTCGTGATCCGCGCCGTGATCTTGTCGAGCCCGGTAAAGCTCGCAATGGGATTGGAAACCGTCGCCGCCAGAACCGGCGTCGCGACGAAAGCCGCAACCACGGCCAAAGCTGCCGCCAGGCGTTTCATGAACCAGCCGCTACCCGGTTTCTTATTCGGGAGACCAGGCGTTGTAGTCGCCGGTGACGCGCGGGCGTTCGCCCTTGTTGAGAAGGCTGCCATCGGGACGGTAGGCCGCGGCGGAACCGGTGAGGTTCGGCACATGCGGCTTTTCCCAGCCGCGGGCATTGTAGTGCTCGGCGGTCGGGGGCGTATCGGTGCGGTGATGCATCCAGCCATGCCAGCCGGGCGGGATCGAGGAGGCGTCGGCATAGCCGTTATAGGTCACCCAGCGGCGGCCACGCTTCTTGTCCTCGTAATAGCGATTCCCGAATTCGTCGGAGCCGACATATTTGAAAAAGCGCTTGAGATAGAGGCGAGTGCCCCAGGTTTGGCCCTGCCACCAGACGAAGATTTCCGAGAGAAGCGCTTTCATGCCCGAACCCGTTCGTGAAGTCGCCCTGCATTAGCACGCTGGCACCCCCTCGCCTAGGCCCGCTTTGCTCAAATTCCGATGTGCAGCCCAAGGGGCTGAATACCACATCTAGTGCCTGCCCTCTCGCGCATCCCACTAAAATAATCATCTTGACAGCCGGCGGTGATTCCCTGCCCCCGGCCCGACGCTTTCGGGAGCCCTCCTCCGGGTCACGAATGTGGCTGAAAAGAGTCAGGCAAAAGGCCTACTTAGCCGCCATTCTGCGCGCGGAATCACAGAAATGAACAGCGCAAATACGAGCCGCCCAATCGTCTTTTCCGGACCGCTCCGCCCCTTGTGACTTATCCCCATAGTTCACATATTATATACTAGATTTAGCGCCACATGAGCGCCCCGGCACTAGGTGTAGCAAAAAGTGCAAGCAGACAGTGTTGACGCCGATTTTGAATCGGAGCAGGTTTTTAAGGCTGAGCGGCCGCATTTGAAGAGGCCGCCGGCGACCACCCGAAACCAAGGACCGGCAGCAAGACCGGTTCGCGTTGCGGGGACGGGGCAAGGTTTCGGCGACCCGTTGCGGCGGATCGCGGTTGGAAGCGTCAGAACAGGTTTGGGTTTGAAGCCGTTGGCAGGCTTGCGGACAGTCGTGTCCGTTTACTACGGGGATTTTTATGCGCATTGAACGTCGGTTTACCAAGGCCAACCAGTCGGCCTACGAGGGTATCGAGTTCCGGAACGCCACCAGCGAGATCCGCAACCCCGATGGCTCGGTCGTCTTCAAGCTCGAGAACATTGCCATCCCCGCGGCCTGGAGCCAGGTCGCGTCCGACATCATTGCCCAGAAGTATTTCCGCAAGGCCGGCGTCGCCAAGGTCCTGAAGAAGGTCGAGGAGAACTCGGTTCCCTCATGGCTGTGGCGCTCGGTCCCCGACGAAGCCGCCCTCGCCGGCATGCCTGAAAAGGAGCGCTACGGCTCCGAACTCGACAGCCGCCAGGTCTTCGATCGCCTCGCCGGCACCTGGACCTATTGGGGTTGGAAGGGCAAGTATTTCGACAGCGAGGAAGATGCCCAGGCGTTCTTCGACGAACTGCGCTACATGCTGGCGACCCAGAAGGTGGCGCCGAATTCCCCGCAATGGTTCAACACGGGCCTGCATTGGGCCTATGGCATCGACGGCCCCGGCCAGGGCCACTTCTACGTCGATCCCTTCACGCACAAGCTCGTGCAGTCGAAATCCGCCTACGAGCACCCGCAGCCCCATGCCTGCTTCATCCAGTCCGTCGATGACGACCTGGTCAATGAAGGCGGCATCATGGATCTCTGGGTCCGCGAGGCGCGCCTCTTCAAGTACGGCTCGGGCACCGGCTCCAACTTCTCGCGTCTGCGCGGCGAAGGCGAAAAGCTCTCGGGCGGCGGCAAGTCGTCGGGCCTGATGAGCTTCCTCAAGATCGGCGACCGCGCTGCCGGCGCCATCAAGTCGGGCGGCACTACCCGCCGCGCAGCCAAGATGGTCGTGGTCGACATCGACCACCCCGATATCGAGACCTACATCAACTGGAAGGTGAAGGAAGAGCAGAAGGTTGCTGCCCTCGTCACCGGCTCCAAGGTGGTTTCCAGGCACCTCAAGGCCATCCTCAAGGCCGCCGTCAACTGCGAAGGCGCAGGCGACGATTGCTTTGACGTGACCAAGAACCCGGCGTTGAAGCGCGAAGTGCGCGCCGCCAAGAAGGCACTGGTGCCGGAGAACTACATCTACCGCGTCATCCAGTTCGCCAAGCAGGGCTACACGGACATCGAATTCCCGATCTACGACACCGATTGGGACAGCGAGGCGTACCTGACCGTTTCCGGCCAGAACTCGAACAATTCCGTCCGCGTCACCGACGACTACCTCAAGGCGGTCGAGACCGATGGCGACTGGGATCTCGTCGGCCGCATCTCGGGCAAGGTCACCAAGACCCTCAAGGCCCGCGACCTCTGGGAATCCATCGGCTACGCCGCCTGGGCCTCCGCCGATCCGGGCATCCAGTACCACACCACCATCAACGATTGGCACACCAGCCCCGAAGCCGGCCCGATCATCGCGTCCAATCCGTGCTCGGAATACATGTTCCTGGACGACACGGCCTGTAACCTCGCCTCGATCAACCTCCTGCCCTACCGCAAGACCGACGGCTCGTTCGACGTGGCCGCCTACGAGCACACCATTCGCCTGTGGACGATCGTGCTCGAAGTCTCGGTGATGATGGCGCAGTTCCCGTCCAAGGCCATTGCCGAGCGCTCCTTCAAGTACCGCACGCTCGGCCTCGGCTACGCCAATATCGGCGGCTTGCTGATGACCTCGGGCATTCCCTATGACTCGGTGGAAGGCCGCGCCTATGCCGGCGCCCTCACCGCCATCATGACCGGCGTCGCCTACGCCACCTCGGCCGAGATGGCCAAGGAGCTGGGTGCGTTCGACGACTACAAGCGCAACGCCAAGCACATGCTGCGCGTCATCCGTAACCATCGCAATGCCGCCCTCGGCAATGCCGATGGCTACGAGAAGCTCTCGATCAACCCGGTGCCGCTCGACGTCGCCAACGTGCCCTATGCCGAGCTCACCGAGCGCGCCAAGGTGGCATGGGACGAAGCGCTCGCCCTCGGCGAGAAGCATGGCTACCGCAATGCCCAGGTCTCGGTGATCGCCCCGACCGGCACGATCGGCCTGGTCATGGATTGCGACACCACCGGCATCGAGCCCGACTTCGCGCTGGTGAAGTTCAAGAAGCTCGCCGGCGGCGGTTACTTCAAGATCATCAACCGCGCCGTACCCCCGGCCCTGCGCACCCTCGGCTATTCCGAGAGCCAGATCGCCGAGATCGAGGCCTATGCCGTCGGCCATGGCAACATCAACCAGGCTCCCGGCATCAACCCGGGCAGCCTGCGCGCCAAGGGCTTTGACGACGCCAAGATCGAAGCGCTCAACAAGGCGCTGGCCTCGGCCTTCGACGTCAAGTTCGCCTTCAACAAGTGGACGCTTGGCGAGGATTTCCTCAAGTCCCTCGGCATCACCGACGAGCAGCTCAACGACTTCACGTTCGAGCTCCTGCCGGCGCTTGGCTTCTCCAAGAAGGACATCGAGGCGGCTAATCTCCATGTCTGCGGCGCCATGACCCTCGAAGGCGCTCCGCACCTCAAGGCCGAGCACCTGCCGGTGTTCGATTGCGCCAGCCCCTGCGGCAAGATCGGCAAGCGCTACCTGTCGATCGAGAGCCACATCCTGATGATGGCTGCCGCGCAGCCGTTCATTTCGGGCGCGATCTCGAAAACCATCAACATGCCGAACGACGCCACCGTCGAGGATTGCAAGGAAGCCTACATGCTCTCCTGGCGCCTGGCGCTCAAGGCCAACGCACTCTATCGCGACGGCTCCAAGCTCAGCCAGCCACTCAACGCCGCCCTCCTCGCCGATGACGACGAGGAAGAGGACGATGCCGTCGAGGCCCTCGTGGCCCAGAACGCTGCCGCCCGCGTGCCGGTGATTGCCGAGAAGATCGTCGAGCGCATCATCGAGCGCACCGTGCGCGAGCGCGAAAAGATGCCGGATCGCCGCAAGGGTTACACCCAGAAGGCAGTTGTTGGCGGCCACAAGGTCTATGTCCGCACCGGCGAATACGACGACGGTCGCCTGGGCGAGATCTTCATCGACATGCACAAGGAAGGCGCCGCCTTCCGTGCGATGATGAACAACTTCGCCATCGCCATTTCGCTGGGTCTCCAGTACGGCGTGCCGCTGGACGAATATGTGGAGGCCTTCACCTTCACCCGCTTCGAGCCGGCCGGCATGGTGATGGGCAACGACCGCATCAAGAACGCCACTTCGATCCTCGACTACGTGTTCCGTGAACTCGCCGTCTCCTATCTCGACCGCGATGACCTGGCGCACGTCAACCCCGAGGGTCCCCCGACCTCGCTCGGCAAGGGCGTAGCCGAGGAAAAGAGCGCCCGTGGCAACACGGCTGCGCCTGCCCCGGTGCCCGCCGAGCGCTTTGTCTCCCGCGGCATGACCCGTGGTCGCGTCGCCAACTCGTCCCTGATGCTGGTGCCGACCGCCCAGATCGCTGCCGTTGCAGCCGCTGCTCCGCAGACCTCGACGGTAACGGCCCTGCGCACGGCCAACGCCCTCAAGGCCGACACCGCCCTGGCCCCGGCCGCCTTCCCCGCCGCCGAGCTCAGCCCGATCCCGAGCCCGCCGCCGAGCAAGGACGCCGGCCTCCTCCGCGCCGAAGCGCAGATGAAGGGCTATACGGGCGACCAGTGCACGGAATGCCACAACTTCACGATGGTGCGGAACGGCACGTGCCTGAAGTGCGACACCTGCGGCACGACCACGGGTTGCAGCTGATCGGACGGCGGGTGTCCGCCCACCGCCGCCACTAGTGGCAGACAAAGAAAAGCCCCGGGAAACCGGGGCTTTTCTCATTTCGGGAAGATCACAGATCAGTTGCCGGGCGTGAGGCGCAGCAAGCGTCCGTTGCCGGCGTCTTCGATGAGCCATACCGCGCCGTCGGGCGCGACGGCTACGTCGCGGATGCGGCCGTCCATGGTCCAGCGCTCGGCCTCGTCCGGGCGACCTTCGGCGTCAAAGGCCACACGAACCAGCGCTTGCGCGCGGAGGCCGCCGATGAGGGCCGAGCCTTTCCAGTCGGGGAATAGCTCGCCGTCGTAGAAGGCAAGGCCGGCGGGTGCGATGACGGGGTTCCAGTAGACCGCGGGCGCGGCGAACTCCGGATGCGTGTCGTGGTCGGGGATCGGAGCGCCGCTGTATTCGTCGCCGTTGGAGACGACGGGCCAGCCGTAATTGGAACCCTTTTCGATCAGATTGAATTCGTCGCCACCTTGGGGGCCCATCTCGTGGAGCCACAGGCGGCCATCCTCGGCGAATGCCAGCCCATAGGGATTGCGGTGGCCGGTGGTCCAGGTCATGTCCTGAACGTCGCCCTGCCCTGCGAAAGGATTGTCGGAAGGGACCGTGCCATCGAGATTGAGGCGGATGACCTTGCCGCGCGCCTGTGCGGCGTCCTGTGCACTAGCCGGCTCCATGCGGTCACCCACGGAGAGGAACACGTGCTTCCCTTCCGGATCGAACGCGATGATGCCGCCTGGCTGGCCGCGACCGCCGGCCGGCGTCTGCCGCCAAACGATGGCATTGTCGGCAAGGGTCGTACCGGCGTCCGAAATCGCCAGGGTCGCGCTGGCAAGCACCAGTCGCCCGCCTTCGTTCGGCTCCACATAGCTGTAGTAGACGCGCGAACTCGTGTCGAAATCGGGGGCGATGGCGATATCGAGCAGACCGTTCTGGCCCGACGCCAGAACCGCCGGCACGTTGCCGACCTCGGTCTTCTCGCCGCTCTGGGAGACCAGATAGATGGCGCCGGGCTTCTCGGTGATCAGCAAGCGGCCATCGGGCAGGAAGGCCATGGCCCACGGCGTGTTGAAGCTGGCGAGCGTCTCGACTGCGAACGGCTGGCTGCTGCTCGCTTCACGATCGCCGGCATTGACGCTCTGAGCCTGCGCCGGCCCGTATCCGAGAATGAGCGTTACTGCGAGCGCGGGCAGAAGATGTCGATACTTGCGAGCCATTATGCCTCCGTCTTGCTTGTGAGTTCGTGAAGCGCAACCATTACAAGGCTCTGTGGCGCTTTCTGGATGCTAACGGCCAAAACGCGAAATGTCGTTGAAAACACCACGCTGCCGAAAAATCCAGTTTCTGCACGGCTGCTGGTCATGATGCAGGCGCTGAACGAAAAACGGGGGCCTTCGCCCCCGTTCGACTTACTTCCAGCTCTGGAAGTCGCTTGCCGTGCAGCCGAATGGCGCGGGCTCGTCGCCGAAGCGGGCTTCGAGCTGCTTGCAGCCCCAGACGTTGAGCGGCTCTGGCATCATGTTGTTCAGTTCCATGCCCAGGCTGTCATATCGATCCTGCGTGCTGGTCACGTAGTAGACCCAGTAGGCAAACGCGGCCGCGATCGCCAATACGATCACAACCAGCACGATGCCCAACCCGCGCCAGAAGCGAAGGGTGCGCTTGGCCTTGGCAGCACCTTTCGGTAGCGCCGTTCCGCGACCTGCCTGTTCGGCATGGAAGGCGTCAAGCGCTGTGCTGCGCTCGGCATCGGTGAGGTCGAGCCGATCGAGATTGGCGTCGAGCAGGACCGGGAGAGCGACATTCTCGAACCGGGCAGCAACGCCGCGGACTTCGCCCTTGTCGTCCACGGCCATGAGCGGCTCCTGCCCCTTGTCGAGCACAGCCTGGGCCGTTTTCTTGTCCTGCTTGGCCGGCCCTACCCCGCGATAGGAAAAGTGCTGGCCGTGATGCGCCGTGATGGCCACCGGCACCAGTTCGGTGATCCGTGCCGGCGTACGCAGCGCAGCGTTGCCCTGCATGCTGCGGAACGTCTGGAACAGCATGGCGAGGATGCCGCCGATGAAGATCAGCACGAAGACGGCGAACACGGCCAGCCGGTTCCACAGCATTTCGAGCCCGAGGCTCAGCGTCGCCAGTTCCGGCTTGTCGCCTGAAATCACCACCTGGACGTCGTAGTCCTTGCTGGAGAAATCGACGAAGGCCATTTCGGTATAGGTGTCGTAGTCGACGCCGTTATAGCTGTAGACCAGCCGCGCCTTGCAATCGGTGATGCCGCGCCGCGTGGTGCATTCCCCGTCCCGGACGTCACCCATGCGCAGGGTCACCGGATGCTGGTTGATCTGCACGTCGCGCCACAGGCCCGGCCCCTGCCAGAGAATCAGCGCGACAGCCAGCGCGGCCATCACCAGGAGCGACACCAACATGCCGCGGGGCGGCGCATAAGGACGAGGCGAAACGGCAAGCGCCCGGCTGGGGAGCGGCAGATTTACAAATGGCATAAAGTACTTCGCTAACTGGTCGAACACGGATCGCATCGGCATCGATCACGCCGACTTGAACTCGGTCCGTGCCCGTCCAATGATGGCGAAATTGCGGCGCCCCCTGGATTTGGCAGTGGAAGCGAGGCCCTCAGCGCTCGGACCGGAAGTATGCGACCAGATCGTCGTAGCCGCCGATGCACCTGCCATCGATGAAGGTCTGTGGAGTTGTTTTGACGGCATGGGCCTGCTTGAAGGCGTCGACTTCAGCTCGGGTGACGAGGACATGTTCCTCGATCAAGAAGCCCTTGCTGACCAGGAGTTCCTTAGCCCTGAGGCCAAATGAGCAGGTGAGTTCGGGAGTCGCCATGCGGTAGAGTACGGCGCGCAGCTTGGCGGGCATGGGATGATCCCTCGGCGGAGATGGTGATGGCCGGCCCCTGGCGAGGCCGGCCGCGATTGCTAGTGGGCAGCCTTGAACGCCCGCAGGCGGAGCGCATTGCCCAGCACGAAGACGCTCGACAGCGCCATGGCGCCCGCTGCAAAGACCGGCGACAGCAGGATGCCGAAGACCGGGTAAAGGGCCCCGGCGGCGACCGGGATCAGGGCCGTGTTGTAGGCGAAGGCCCAGAAGAGGTTCTGCCGGATGTTGCCGATGGTCGCCTTCGAGAGCGCAATGGCGTTGGGAACACCAAGCAGGCTTCCGGACATCAACACGACGTCGGCAGCCTCGATGGCGACGTCGGTGCCGGTGCCGATTGCCAGCCCGACATCGGCCTGGGCAAGAGCCGGAGCGTCGTTGATGCCATCGCCAACGAACGCGACCGCGCCATACTGGCTCCGCAGTTGCTTGACCGCCTCGACCTTGCCGTCGGGCAAGACTTCCGCCACGACGCTGTCGATGCCCAGACGCGACGCGATCGCATTGGCCGTGCGGGCATTGTCGCCGGTGATCATCGCGACCTTGAGACCCAGCGCGTGAAGCGCCTTGATGGCCTGCGGCGTCGTCTCCTTGACAGGATCTGCCACCGCAATGATCGCCGCCAGCTCGCCATCGATCGAGGCGTAGAGAGGCGACTTGCCCTCGGCCGCGAGACGTTCGGCGATTGCCTTGAACCCGGTCAGGTCGTGGCCAAGCTCCAGCATATAACGGTCGGCACCGATCGCGACGGGCCTATCGTCGACACTCCCCCTGACGCCGAAGCCGGTGATCGATACGAAGTCCGAAATGCCCGGTATCGCGAGGCCTTCACGCGTTGCGGCGTCGACGATCGCCCTGGCAATCGGGTGCTCGGACTTGGCTTCGACCGCAGCTACCAGGCCGAGGACTTCGTCGCGGCCAAAGCCGACGGCCAGTTCTAGATCGGTGAGCGAAGGCTTGCCTTCGGTCAGCGTCCCCGTCTTGTCCAGCGCAACGACCCTGGCTTCCTTGAGAAGTTGCAGCGCTTCGCCCTTGCGGAAGAGCACGCCGAGCTCGGCACCGCGGCCGGTACCGACCATGATCGAGGTCGGCGTTGCCAGGCCCATGGCGCATGGGCAGGCAATGATCAGCACGGCCACGGCGTTGACCAGGGCGAAGGTCAGTGCCGGCGACGGCCCGAAGAGAAACCATGCGCCAAAGGTCAGTGCGGCAACGGCGAAGACAGCCGGCACGAACCACAGCGTCACCTTGTCCACCAGCGCCTGGATCGGCAGCTTGGAGCCCTGCGCTTCCTCGACCATGCGGATGATCTGCGAGAGCACGGTGCTGCCGCCCACTGCCGTTGCCTTGAAGGCAAAGGCGCCATTCTGGTTCACGGTGCCGCCCACGACGGCAGAGCCGGACTCCTTGGCGACGGGGATCGGTTCGCCCGTGATCATCGACTCGTCGACATAGCTCTGGCCCTCGACCACCTCGCCATCCACCGGAACGCGCTCACCCGGACGGACTTCCACGATGTCGCCTGGCAGGACGGAGGCTATGGGCAGGTCAGTGACGCCACCTTCCCTCCGGACTCTCGCCGTCTTCGCCTGCATCCCGGCGAGCCGCTTGATCGCTTCGGATGTCCGCCCCTTGGCGCGCGCCTCGAGCAGGCGGCCGAGAAGGATCAAGGTCACGATGACGGCGGCGGCTTCGTAGTAGACGTTGATGGTCCCGGCCGGCAGCAGGCTCGGGGCGAAGGTCGCGACGAGCGAGAAGCCGTAGGCGGCCAGCGAGCCGACTGCCACGAGCGAGTTCATATCGGGCGCCAGCCGCCAGAGTGCGGGCAGTCCCTTTTCGTAGAAGCGGATGCCGGGAACGAACAGTACCAGGGTCGTCAGGACAAACTGTAGATACCAGCTGGCCTGAATGCCGATCGTCGATGCGATGAACTGGTGAACGCCCGGGATAAGGTGCGGGCCCATTTCCAGCGCGAACACCGGCGCAGTCATCACCGCTGCTAGAGTGAAATCGCGCGTGAGCTCCCTGCTCTCCGCCTCCTTCCTGGCGGCACGCTCGTCCTCTTCGGCGACGGCAACGCCATCGATTGGCTTCGCCTCATAGCCGACATCGGCGATTGCCTGGATGAGAACCGCGCTGTCGGTGGAACCATGAATGGTCGCCCGTTCGGTGGCCAGGTTGACGACGGCGTCGGAAACACCCGGGATCGCCTTGAGAGCACGCTCCACGCGGCCCACGCAAGAGGCGCAGGTCATGCCTTCGATCGCCAGTTCTGTGGAGGTCGGTTGTGCAGAGAAGCTGGCGGATACGGTGTAGCCGGCGTGTTCGATGGCGGCGACCAGCGCCGTACGATCCACATCGGCCGATGCAGTGACGCTGGCACGTTCGGTGGCGAGGTTGACCGAGGCAGTCTCCACGCCCGGCACGGCCTTGAGTGCCCGTTCGACGCGGCCGACGCAGGATGCGCACGTCATGCCTTCGATCGGGAGCGAAATGGCTCCGGCCGTCACGTTTCTTGGTAGAACAGGCGCATTCATCGGCAGCCTCCTTCTCATCGTCTTTCTCGAGTTGAAGGCAGAGGTGGGACTTCCCACGATTGGAAGGTCAAGGGCTCGATTTCAGGATTCCGCTGACCCTTGACCTTCCAACGATGGGAAGCTCCACCATTCTTCAAATGAAGGAGTAGCCCATGAACAAGCTCACACCCGTATTCATTGTCGGCGCCATCGCCGTGAGTGCCGGCCTGGCATTTGCGCAAAGCCGGATCGCCATCGCGCCACAACCGGATCGCGTGATGGAAATGAGCCACGACGCTGCTAGCGGACCGCCAAAGGCAGCCGCCTCGGCACCGCACTCGTCATATGTGCCTTGAGGTGACCGCCATGCACCGCCGCACCTTTATCACGAGCCTGGCCAGCCTTGCGGTTGCCGGTCCGGCTGCCGCCCAGATGAACCATGACATGAGCACGATGAACCACGGCGCTCAAAGCAACACGCCCACGACTTCGCTCCTGGATCTGCCCGAGGGGCAGCCGCTGCGTGAATTACCGCGGCTCGCTAATCAGTCCGTCACGCCGGGGCTGTTCAAGGCGAGCATTACGGCCGGTCCTATGAACGCCCGGCTGATCGAAGGCGTTGATACGCCAATGCTCGGTTACAACGGAGGCAACCCCGTCATCGAGGTGACGGAAGGCGATCGCGTCGAACTGGATTTCACGAACGAGATTCCAGACGAGCCGACCACCATTCATTGGCACGGCATGCCCGTTCCTGCCGATCAGGATGGCAACCCGATGGATGCTGTCGCGCCAGGAGGCGGCCGCAGCTACGTCTTCGATCTGCCGTCGGGCAGCGCGGCCCCCTACTGGTTCCACCCGCATCCGCATGAGTTCACGGCCGAACAGGTCTACCGCGGCCTTGCCGGCGTATTCCTGGTCAAACCGAAGGCCGACCCGATCCCCGCCGTCTACGGCGATACCGTGCTCCTGTTGACCGATATCCGGCTCGCGGCCGACGGGGCGATCGCTCCGAACACGTCGGTCGACCTCATGAATGGGCGCATCGGCGATCACGTGCTGACCAACGGCCAGAAGAATCCGAAGATCGAGGTGCGCGTAGGCGAGCGACGCAGGTTCCGCCTCATCAATGCGACCAATGCCAGGTTTCTCCGCCTCGCATTCGAGAATGCGCGCATGACCGTCATCGGCACGGATGGCGGCTTGCTGGAATCACCGGTCGCGGCCGATGAAATATTGCTCACACCCGGCGAGCGCGTTGAGATCGTCGCGGCATTCGACAGCCCCGGCCCTGCCACACTCACCGCGCTCGAATACGATCGCGGCTGGATGGGACCAGGAAAGCCCGATGAGAGCAGGCTTGCGCTGCTCACCGCCTCAATAGCTGGCGATCTCGCCGAACCCATGCCGGACTTGCCGCGCGAATTGCGAACCATAGCAGCGCTCGCAAACCCCGCCGTCACGCGCCGCTTCGTATTGAGCGAAGAAATGGGGGGCGGAATGGAAGGCATGGACCATTCTTCGATGCCTGCAGCCGGCATGAAGTTCCTGATCAACGGCGTCAGCTTTGACATGAACCGCATCGACACGGTCTCGAAGGTCGGTCAGGTCGAGTTGTGGGAAATCGTCAACGACGCGGATATGGACCACCCGTTTCATATCCACGGCACGCAGTTCCAGGTCATCGAGCGTGAGCGAGCTGGCTCAGTCAGCCAGGCGCCCTACCCGGCGTGGAAGGACACAGTCAACGTCGTACCCGGCGAAACCGTCCGTATCCTGCTGCGGCAGGACCTGCCCGGCGCCCGCATGTATCACTGCCATATCCTCGAGCACGAAAAGCTCGGGATGATGGGCATTGTGGACGTCCAGACGTGAACCAGGCCCTTGACCTTGCAACGCTTGGAAGCCCCATTTGTCTTGAAGCGAACAGAAAAGGAGTTCCAAAAATGCTTCGCTTCGACATTCCCAACATGACCTGCGGCGGCTGCGCAAACTCGGTGACGAAGGCCCTTCAGACCGTGGATTCCAAGGCGGTCGTTTCGGCCGATCCCGCCAAGCGCCAGGTCATCATCGATACCAGCGCCAGCGAGGCATCATTGCGCGCCGCGCTTGAGGAAGCCGGCTACCCTGCCGCCGCCTGACGGGATTTGTCCTGGTGCGGCCGACGCCGCGCCAGGACCTCAGCCCTTACCGCGCCCGGCTGCGAGCGGGCACGATGTCCGTGACGCCGAAACGCGGAAAACGCTTGATATTGCGCGGCGCCCGCCCGGTGGCGAAACCTTCGATGATCGGGCAATCCGGACGATCGTCGCCCTGGCAGTGGTCGGCAAGATGCCGAAGGCTGCCGATCATGGATTGGAGCGACTTCACCTTCGCCTCGAGCTCCCCGATGTGGGACGAAGCAATGGCCTTTACATCGGCACTCGCCCTTCCCCGATCGCGCCAGAGCGCGAGGAGATCGCCCATTTGCTCTACCGAGAACCCAAGATCGCGAGCCTGGCTGATGAACCGCAGCGAATGCACCTCCGCCTCGCTGTAGACCCGGTAGCCGGATTCGGTGCGCAGTGGCGCTTTGATCAGGCCGATGCTCTCGTAGTAGCGGATCATCTTGGTGGACACTCCGCTGGCCTTCGATGCTTCTCCGATGTTCATGATGCACTCCGTCTTGCCGAAAATCGCGTTTCGACATGTGCTTAATCCTTCCAACAATGGGAAGGTCAAGCGCCCCGCTCAGACCGGTCGAACCTCCGCGAGCCGTCGCACGGAATAGTCATCCTGCCAGCAAACGGCGGCCTCCCAGGCTGCCGATGCTTGCCTGGCGCTATCCAGCGCGGCGCCTTCAAGTCCGCCGCCGTTGAAGGGCAGCACCAGGTCGAGATCGGGAACGTCGACATGCGCCTCGTCCCAATCGATCAGCGCCACGCGATCCGGGGTGATACGGACGTTGCCGGGATTGTCGGGATTGCCATGAACGGCGCAGGTCTCGCGCCCTGCGAGCCGCGCCCAGGCTGCCCGGCACCGCGCAACCGCTTCGGCCGGCATGGCCGTGAGGTCGATCCGCGTCCCGGTTTCGGCCCGGAGGAGATCGGTCGATGACTTCCAGCCCGGGCGTTGTGGCCAATCACGGGTCAGTTCATGCAGGCGGCGAAGCGTCTCGGCGACGCGCCGCCAATCGTCCGCATTCTGCGGCGGGCCGCCTTCCATATATTCCATGACAGTCAGACCGTCGGCGAACAGCCGGCCATCGGTTGTCGGGATAGGCACCGGCACGGCGAGGCCTTCGCGATCGAGATGCAAAAGCAACCGGCTCTCCCAGGCAAGATCCGCATCGCTTCTCGTGCCGAGCCGTGCGACTGCGACGCGCCCGTGCACACGAACGCGCCACACATCGTTGGAGGAGCCGCCGCTGAGCTTCTCGATCCGCGCCGCGTCGCTCCCCCACTGCCTCAACGCTTCCCAACCCATTGCTACATCTCCGAAGAAAGGCTCCCGCCCGCAGCCAGGCGCATCAGGTCCGTGTCGAGATTGACATCCTCGGCCTTCCGCTCGGCCTGTATAGCATTGCCGCCGAACTGATGCTGATAACCGTTCCAGCCGGCATCGGCGATGGCACGGCCGACGCCGCTGGCCACGAACTGGGTCAACTCGCCGGCAACCCGATCGATCCGCGTGCCAAGCTCGGGCGCCGCCCAATCTTCCGGCGCCGCGAAGACCGAGGTCGGCATTGCCATGGCTCGCAGGAAAGCGAAAAGCGGCCGCATCTGCTCGTCTCCGACCATGGCGTGGCGCGCCGTGCCGGCAGTCGCCGCGAGGACGACGGGCTTGGCGATCAGCAGGTCGTTGTCGATGAGATCGATGAACGACTTGAAGAGCCCGCTGATCCCGGCCTTGTAGACCGGAGTAGCCGCGATGACGGCATCGGCTCGGGCCAGCGTGTCGATCGCCGCCTGCACCTTTTCGCCCGGAAAGCCGGCGACGATCGCTTTGGCAATATCTACGGCCAGCGGCGCAAGATCGATGATGCTGAGCGAGGTGGCAAAGCCAGCGGCCGAAAGCCGGTCAAGGCTCTTCTGGGCGATGCGATCGGCAAGCATGCGCGTCGAGGACGGATCGCTGACGCCCGCATTGATGACGACGAGCCTGATGGGTTCGTCCCGTGATTGGAACAGCGTGGTCACTGGTTGTCTCCATTGGCTGGCGGGGCGGCGAGTATCCGCTCGCACAACGCCTGCAACGCAAGCAATTGGTCATCGTCGAGGCGCGACGACAGCGCCTCGGCAACATGGCGGCCGTGCCGGGCACCGACACGTCGCTGCGCGTGAGCACCCGCCTTGGAAAGGCAGAGGATGCTGGCGCGGGCATCATCGGGGTCAGGATGACGCTCGATCAATCCCCGCGCTTCGAGGCGACCGACCAGGCGGGAAAGTCCCGCCTGGCTCAGCAGCACGTCCTTGCCGAGCTCGCTCATGCGCAGCCCTGACTTTGTCGTCGAGAGCGCATAGAGCACACCGTAGTCGCTGGGGATGAGGTCACCCCAGGCGTCGCCAGCTTCGAGCTCGGCCTCGATGGTCTTCTGTGCCCTGAACAGGGCCTCCCAGGCGGCATTGGCCAGTTTGGTGTCTGCAGCCATCGGTCAGCCCACCAGCGGCAGCTTGGCAGCGATCCCCTCGGCGGTGTCCTGGTATGGGCGCGTGCCGGTGAGGTTGTCGCCGCGATTGGGATTCGGCGTCGGCTGACGCGCCGGAGCGTCGCCATACTTGGCCTTCACCAGACTCGCATGGGTCGGGGCCTCGGCAGCGGTCGGCGAACGGAGCGCAGCCATTTCCTTGCGGAGCACCGGCACCACCTCCGTGGCAAGCAGTTCCACCTGTTCGAGCGCGGTTTCGACCGGCAGACCCATCGCATCCACCACCCAGAGCTGACGCTGATAATCGCCAAAACCCTCGCGGAAGCTCATCGTCTTGTCGATGATTTCCTGCGGGCTGCCGACGCTGAGCGGCGTACCCTTGGCGTATTCCTCAAGGCTGTAGCTCGATCCGTAGAGCGGGTTGCCCTCGAAGAACGGCCGGAATTGCGCATAGGCATCCTGCGAGTTCCTGGCGATGAAGGCATGCCCGCCCAGCCCGACGATCGCCTGCTCCTTGGTCCCGTGGCCGTAGTGCTCGAAACGCTCACGGTAGAAGTTCACCAGCGGACGGAAATGGAAGTTGGGAGCGAGGATATTGTTGGCGAAATAGCCGTTGCCGTAATAGGCCGCCTGCTCCGCGATTTCGGGTGTGCGGATAGCGCCGTGCCAGACGAAGGGCGGCACATCGTCGAGCGGCCGCGGGATCGAGGTGAAGCCCTGCAGCGGCGTGCGGAACTTGCCCTCCCAATCGACCACGTCCTCCCGCCACAGCTTGTGCAGCAGGTTGTAGTTCTCGAGCGCCAGCGGCAGGCCGTTGCGGATGTCCTGCCCGAACCACGGATAGACCGGCACGGTATTGCCCCTGCCCAGCATCAGGTCCATGCGGCCCTTCGCCAGATGCTGGAGCATGGCGTAATCCTCCGCCATCTTCACCGGGTCATTGGTGGTGATGAGCGACACCGACGTGCTCAGGATGATCCGCTGCGTGCGCGCCGCGATATGGGCGAGAAGCGTTGTCGGCGAGGACGAGAAGAACGGCGGGTTATGGTGTTCGCCGATAGCGAACACATCCAGCCCCGTCTCGTCTGCCCGCTGCGCGATACGCCCTATCGCGTCGATCCGCTCCGCCTCGCTCGGCGTCTTGCCGGTGAGGACATTGCGGGTGACATCGCTGACTGAAAAGATTCCGAATTGCATTTTTCGCCTCCGAAGACGTTTCGCCATAAATATGCATGCGCATGCATGCTTTCAAGTGCTGACTACGGCCTTCGCTCATGTGCCTGGCGTCCACAAGTTTGGCAGCCTGTTCCTAATCGACGCCCACGCCAGCACCATGATGAGTACAGACGCCTTCGATCTATCGGATTCTTATCGACAATTTCTCCTCGCCATGCTGACGTAATGACCTTGGCGCCGGTTACATGACGATCAACCTCAAGAGGAATCGATCTGATGAGTGCGACCCACGAGGCCCCTGCTCCGCGTAAAAAGTCCCGCTGGCCGTGGGTCGTGGCGATCCTCGTGGTCGTCGCGTTGGCCCTCTTCCTCTACATGCGACTCAAGGATCGTTCGGCTCCCGAGCCGGAACCGGCAGCCGCGCGGGTCATGGAACTCAATCCGGTCGAGATCACCACGCTCGCCCCGCAATTGCTTGAACAGACGGTGAAGGTCACCGGTACGCTGGCGCCCGAGCGGCGCGCCGATATCACCCCGCAGGTGTCGGGCAAACTGCAGACCGTCAACGTGCGCCCGGGCGAGTCGGTTCTGGCCGGACAGGTCATCGCCCAGATCGATATCCGTGACCTGCGGCTGGCGCTCAACCAGCAGGTGGCCAACCTCAACGCCACCAAGGCCCAGCTTACGCTGGCTCGGACACAGCTCGACAACGCGCAGGCGCTTTTCGACCGCGGCACGGGCTCGAAGGCCAATCTCGATTCCGCTCAGGCCAACGTCAACGCACTCTCGGCACAGACGGACGCGCTCCAGACCCAGGTCGATACCGCCGAGCGCGCGATCCAGAATGCGAGCATCACCGCGCCCTTCGCCGGCATCATCGCCAGCCGGTCGGCGGAGCCCGGCCAATCGGTGACATCGGGCTCGCCCCTCGTCACGCTGGTCGACCTCTCGGTGATGGAAGTTCAGGCCATCGCGCCGCTCAGTGACAGCGCCAGCCTCAAGGAGGGGCAGCGCGCTACGCTTACCGTGGAGGGCATCCCACAGCAGACGTTCGAGGCGAGCGTCGATCGCATCAGCCCCGTAGCCATCGAGAACACCCGCTCCATCCCGGTTTTCCTTACGCTGAAGAACCCCGATGGCGTCTTCCGCGGCGGGATGTTCACCACCGGCTCCATCGTCGTGGACGAGGCCAAGGATGCCCTCGCCGTCCCGCTTTCCGCCCTCCGGGAGGACAAGCAGGGCGATTTCGTGCTCGCGGTGGCCGATGGCAAGTTGGTGCGGCAAGCGGTCGAAAAGGGTCGGCAATGGTCGACCGGCAACCTGGTGCAGATCCTTTCGGGCCTCAAGGCCGGGGACGTAGTGGTCACCGGGCGGCTGCCCGAACTCGAGCCGGACACCGCCGTCACCATCGTGGGGAAATGAGCCATGTTCCTCACCCGCATTAGCGTCAACCACCCGGTTTTCGCCACCATGATCATGGTGGCGCTCGTGGTCTTCGGCATCTATTCCTACCAGCGCCTCCCCATCGAGCAGTTGCCCGATGTCGACCTGCCCGTCGTCGCCGTGCTCACCACCTATTCGGGCGCCTCGCCCGATGCCGTCGAGAACGACATCACCAAGCCCATCGAGGACGCGGTCAACACCGTCAGCGGCATCGACAGCATCCAGTCGCGCTCCTATCCCGGCCAGTCGGTCGTGATCATCCTCTTCAAGCTCGAGGTCTCCTCCTCGGTCGCGGCGCAGGACGTGCGCGACAAGATCGCAGCCATCGAAGCCAGCCTGCCGGATGACGCAAACAACCCGCAGGTGCTGCGCTTCGATCCCTCCGAGCTCCCGGTACTGTCCCTGGCAGTGAGCTCGGATACCCGCTCGGCGCGCGATCTCACGACGCTCACCGAGGATACCATCGCCCGTCGCCTGTCGATCATCCCCGGCGTCGGTCGCGCGACGGTGGTGGGCGGCGTGCCGCGCCAACTCAACATCCATATCGACCCGGATCGCCTGCGCGCCTTCAATGTCGGCGTCGGCGAAATCCTTGCCGCGCTCCAGCAGGACAACCGGAACATTCCCGCGGGCTCGATCACCGATGCCTTGCAGGTGCGCTCGATCCAGGTCGAAGGCACGATCGCGCAGGAAGAGGAGTTCCTGAAGATCATCGTCGCCAGACGTGGCGGCCAGCCCGTGCGGCTGGGCGATGTCGCCACCATCGAGGACGGACAGGCCGATACCTCGAGCCTCGCGCTCCTCGACGGCCAGCGGGCGCTCGCCGTCGATATCGTCAAGATTCAGGGCGCTAACACGGTGGGCGTTGCCCGCGACATCCGCACGACGCTCGACGACCTGCAAAGGAACGAGCTGCCGGCCGATGTCAGCATTCGCGTGGTTCGCGACAACGCCGTGGCGGTCGAGGAATCCTTCCACTCCGTGCAATCGACAATCCTTGAAGGCGCGGTGCTCGCGGTCATCATCGTCTTCCTTTTCCTCAATTCATGGCGCTCGACGGTCATCACCGGCCTCACCCTGCCGATTTCGATCATCGGCACCCTGACCGCCCTCTACTTCCTAGGCTTCACGCTCAACATGATGACGCTGATGGCCCTCTCGCTGTCGGTCGGCCTCCTCATCGACGACGCCATCGTCGTGCGCGAAAACATCACGCGCCACCTCCATATGGGCAAAAGCCACCGGCAGGCCGCACTCGACGGCACCAACGAGATCGGCCTCGCCGTGCTCGCGACGACGCTCTCGATCGTGGCCGTGTTCCTGCCCGTGGCCTTCATGGAAGGCATTCTCGGACGTTTCTTCCTGCAGTTCGGCGTTACCGTCTCGGTGGCCGTGCTGATCTCGCTGTTCGTCAGTTTCACGCTCGATCCGATGCTGTCGAGCGTCTGGTACGATCCGGCTTCGCACGCCAATGCCAAGCGCGGGCCGGTCGGCCGCGCGGTCGAGCAGTTCGATCGTGGCTTCATGTGGATTGGCGACCGCTACCGCTCCATCCTCAAATGGTGCCTGCGCCACCGCATCATCACCCTGCTGACGGCAGCGGTGATCTTCGTTGCCTCGCTTTTCCTCGTGCCGCTGGTCGGGGTCGAGTTCGTGCCGCCGGCCGATAATTCCGAATTCCAGGTCGATATCGAAACACCGGTCGGTTCCTCGATCGACTACACCGCGACCAAGGCCGACCAGGTCAACCAGGCGCTGCGCGAATTCCCCGAGGTCATCCGCACCTACACCACCATCAATGCGGGCAACGCCACGGGTGACAATCGCGCCAGCATCCTCGTCTCCATGGTCCCGTCGGAGGAGCGCCACCGCAAACCGGCGCAAATGACCGAGCCCGTGCGCCAGCGCCTGGCTCTTATCCCCGGCATCACGGCCGTCGTCGGCGCCTCGGGCGGCCTTGGCGGCGTCACCAAGCCCATCCAGGTCAATATCTACGGCGATGATCTCCAGGTACTCGGTCGGCTCTCGGACGCCATCATGGCCAAAATGAAGGATGTGCCCGGCCTGGCCGACGTCGAGTCCAATCTCCAGGCCGCCCAGCCGGTGCTCGGCATCCGCGTCAATCGCGAAGCC